>JBHEKR010000309.1:0-4193 GCA_041859365.1 Candidatus Hydrogenedentales bacterium
TGAGCGCGAAGGGCGGCGGCAACGGCTTCGGCACGGCGCTTGGAAAGGGCCATGTTATAGCCGTTGGAGGCGGTGTAGTCGGTGTGACCCTGTACCCGAACGATCATGCCTGGCGTCGACTTGATCGTGGCGGCGACATTATTCAGCATGTCGAAGTATTCACTCTTCACGACGGACTTGTCGGTGTCGAAGTAAACGATGCCCAGCACGTTCCGGCTTCCGTCGGCGGATACCGTTTCGAGCACCGCAAGATCCTGGAAGAAGACTTCGCGGATGAAGGCGTCCATACCGGAATCGGTGGCGATGCTGTCGCCATGGCGGAAGGTGCCGCAGGGGGTGACGGTGGCCAGATCGGCCAGGAGTTTGCCGCCCGCCGCATCGTCGTTCACCTGAATGGTGTGGATGCAGAGGTTGCCGCCGTAGGCCATCTTCACGGCCGTATCAAGCAAGGGATGAGACGGGGTTTTG
Source organism: Candidatus Hydrogenedentales bacterium (assembly GCA_041859365.1). Taxonomy (GTDB): domain Bacteria; phylum Hydrogenedentota; class Hydrogenedentia; order Hydrogenedentales; family JAEUWI01; genus JAEUWI01. The sequence continues at coordinate 469 of JBHEKR010000309.1, forward strand.
CCGTCGGAGATGATGATCAGGGCGCGGTTGGCGGACGTGCTGAAGTATTTCTTGCCCACGTGGTCGATGGCTTCATTCAGGGGCGTGGATCCGGTGAGGAAGCGCAGGTCGTCAGCGGACTCCTCCATGGTCGTTCGGTTAAGCGGGACGAGGGGGTGATCAATCCACTGAAAGGTCCACTCGCCGCCATAGGACAGAAGCCCTGCCTTGTAGGTTCCGTCGGGAAAGGCCTTGACCATCGACTGGGTCAGGGCCTTGGCGTAGGCGAAGGAAGTTCCGGGGTACATGGAACCGGAGGCGTCCACGACCACCATCACTTCATGGAGGCTGACGTATTCCCCGGGGCCTGGCACGGTAACGGAGGCGGGAACGACGGTCTTATTCCCCATGGTGGTACAGCCGGTAAGGGCCGCGCCCAGCGCAATCAGGGTTACCGCCCACGAATATTTTAGTTGCATGGTTTGCTCCTTATTTCAACAGACAGCGAATGCCGGGTACCCCAGCGGTTTCTCTCGTGACAATCATAGTACGGTTCCGCCCGGCGCGTGTCAACTGTTTTCCCGAATGATAAAGGACCTACCAGGCCAGTTCCGCCGGAAAGTAACGCCGAATAAGGGCTTCATACCATGGGCGGAGGGCCGCCACATCGGGCGGGGCGTCGCTCTTGGTGTAGAGGTCGTAGGGGTTGAAGGCGCGGACCCACTGAAATTGAGCCTGGTCGTGATCGTTCATGAGGTGATCGTAGGCCCGCTCGCGGTGGGCTGCGTAGAAGGAGTGGTAGCGGATCATGTAGAGGGCTTCCTCGGGGAGGTAGTCCTTCACAACCTGATACAGGTACTCGTCGTGGCCCCAGCTCAGGTGAACCTGGTCCAGGCCACAGCCGGGTGCGTAGATACCGCATTCGGTGGAAAGCTCGGGGCGGTGGATATCGGGATTGGCCGCGAAGAACTCCGGGTAGACCACCTTCTCCGAAAAGGCGCAGCCCACGGGAAAGGTGTCCCCCACCACGGCCCACTGGGGCTCACCGTGAAGACAGAGCACCTTGCCGAGGTCGTGAATAAGTCCGGTGAGCACAAACCAGTCGGGATGGCCATCTTTTCGGATGCCCTCGGCCGTCTGCAAGAGATGCTGGATCTGAGACATCTCGGTGTCGGGATCGGAGTCGTCCACCAGCGTGTTCAGAAACTCCATGGCCTCCCAGATGCTCCGCTTGCCATGGAGACCCGGTTTGAACTCGGCTTTCTTGCCGAGGACAAAGTCGAGGGTCTGGCGCTCGTGATTGATGCGATAAAACTCGCGGACCGTGTCGCGCCCCGGTTCGTCGTAGTTGCGGAAGGCCTCCTTCGCCTTGCCGTTGGGATCGTAGTCCGTTTCCGGGTAGCGACGCTTCAGGTCGTCTTCCCAAGCTTCTTCGAGGGCGAGGTCGTAGGCGTTGTGGCTCATGGAGCGGCTCCGGTGGTTGGCGGTAGTTTACCATGGGTCTCGGGAATTGGGGAACGGCCCAAGGCGCACGCTACTAACTGTTGCATTTCTAACAATCACGTGGTAGCATGGTGTTGAGCAACAGCAGTGAATTGAAAGGGAACAACTTCAATGCATTCCATGGGACTACTTCGCCAACGGCGCTTTGCGCCCTTGTTCTGGATTCAGGCGCTGGGCGCGTTCAACGACAATGTGTTCAAGAACGCCCTGATCATCCTCGTGACCTTCAAATCCATGGGTATCGCCGGGCTGGACCCCTCCTCCACGGTCGCGCTGTGCGGCGGGCTTTTTATCCTGCCCTTCTTTCTCTTTTCCGCCGTGGCGGGGCAGATGGCCGATCGCTGGCCGAAGACGCGGATCATCCCCTGGATCAAGTTTGCCGAAATCCTAATCATGCTCCTGGCGACAGTGGGGCTCTTTGCGGAACACCTGAGCCTCTTGTTGATCGTTCTCTTTCTCATGGGGGTGCATTCGGCCTTCTTCGGCCCGATTAAATTCGGCATCCTGCCGGAGATCCTGGACGAAGAGAACCTGGTGGGTGGCAATGCCCTGGTGGAGATGGCGACTTTCCTCGCGATCCTTCTGGGCACCTTGACGGGCGGTATTTTGATCGCGCTGCCGGGGGGCGCGTGGTGGGTGAGCGCCGCAGTGCTGGTCGTCGCGATGGTGGGCTGGCTCGCGACCTTTCTCCTCCTCCCTACGCCCGCGAACAATCCCGGCAAGAAGATCAATGTGAACCCGATCTCCGCCGCGTTCCATATCCTCCGGGGCGTGAGCCAGACGCGGGGGATCTATCTGCCCATCCTGGGCATCTCATGGTTCTGGTTTTTCGGGGGAAGCATGCTGACCTTGTTCCCCGTTTTTTCGAAGGATGTGCTTCAGGGGACGGAGCATCTGGTCACGTTCTTTCTCGCGGTGTTCTCCGTCGGTGTGGGTATCGGCTCTATCCTGTGCGAACGCCTCTCCAAGGGCCGTCTGGAGCTGGGCCTGGTGCCCATCGGCTCCGTGGGCCTGACGATATTCGCCCTCGACCTATTTCTCGCGGGGACGCCCTCCCTTGCGGGTGAATTCACCTTGCGCGCATTTTTGTCCGATTGGACGGGGCTCCGGATCACGGCGGACATCCTCCTCCTCAGCATTTTCGGCGGTTGCTATATCGTTCCGCTGAACACCATGATTCAGCAGCGATCTGACGCCGCGCAGCGGGCCTCGGTCATCGCGGGCAACAACATCGTCAACGCCCTGTTCATGGTGGCCTCCGCTGTGTTGTTGATTGTGTTTCAAGAGGCGGGACTCACCGCGCCCTATATCTTTCTGGTGCTGGCCCTGATGAACGCGGCCATCGCGGTGTATATCTACCTCCTGATCCCCGAATTCATGTATCGCCTGTGCTGCTGGATGCTGGCGAACGTACTCTATCGGCTGAAGATAACCGGCGAGGAACACATCCCCAAAGAAGGCCCCGCCGTGCTGGCGAGCAATCATGTGACCTTCGTAGACTGGCTGCTCATCGCGGGCGCCTGTCACCGCCCCGCGCGCTTCGTGATGCACCACAGCTTCATGAAGATCCCCGTGGCGAAGTGGTTCTTCAAGGGCGCGCGGGTAATCCCCATTGCGTCGGCGAAGGAATCGCCCACGGTATTGAAGCAGGCCTTTGAAGACATATCTGAGGCCCTGGTAAATGGTGAGGTGGTCTGCATCTTCCCCGAAGGCCAGATCACACGGGACGGGAACTTCAACGAGTTCAAGGCGGGCATCGAACGGATCGTGGAGCGGAACCCCGCTCCCGTGGTGCCGATCGCGCTTCACGGGATGTGGGGCAGTTGGTTCAGCCGAAACGAAGGCCGGGCCCTGAAGGGAAACCCGCTCCGATGGATCTGGGCACGGGTTGATCTGAGGATTGGTACAGTGATCCCGGCGGAGGAGGTAAAGGCCGAACTGGTGAAGGAACGGGTTGCGGAATTGTATGGTGGCGAAATGAAGACGGGGGAGTAGCATGCCTCGGTTGCAGGGACGGCCAGGACATCAGTGACGACAGGTTAATCTGTCCCTGTTGTCCCTGCGATCAGGTAAGGTCCCTGCCGATGAATCACATCCCGTTTAGGGCTCGCGCCAAAATTAAAGTAGCAAGTGAGATTTGATTGTGCTATACTCTGAGTATGACACGTGACCATGTATTAGAATCAACGCTCGCAGCGAAGTATGCGGTTCTAGCCCCAGTGTTGGACGAACGGGGACGTCGC
>JBHEKR010000373.1:0-4009 GCA_041859365.1 Candidatus Hydrogenedentales bacterium
GCTTGCGGTCCTACGCTTAAAGCCTAATTTATCACTCAGGATTGCTCCTCGGCCTTCAAGGACTCGCTACCCGGCGGTGGCCAACCTTACCGGGACGGGATTCCCACCCGCTAGACTTCACGACCTTGCCCGGCCGCACTAGCCTTCCAGGCTGAGACAAAGCACGCCGCGGGCAGAAGCAGGCACTTTGATTTGTGGAGTCAACGTTGATCGCGAAGATGAGATTCCTTAAAGCGTTGTGGTAACAGGACTCCTTCAAGCCCTGGGATGCCCTATAGGTCTGAGAACTCTTTGTCTCAGCCTGGAAGGCTAAGCCACAATCGGTCTACTTCGAGATAGGCGAGGTCACCTTCGTAATTTGAGATCTCTGCGGCTTTGCAAACACCAGGCACACGGGGGCGGGCACTTCGATTCTCGTGCCGGTCGGCGTGAGGGTGCCAGTGTCCTGATCGATGGCGAACACAAAGATGTCGTTGCTGTTCTGGTTGGCCGCGAGGATGAATTTGCCCGAAGGATCCTGGGTGAAGTTACGGGGCGTTTTGCCGCCGGTCTTGGTATGGCCTTTCGCGGTGACCATGCCAGTGGCCTGGTCGATGGCGAAGACGGCGATGCTGTCGTGACCGCGGTTGGAGGCGTAGAGAAATTTGCCGGAGGGGTGAACCTCAATGTGGGCCGTAGTGTTTTCGCCTGTGAAGTCTATCGGCAATGTCCCTGCGCTTCCCAGGGTCTCCAGAGTACCCTTCTTTCCATCCCACTTGAATACCGTTACCGTATTACCCAATTCGTTGACCACGTAGGCCCAGGGCATTTTCGGGTGAAAGTCGAAGTGGCGCGGGCCGCCGCCAGACTCGACGGTGGCGAAGGGGGTATCGTTGGGCACGGCCTTTCCCCCATCGACCTTGTAGATCATGAGCTTGTCGATGCCGAGGTCAGGTACGATAACGAAGCGTCCACTGGAATCGAAGTTGGCCGAGTGGGCATGAGGCGCGGTCTGGCGTTTGGGATGGACGCTGCTGCCTTCGTGCTGAAAGTTGCCGATGGCCGCACCGAGTGCTCCGCCGGGCTTGATGGGATACACGGCGCAACTGCCCGCGCCGTAGTTGGCTACAGCAGCATACTTTCCGTCGCCACTTACGGCCACATGACAAGCGCTGCCGCCCGCGGGCTGACCGTTCATCAGGCTGAGCGCGCCGCTGGCTTCATCTATGGCGAAGGCGGCGACGTTTGCGCCATCCTCCAGCTCGGAGCAGGCGTAGAGCACGGGCGCGCTCGGGTGGAGCGCGAGGTACGACGGGTTTTTCGTTTCCACGGCGAGGCCTTTCAGCGCCGTTTCACCGGTATCGCCGTCAAAATCGAGCTGATAGATTCCCTTGCTGTCCCCGCTGGTGTAAGTTCCCACATAGACACGCCACGTTTCGGCATCCACACTCGATGCCATCGCAGTGAGCGCGCACAGTGCCGTCAGGAAAGTTTTTCTCATCTTTCAATCTCCTGTACGCCGCCGTTGGCGTAGACCCAACGTCGGCACGTTTCGAGCAATGTGGCTCGGTCAATCGGTTTGGTCACGTAGTCATTGCACCCGGCGTCGATACATTTCTGGCGATCCTCGGCCATGGCGTGGGCCGTCAGCGCGATGATGGGTATGTCGTTTGCGCGGTCGCGCAGGGTGCGCGCCAGGGTGTAGCCGTCCATCTCGGGCATTTGCATATCCGTGAGCAACAGATGATAGGAGTTGCCTGCGGCATCGGCGGCGATAATCATTTCCAGCGCCTCGCGCCCGTTCTCGGTGACATCCACCTGGGCGCCGGCCTTTTTCAGGTGAAAGAGGATCAGTCGCTGGTTCACGACATTGTCCTCCGCCAGGAGGTAGCGCCCATCCAGGCTCAGCGGGGCGACGGAGCCGGGCCCCTCCGCGGCCTCGCCCTCCACCTGGGCGGTCCGGGTGACGCAGGATTCATGAAGCAATCGGGCGTCGGCCACGGCGAGGAAGGGCAACTCCAGCGAGAAGAGCGAACCGACACCGGGCTCGGAGGACTCCAGCTTGACGTCGCCCCCCATAATCTCCGCAAGGCGTCGGCTGATGCTCAGCCCCAGTCCGGTGCCGCCGTGACGACGCGTCACCGAGGTGTCTGCCTGGGTAAAGGGCTTGAAGAGGGTCTGGGTTTGGGCGGGCGTCATGCCGGGGCCCGTATCCTTGATTTCAAAGCGCAGCCGGCCGCCAGTGTCGGTCGTGTTGACGTATACCCGGACGTCGATCGCGCCTTTGGTGGTGAATTTGGCCGCGTTCCCAATCAGATTCATGAGAATCTGGCGCAGCCGCGTGGGATCGCTGATGATGCGGTCCGGCACCGGCGTGCAGAACTCGGTATGAAGTGAAACCCCCTTGGCGGCGGCTCTGGGGCGCATCAGGCCTTCGATACCCGCCAGAAGCTGGACCAGCGGCGTCTCGACCTTTTCCACGGTGATCTTTCCTGCCTCGATCTTCGAAAGGTCGAGAATATCGTTGATCACGGTAAGCAGATGCTCGCCGGCAGACTGAATGGTGTTGAGTGCGTTTACACGCTCCGGAGGGGCCTTGCTGATATCGCCCTCATCGCGGAGCAGATTGGTATAGCCCAGGATGGATGTGAGGGGCGTGCGGATCTCATGGCTCATGTTGGCCAGAAACTCGGTCTTGGACTGGTTTGCGGCATCCGCGCGCGCCTTCGCATCGGCCAGGTCGCGCGTCATCACCGTGGCCAGACGAAGCGCATGCTCGCGACTGTGACCCAACGACCAGGCGAACGCCGCAAGCAGGAAACTCAGAATTATACCCCCCATGCCGATGATCGCTGGTGTGGAGTCGGCGATAGTTGCGTCGAACTTTTCCGTGGATGCCATAGCGATGGTCCAAGTACGCCCGCCGATTTTCAAATCCTCCGTGATTTCGAATCGGCCGCCCTCGTCCCGCGGGCTCGGTTCCAGTTCGGAAATATCATTGCGATGAGCGTCAAAATCGAAGAGGACCTCTGGAGTCCCATCCGAAGACGCTTCGTAGATATCGAAACGAAGCAGATCCTCGGTCTGTTCGCCGATTCCCCCGAGAGCGCCTTCAATGATGATAGGGGCATCGACCAGTCCCAGCAGTGACCGCTCCCGCGCCTCTGGCGTAGTCACGTCAGCGCCACGTTGGTAGATTGGAACCATGTAGATGAATCCAGCCCGATCCTCGTTGTCCTGGACCAGGTTCAACCGCGCGGTCATGGCGGGCTCGCCGGTCCGAATTGCACGCTCTACCGCTTCGCGGCGGCGCGGTTCGGAGGCGAGATCGAAGCCCCAGGCTTCACGGTTTGGCTCGAGGGGAACCACATGCTTGACCACATACATGACTTCGTTGCTGCCCACAGAGCTAACATTGTATTCAGGGCTTTCTGGGCTTTCGTCCGACCGCTCCCGGGCTATGTGGGCATCCAGTTCAGAACGCATGACGCGCTCGACGAATCCGAAGCCCAGGACACCGGGGTACTCCCCCTTCAGATCTTGCGATTCCACGTAGGCTGTGAACTCGTTCCGCGTCACGTTTTCGCTGGCGAGGTACATACCCTTGGCGCCTTTCAGGCCAAATACCGGGCGCCGGATTCGCTGCCGAATCCCCTGCACGAGCCGATCCGCACGGCGCTCGAACTGCAGCCGGCCTTCGTGTTCAATATTCGCCTTGGAATTCATAGCGAGGCCAATAGAAAGGAGTAACCCTCCGAGAAGGAGTACTGCCGGAGCAAGTCGCAACAAGGTTCCGGATTGCACCGACTTCAGTAAATCGTCTCTGGTGTCTTCGGCGGCGTTTTCCGGCGTCATACGTGCACGGCCCGAAGGATAGATCGGTATTGATACAGGGCGAATGAAGCGCAGCCCATTCTATCGTGCAGAAAATGAAAGTGCCGTTTTTGAGGCAAATGCGTCATAGCGAAAGACTCCGTTCCCAAGCCAACGCAATATTCGCATATACCTGCTTCAACTTCAAACACGCGGC
>JBHEKR010000519.1:0-16851 GCA_041859365.1 Candidatus Hydrogenedentales bacterium
GAAGATAGTAAACCTTGGCTCGCAAAATCAGCAGAACGATTAGCACGACGACGAATATCCAGGCGAGCATCCGGTGGCGTCGACCCACGGGATCCCGAAAGTAGAATATCAACCCCGCGCCCAGCACGCACCAACTGAACAAATTCATCAGCACAATTTGGCCGAGCACGAATACGAGCCGGGAATCCATAACCTCGGCGTTAATGTTTCTGACAAATTCGAGGGTGGCCCAGTCGTGCCGGTATTGCCAGAGCAAGTTGGGCAGGAATATCACCAGAGCCACGACGCCGCCGAGCCACGGCCAGGGCGTCTGGAGATCGCGGCGGCGGTGGGTCATGATGAGGCCCACGGCAACGCCGGTACCCATGAAAAGGGTCGTGTGCTTGTTGAGCAGCGCCAGGCCACATACCGCGCCAAAGGCCAGCCACCATCGCCCGCCGTTGCGTTGCTCGATGGTCACCAGAATGTGCGCCGCAACAAGCCAGAAGGTCAGTTCGAAGCTGGGAATATTCAGAAATGCGCCGACTCGGGTAATCATCGGCGCCATCGCAAAACAGAAACAGGCCAGAAATTCGCCAAAGCGCCCCGCGCCCAATCGCCGTGCAAGCCAGCCGGTCAGCAGGCAACTCAAGGCCAGCGACAGGGCCGGGAAGAGACGAAAGGCGAAGAGATTGATGCCGAAGAGAGAAGTGGCAGCACGTGCGACAAGTGGCGTGAAGGGCGGGTGATCCACGTAACCCCAGTCCGGGTGGAGCCCGCAATCCAGAAAGTACAGCTCGTCGCCGTGAAACCCGTACTGTCGATTGACGATGAGATGGAAAACGAGAAGACCCGCACTCATCAGCAGGGCGCAGCCTGGAAAGCCGGGGCCGAGCAGGCGCCCAATTCGACCCGCCGCGAAGCTACTCAAGCGTGACGCTCGCGAAGGAGACAATTCCGCCCGAAGGATCGGGGGCGTAGCCATAATAGTGCATTGTTCCCGGCCCCACGGCGCCGTCCAGCGTTTTCAAGGTCGCATAGATGCAATTGAGCCCGCAGACTTTGCGCTCGTTGAGGTCCTTCATCACCGACTTGTAAAAGCCATCCGCGTTCACCGGCCCCTCGGTCACGTGCGCCAGATCTTCATAGTCCCGATCCGCCACCTTTTGCACTACCGCGTCGTCGATATCAAAGTCGTCGCCAAAGCATTTCCCCACATGGGCGAGATCCGCCCCGGCGATCACCGCCACCTTGCGGCCCGGCTCCGAAGCAACTTCGTTGCACACTTCCAGGAAACGCGCCGTGGCCGGGTTTTCGCCTGGCGCGTCGTCTTCGTAACTCGCGCACAACGATGCGCACAAGATCGGCACTATCTTTACATCGGGCCCATAGCGATACGCCAGCATCACCGCCTGAAACTCGATGGAATGTTCCGTGCGGTGCCGCCCCTCCCACGCAAAGGGATCCCACGCGCAGGCATCCACCAGCCGCGATACGATCTCCTGATCGGTCTCCAGCGTGCCGAAGGGTGTGTCGAAGTGCTTCCGCGTCAGGATGAAGGGCACCGGCGCACCGGCATGGGCCACGCCGAAGATAAACACCACCTCGGGCTTGTCCCGTTCGAAGAGTCGTTTGTAGCCGTGGGCATAACCCGCGTGGCCCCGGTGAAAATCGATGTGGGGCACGATCAGGCCGGGAAGATGCCCGCTCCCCACCGCTGCGTCCGCCGCGCCCGGACCCTGTTCGCTCGTAAAGAAGCCGTCGATCATCGCTCGCAGTTCCACGGCATCATCGGGATAGCCCCGCCCGGCAAGCCAGGCCGGTCGCGTGTCGGATGCGTCAAACTCGCCGTCGATCCGTGCGCGGATTGCTTCAAACTGGTGGTTCTGCAGGAAGCCGTGGTCGTCGAGATACTCCACCACTTCGCGGATCTGGGCCTCGCTCACTTCAGCGCCGTGAAACTGACGGCGGAAGGCCGCCTTCAGTTCCCCGATTCCCTTGCGGCCGTCCAATAGCGAAGCGATGAAGAAGGCCGCCGGTGTGAGCACCAGTTGTTCCTCCACATAGCCGCTCGTGTCCCGCATTACAATAAAGGTGCTGCCCTCGTGCTCCACGGGGGCGGCGTCGATGGGTCTCAGAGGTGCCAGTGCGTCGATCATGAGGCCTATCATAGCCGGGGAAAGCCCTCGCCGCAAGATGTCATGAATATACCGCCGTATAGCGCGTCTGGTGAGCAGAATAGTTCGTCATGAAATATCGGAAATTCCGTGGTAAACTAACGGAAAGGCGGGCCGCAACCGCAGTGAGTCCGGCCCGAAGCAAAGGTGGTAAAAATGAAAAAACTAGCCCTCTACAGCCTGATCGCCGCGACAACCCTCGCCGCAGGCTGCAACACGACCCCCACGCAGGACGGCGCCGTTGTCGGCGGGCTTCTTGGCGCCGGTGCGGGCGCAATTATCGGCAATCAGTCCGGCCATGCCGGTGAGGGTGCGTTGATTGGCGCGGGCGCGGGCGCGCTCACGGGCGCCATTGTCGGCGATCAGGTCGATGAACGTCGCCAGCGCAGCTACCCGCAGAACGTGCAGACCGCCCCGGTCCGCACCCAGAAAGGCCATTACGACGTTCGTATCGTCCGCACGCCCTCGGGCGAGACTTACGAAGAGAGAGTGTGGGTGCCCTATAACTAAGCAGCGCGACACCCTGCTTGACCAGCGCACCTGGCGACGCATCGGCCTGATTAGTCTGGCCGTGTGCGGCGTCATGGCCTGGTCCGGAACCCGGCCCGGGGTAACCAGCCTCGAGCCGGTCTATCAGATTGCCTACTGGGGGCTCTTTCTGGTCTCCCTGTTGGTCGCCCTGTACATGGCCCTCCTCGATTTGCGCTACATCCGCATGCAATACAGCCTGGGCGAGAAAGAGCTCTTCGAAGATACCCTGGGCAGCGAGGAGTTCCGCACGGCCCTGCGCAAGGCACGTCTCCAGCGGCCAGCGCCAGAGGAAGATGGCGAAGACAATTAGTCCCTGCCGTTCAGAGTTCTTCCACCGCTCGACGCCATCCCCCCCCTTCCATACCAACTTGCGAAACTGGACGCCTTTATGGTTTGATCGTCCGATTATAGTCTTGGATTCATTGAACGATCGGGAGTTACAGACCATGAAATTGATGGTAGCGTTGACAATATTCGTGCTGGCTCTTAGCGGCTGCAGCGAGGAAAAAGTGTCCGTCCCCCCAGCGGCGGGAGGCTCCCCCACCGCCGCAATCCCCGTTGTCACGGACACCGAGAAGGTCGATGTGGGCGACGTGGAAGCGAAAGTCGCGCTGGAGTTGACACTTGAAAGCGGTCCGGTCCCGGGCATCGCCGTGGAAGAGCTCCGAAGCGCCAAGCAGCGGTTGAACAGCGTCACATTGACCATCAGCGACCCAAAACCGGCGGAGCTTTGGGTCAAAGTCGCGCTCAATAGCACCGACAGCTTCCCGGCCCGCCCCGTGGCCGTGCGCGGGAAGGTGTTTCGGGAAATTGGTAAGAACAGCAAGGAGGAGCTCCTGAGCTTCCTGACCATTCTCGACGCCCACACGGCCCCACAGCATCGGCTGGCCGACGGCAGCGGACACCCCATGGAATTTCGAGTGGATGCCATCCAGGGCCTGGGCGAACTGCCCACCACGATGCTTATCTCCGCTACCGCCCAGGTGATCATGTCGCCCACAGGCACTGATCCCGCCACCATAGATCCCGCCACCTATACCAGCACCCCCGAGGATACGGGCAATCTTATCGGCAATGCGTTTCGCATCAACTACGCCGGTGGAACCACGGCCGCGCCTGAATTGCCCGCCCCCACGCCCGGCGCGCCCGCAGCCGACCCCACGGAAGCGCCTGCCGCGCCGGACGCTGCGCTGGCCCCGCCGGCGGTCGCCCCGGCAGCCGATGCGGCCCCCGCTGAAGCCGCCCCCGCCGCGGCCCCTCCTGAGGTCCCTGCGGCCCCGGCCAATGCCGCGGCCACGGAAGCCATTGGCGCCACGCAGTAACGCCCATGAATATCGTATGCTTTGGCGCCCATCCGGATGATGGCGAGGTCTACGCCGGCGGGACCCTCGTAAAATGGGCCAGGGCGGGACATCGTGTTCTGCTCGTCTCCATGACCAATGGCGATATCGGCCACCACGAAATCAGTGGTGGCGCCCTCGCCGTCCGCCGTCGGGAGGAAGCCCGGCGATCGGCGGAAATCGGGGGCTTTCACGATCTCGTCCTTGACCATCACGATGGCGAGCTCATGCCCACCATGGAGCTGCGGCGCGAAGTCGTCCGAATTATCCGCGAGTGGGAGGCCGATATCGTCCTGACCCATCGCCCCTACGACTACCACCCCGACCATCGCTACTGCGCCATGACGGTTCAGGATGCGGCCTACATGGTCATGGTGCCCAACTTCTGCCCCCATATTCCCGCGCTGAAGAAGAACCCGATCTTCCTCTACATGATGGATGACTTCACCCGTCCTTCTCCGTTCCAGATGGACGTTGCCGTGGATGTGAGCGATGTGATGGACGTGAAGTGGACCATGCTTGACGCCATGGACTCCCAGTTCTATGAATGGCTGCCCTGGATCATGAAATCTTCGTCCATGCCCCCGGTCGATGTTGAGGGTCGGCTGGTGTGGTTAAAGGAGACCTGGGATCCTTATTTCAGATCCCGCGCCGAGAAATCCCGAATCACGCTGGCCCGTCGCTACGGCGCCTTGCATGCGGACACGGTCACCCACGCCGAATACTTCGAACTCTGCGAGTATGGCGATTGCCCCAAGCCGGAAGACCTCTGGGCGCTGTTCCCGTAGCCCACAGACAGTGTCGCCTATGGCGAGGCGCCTGGCAACCAGCGGTGCAGTCCCTACTCCCCGATTTGCTCTCGCCCGACTTCCCACCGGCCATTATCCCCGTCACGTGAAAGCCATATCGCTTCGAGCCCGTCAGGGGCTTCCGAGATCGCAATCAGAGCACCGGGCACGTTCAACAACGCCTCGGCCACACCGCCACGCTTCACGCGGATGATGCGGCTCGAATCAACATCGCCCAGCGCGCAAATGACGCCCCGCGAGTCTGCCACCATGGAAATCGCCACAGGAACACCGGGCGCCGTGCCGAAGTTTTCCCACGCAGCACCCGTCCTATCCTTGCCCATGTCAAGGCGCGCAACCTTATCTGAGTCGCCGCCTTTGCCCACCAGCGCCCATACAGTATCGGCGTCCGTCGCGATCCGCACCGTGTCGCCTTCGCCCAGGGGAAGCATTGCCGCATGGATTTCCAGCACGCGCCCCTCACCATCCAATGACATCATGTGAAGGCCGAATCCACCTTGCTCAACTTCGCGCCGCATGCCACACACGACCGAGCCATCCGCGCGCGTGGTCAGCGCCAATCCGGCAGTGACCGATGTCGCGTTATCGCGAAATTCCCACAGCAGCTCGCCCCGCGCGTCGAAGCGCGCGATCCAGGCAGCCTTGCCCTCCTCGCCCGCCACGTACACCGTCCCATCGCCGGGGGCGTGCACGGTGCGGAGCACCAGGCCCGACGCGGGGTCAAGCAACACGCCCCATCGCTGCCCGCCCTCGGGGTTCAGGCGCAAGACGACAGGTGATTCCGCAAGCCCAATGGCCCACACATCACCACTCGAATCCGTCGCAATGGCGGTGAGCGTGGCCTCGTCCAGAAGCGACGCTGACAGCAGCGATTTCGCCTCGGGCGCGCCGAATAGATTCTTCTTGATCAGTACATCCTCGGCGATGACCGTGCGCACGGTGAGGGAGACGTCCTGCGGGATCGTGTCGAACAGGGTCCCGGGATAGGTGACCGTTGGGTTCGCCTCCGTGGTCGCCTCCTCGGTGGCGATGGCGGATTCGCCAAAGTCCCACTCCTGATTCAAGATTGGCGCGTCACCGGGCAGGGCCATACTCGCGTAGGAAACCGTTACCGGGTCGGCTGGCGCGCCGCCCCGAATCACGGTATGGGAAAAGGCCGCGGTCGGGCCGCGTTGTGCGGTGATGTAGTCCGCAATCGTCTTTGAAAACTCGCCACCATTCGTGATCAACGTAAGTTTGACGCTGTACTTGCCCGGCTCCTCGTAGCTATGAACGGGGTCCTTCTCTTCGCTGGTTGTTCCGTCTCCCAGATCCCAGAGCCGACCCTCCACGACAAAGGCGCCCACCTGCGTAAGGTCCAGCAGGGACGCCTCGAAGGGCGCGGGGCCGGTCGGCTGCACTACGCCGATGATGACCTCCGGGGTCACCAGAATCATCGCCTCCTTGACCGTGGACGTCTCGCCCTGACTCGTGGTCACCGTCAGGCCAACATTGAAGAGCCCCGGCGTATAGTCATGTCGGGGGTTCTGCTCATCACTGTTCTTGCCATCGCCGAAATCCCACAACCACGATTCGATCTCAAGCGCGCCCGGCTCGGTCTTGTCCGTGAAGGCCACGGTGAGCGCGCCGGCGCCATTGACCTTGTCCGCCTCGAAGTCCACCGCGGGAGCTACGCGGACGAAGCCCGCCTTCACCCTGCGCTCATCCCCGAGCAACGTGGTAATCGTCAAGGCCACATCATAGGCGCCAATCGCGCCATACGTGTGGGTCGGATTGCGTTCCGCGCTGCTCGTTCCGTCACCAAAGTCCCAGTGCCACCCAAGGATATTGAGATTGCCCGCGTTGCTGGTATCTTCAAAGGCCGCCGTGAGGGACCCCTGACCCGTCGGTGAGTCGACGGTGAAATCAACCACAGGCTTCACCTCCACCAGCGCGGTCTTCTGCTCCGTATCCACGCCGCCCGCCGTGGTGGTCTGAAGTGCGACCGTGTACCGACCCGGCACGGTGTAGGCATGGCTGGGATTCTGCTCCGTGCTTGAAGCGCCATCGCCGAAGCTCCATTTCCAGCCCGTGATCGTCATGGCGCCCGGCGCCGTCGTATCCTTGAACGCCACGTTCAGCGGGGGGGAGCCGTTGGCGGGCGCGGCGGAGAACTCGGCGTCCGGGTTCACCGTAATCAGTCCGGCGCGCATCGAGACACTCTCGCCCAGCGCCGTTGTAACCGCGAGCGACACGTCGTAGACCCCGGGGGTCCCGTAGGTGTGGGAAGGGCTGGGTTCAGTGCTGCTTCCGCCATCACCAAAGTTCCAGGCATAGGCGCTGGCCGCGAAGTTCCCGAGGGCCGACTGATCCGTGAATTGTACCGACAAGGCGCCCTTCCCCACACTCGGAGCCGCGCTGAAGGCCACCCCGGGCGTCACCGTGATGTACCCGGGCTTTAACAGGGTGTCCGTGCCGGCGGGCGTCGTCACGCGAAGGGAAACATCATACGTCCCCGGCTTCGTGTATACGCGCGAGGGGTTGGTCAGGGTGCTGAGGAGTCCGCCATCGCCGAAGTCCCACTGGCGGCGGGTAATTGCCTGGGTACCCGGAATCGATTCATCCGTAAAGACGACAGAGAGGGGCGCGGGGCCCGAAAGGGGCGCCCCCGAAAAGGCCGCATCCGGCCCCTGCTCCACCGTGATGTACTGGGCCTTAGTGACCTTGTCCGTTCCCGCCGTGGTCTCCACGGTCAGCGAAACGGAATACACGCCCGAAGCGGTATACGTATGGGAAGGGTTTTGCTCAGTCGACAAGCCGCCATCGCCAAACTCCCAGGCGCGAGAGAGGACCGTAGCCGAACCGGTGGCGGAGCTATCGGTGAACTTCACGGCCAGCGGGGCCACACCCGAGCTGATGTCCGACGTAAAATCAGCCACGGGCGCGCCGGCGACATTGATGAACTGAACCTTGGTCTCCTTGTCGATCCCGGCTGTGGTGGTTACGGTCAGAGAGACGGTATAGAGGCCCGGGGCCGTGTAGACATGATTCGGGTTCTGCTCCGCTCCGATCGGGGTCCGATCGCCGAAATTCCACGCCCACGCCGTGATGGCCGCGGAACCGGGTGAAGAGGTGTCGGCGAAGGAAACGGTCAGCGGCGCGCCGCCGGAAACAGGGAAGGCGATAAAATCGGCTTCGGGCTTTTCCACCACGTGAATATAATCTCGTCGCAGCGCGGTGTGGGTTCCCACACTGGTGGTCACCGTAAGCGACACGGTGTAGCTGCCCGGATCCGTGTAGATATGACTTGGATTCCGAAGCATGGACGTTGAGCCATCGCCAAAATCCCACTGCCATTCCGTGATATTGGTTGAGCCGGCCTCGGATCGATCCGAGAAGAGCACGGTCAGTGGGGCATCGCCCGAGATGGGCGTCCCCTCAAAGGCGCTTTCGGGCGCATCCAGGAACTGGTTGAGAAGCGGGCAACCGCCCAGCAACAGGACGGAAGCCAACAAACCGATATATTGAAACGACTTACGCATCTCGAGTCCCGGTCGGATTCCTACATACAGTACCCTGAATGGCCAGCGCGGCAATGTCCCGCCCTCAATACGGACGCTTTCAGGCTTGAAACCTTCGTATGAATAGTGACATTTGAGCGATATTGCGGTACTATCTTGCAGACACGTACCTATTCAGGAGTACCCTAATGACTCCAATTTATCAGCGGATCAGGGATTCGTTCTTCACGGAGCGCGATCTGATTCCCGCCTCCGAAGAAGACGAAATAGTACGCTCCTATGTCATACCACGGGTGATCGCCCATGCGGGCCACCAGTGGCTCTGGCTTAGCGGCAAGTGCTATTTCGGTCGTGCCTGGTTCAGTTCCGCTGCCGATAGCGCTTCATCGCCCGGAGCGGATCCTGTTTCAATTCCCGCTCATACGCTACTGAAGTAAGGACCTTGTCCCCCAGCGCTTCCGTCAGGGGATCGGCGCTCTCGTCGCAAAATCCCAGGTGTGAGTGGCGACGCCATCCTTCGGCATAGGGAAAGACCGTACTCCAGCGCCCCACTTCTTCCGACATATTTTCCATCGTGTCCAGATACGAGTCGACGCCCTGAGTCTTGTCGAGCCATTCCTTCTGGCTGCGGTGGCAGGCCAGCGCGGCACGCTTCTCTTTCAGCACCGAGGTTATGTCGACAAACTGTCCCGGACGCACCACCCGCCGCATGCCGTCGCGCAAACCATAGGGCAGTGCGTGATAGAGCGTGACCGGCTGGGACGTGGGATTACGCGGCGGCGCCGTGAGGAAATTGGGCATGCCGCGCACGAAGGCCGCCGTCACCGCGAGGCGGCTCGACGTCATGTGGTCTTCCATATAGTCTTCGGGTGACGGAAGCAGCATGATGGTCGGGCGGGCGACCCGCACGACCGCGCACATTTTCTGAATCAACTCCTTGGTGTAGAAGACCTCCAGATCATCGGCGATGGGGTCGTGCAGCTTGGCTCCCACGACCCGCGCCGCCTCCCGCGCTTCATTCAGACGTCGCGTGGCGATGGTCTGGCGGTTTTCGTCCATCGAGCCGCAGCAACCCGAAGCCAGGTTGATCATGTGGAGTTTGTAACCGGCCTTCCCCAACAGAAGCAGGGTTCCGGTCATCATGAATTCAATATCGTCGGGATGGGCGGCAACCGCCAGGGCTACGGGTTCAGACATGAGTGATTCCTACAAAGAGGCGAAAGCCCGGACGCGCCGACGCGTGGAAGCGATCGCCCGTACTTCCAGAGGCACTACTGTATAGGGCCACTCCACCTATTTCAAGCCATCCGGCTCCGTTACACGCCCATTTCACCGTTCTGGGAGTCTGGCGGTGGTGGCACCTGCCAGGTTGGCGCAAAAAGCTTCAGCAGCGTGATGCACTGGGCGCCCGTTCCCGTCGTCTCATAGGCAATCTGGTCGAAGCAGCGGTTCATGATGTACAGGCCATATCCCCCCTCGCGTTTCTGCTTCGGGTCGGGAAGGGGCGTGCTCCGCGGTCGAAACGGAGCCCCGCCGTGGGTAATGGCAATGCTCAGCCGGTTCCGGGAACTGCGGAGTTCGATGGCGATGGACTTTCCCGAACTCCCCCCGAATGAATGCTTGACGATATTGGAAAGCGCCTCAACGAAGGCCAGTACCACTCGGTTGAAGTCTTCCTCACCTCCCAGCAGCACCGCGTGGGACGCGAGGTGCTCCTGCAGAAACGTCCGGGCAACAACCAATTGGTTTGGATCCGCCAGAATGCTCAGCCGCTCTGCAATGGTCCGGGCATCCTCGCGGGCATCCTGGATTTTTACGGTAACGCAGGTTTGATCGTCTCCGGGCGAATCCAGCCCCGAAAACTGGCCGACCAGTTCCACCACCTTGTGGGTCAGGCCCGCCGGCTCCAGGGATGCGTGGATACGGATTACTTCCTGAAGCCGCTCCACGCCGAACATGGTGCCCTCCGAATTCCGGGTCTCGGTCAGCCCGTCGGAGTAGAAAATGAACAAATCGCCGGGCTGCAGGTCCGTCTCGTGCTCCGCATAGTCTTCCCCTTCGAGAAAGCCGATGGGCACGTTGCTGCCTTCCAGCAACACACAGGTGTTGTCGCCGGGCCGATACCGAATCGTCTTGGTGTGCCCGCAGTCCACATAGGTCACCCGACCCGCGTCAAGATCGAAGCGCGCGTAGCACAGGGTAAGGAAGCAATCCAGAGCGATCAACTGGCGCGTGATATCCCGGTGTACCGCGACCACCAGATCTGCGGGCGAAGGGTGGCGCCCTCCGGGAGCACGGGCCAACTGGGAGGCCAGCGCGCGGAGAAAGCGGCTCTTCGCTCCGGCGCTCACCAGGGCCGCGAAAATGCCCTTCCCCATGACATCCCCCACGAGAACGTCAAAACACCGGGGATTTAACGGGATAAACTCGGCGAAGTCTCCGTCCAGGTGTTGGTTCGGAACGGTAATCGCCGCGATTTCCACCCCCTCAAGCTGGGCCGGTGGTCGACCCCGCAACAGGGTCTCCTCGATCCGCGTTTCAATCTCCCGCTCGTAGGCGCGCGCTTCTGCAATCGCCTGCTCCGCCGCCTTGCGCGCGCTGATATCCTCTACGATCGACCAGATGTACTCCTTGCCGTCGGCCCCCTCCACCAGACAGCCATTGAGCAGCACCGGAACCAGAGCGCCGCTCTTGCTGATGTAAAGCTTCTCATAGGGACCGTAGCGCCCCGTGGCGCGCATCGACTGGAGCTGTACCTCTTCCAACTCCTTATAGCGCGCGGGTGTTATATCCAGATAGCGTAGCATCCGAATCTCATCTTCCGTATAGCCCACAATCTTGAGATAGGCCCGATTCGCCTGAACAAAGGTCCCGTCCATGGCGCACAGCGCCAGGCCCAGCGGCGATTCCTCATACATAAGTCGGAATAACTCCTGGGACAGGCGCAGCGCTTCTTCAGCCTCTTTGCGCAGCGTGACATCAAGATGGGTGCCCGTGGCGCGCAATGCCCAGCCGTTTGCATCTCTGGAAACCACTTTCCCCTTGCTCAGGATCCAGTGCCAGTCACCGCTCCGGCTCCGCATGCGCACTTCAACATCGTAGGAGGCCGTCTCGCCCTTCAGGTGCGCCAGCATGCGCTCGCGCAGCCGAACTTTATCGTCTGGATGAATCAATTTCTGCCAGGCACGCGTGGTGGGTTCGAGGTCCTTCAGCGTATAGCCCAGCATTTTCGCCCATTGCTCATTGAATACTACTTGATCGGTCCCAATATCCCAGTCCCACAGTCCCAGTTCCCCGCCTTCCAGCGCCAGATCGAGCCGCTGATTGGTTGCCAGCAGGGCCTCTTCTATCCGTCGCTGATGGATTGCCGCACCCAGGGTGCCCGCCGCCGTCCGAAGTGCGTCAATCTCGGATCGCGGCCACACGCGGTGCGCCTCGCAATCCTCAAAAGCCAGGAAACCCCACCACACCTCCTGGACAACGACAGGCAGCACGAGAATACTCAGCACTCCGCGTGACTGCAGCAGGGGCTGCTCCGCAAGTGGAAATTCGTGATGAAGCCCCGAGACCAGCTCGCCGCCCGACAGAAGGTGCTCCCAGCGCGTGAGAGCTGCGGAATCATACGCGAGCCCCTCCCAGGATACGCCCCGCGGGGAAACGGAGGGGGACGGAGCTATCCAGGTGAAGCGCTCCTTGATGCGCCGTTCGCCCTCGGGTCCAACATTGTTTTCGCAGATACAGACCCGGCTCACCCCTAATGCGTTGCCGAGGGTCATGAGCAGCTCCGCCATGCCGATCGCATCGCGCCCACCATTCAGGTAGTGCTCGGCGGTGTACGCCAGGGAGCGCAGAATGGCATCCCGGCGACGCAACTCCTCTTCTATCCGCTTGCGCACCTCGATTTCGTGCCGGGCCTCGGAGAGATCCGACTCGGTTTGGGCGCTCTGGTGCAGCAAGGCCATGACGCTTCGGGGCGTAATCTCATGGTGGTGACGGCGCGACTCCCAAACCACGTACAGCGTGACAATCGGAGCTACGCACATCGTCAGAACGGCGCGGCTGATCAAGTTGCCCGTCAGAATGCTGCGTAGATCGGGATCGCCCCAGTAGGCGCCGAAGGAAAAGAGCAGCGCGTCCAACCAGTAGGCCGTCAGGAGGCAGGTCGCGATACGGAACAGGTAGGGCAGGCGGCTCCAGCGTCGTCCAAGAAACTCCCACACCATGGACATGCAGAGAAAGTCGATGACCATGGCCGCCGTGGAGGCCACATAGAGCCGCGCCGGGCTCAGCACGATCCGCTCCGCCGCCGCCGCATCCATTTCCGCGACCTGAATGTAGAAGATTTTCGCAACGACCGGCGAGAGAATGGACACCGCCACCACGGTGTAGATACCTATCTGCGCCGCCTTGACCCCGTCGAAGAGATAGAGCAAAAACACCCCGAAGAGAATGGACGTGAAAAATACCACCGAGCCCAGGATAAGGGTCAGGGGGCCCGCGTCGTACTGGATGCCCGCGTCGGTCGTCCAGCGAAGCGTCGCCGCAAGCACGCCAAGAAGGCCATAGTAGGGCAGCAGTGTGAAGCGGTCCCGTGTGGCGTGGACGAAGAACACCAGCCCATAGACTGTAAGCGCTTCAATTAGAAGCAGAGCCAGTCCCAGGGACATGGATTCTCCTTTCTTTCACGGTGCTTGCCTTGCCACATGCGATTAGCATACGGCGCGGCGGCGCAAAAGTACAACGCTCCCTGAAATGAAAACCGGGCCCATGTGTTCGACACGGGCCCGGAGGGAGATTCAACAGGTCAGGTTATGACCTTTTGGGATTACTTGGCTCCGAGACGCTTGCGCACCGCGAGGAGGCCGGCCCCCATTCCGAAGAGTACCATCGTGGCAGGTTCGGGAACGGGATTGAGCGGCGGGTCGGTGGGGGGCAGATCATTCGGCGTGCCAATGAAGGCATCCGAATTGCCCGCCGTGCCGATGGACTGCACGTGCATGCCGAAGCGGAGCGTGCCATCCTGCATCGCGTCGGAGAGCGTCGTCAGATCGGTCAGCAGCGTGTACTGCAGCACCAGCGACTCGCCCTGGCCAATGCCATTCTTGGGGCTTGGGCTATTCGCGTAAACGCTCAGCGCGGTGTTGGCGTCGAAGCTGATGTTGTTACCGCCGGGCATGTTCGCCGGAGATCCGCCACCGACCGTGAACTTCAGCACGTTGTTCACCGCAGGAGAGACGATGACCGGGTTACCCAGAAGGGACTCCCCGCTGTCATCGAGGTAAATCTGGGCAATAACCGCAGAGATCGCCGAGCTGTTCGAAAAGGTCATCGTGACCGTCGTGCCGTCGGTCACCATGGCCAGGCCAAAGTTCAGGTTGGCCAGGTCGCCCGCATTGGAGTTACCCGAGCCGACCACGCCAAAGTTGAAGGCGTTGTAGGCCGCGTTGAATTCGGAGACGGTAAGCGCCATCGCCGCGCCTGCGGGAACCATGACCGCCAGCAGTCCCAAGCTAAATAACCGCACGAGTTTTTTCATCGTCGTTAGACCCTATAGTTCTTGCCACGCTGCGATGGCTACCTTCCAACCTATTCGCCAGCCTCGAAGGGGTTTCGGGATGACAAACGCTACAAAGCACCCATCGTGCCAAAAATCTGGCAGTGCGATTCGGGTCAGGCCCTTGGCCGTGCAGCGTGGCAAACGTTTCAAAAAGCGAGTAAATATTCGCATTCAGTTTTATTAAACGCGAAATATTACGCGCAAATTGAGAGCGATTGCGCATTAAATCTCTGTTCGCTTTTTCTCCGCATGCGCGTATCGTTTGAAGCCATGCCCGCCTTACACGCACCAAGTCGCGTTAACTGACGATTATGCAACAAGAATTGATACACATATTTCAAAGTTGACAATTTATTGAGGCCCACCACTCCACAACACCACGTAATCCGATTATAATATGTCAACCATGACTACTACTTGTGTATGGCGAGGCGCGCAGCCCGTGGCGATACCGAAAATTGTCAAAAATTGGAGACGGGCCCATGACAGTGTCATGGACCCGTACATTAAGACCATTTACTCGGGGAAACCGTTAGCTGGACCGCCCACTGAGCCGCTTGCGCACCGCGAGCAGACTGGCGCCCATGCCGAAGAGCACCATTGTGGCCGGTTCGGGAACGGGATTCTGGGGCGTCGGCGGAACCGTGGAGAGGGGGTTGGTGTCGTAAACGTTGACGTAGTCATTGCCGCACGCCATGGTCCAGTGGAGTCCGATGCCGCCGAGGGCGATCAACTGCTCAAGGTTGCCATCCAGATTCAGGCCTACTTCCAGGAAATTGTGGGCCGAGCCGGGTCCAACACCGGTGTCCCAGTCCACCTGGGCATTGGTGTAGAAGGTCGCACCGGGCTGCGTATCACGCACTCGGTACGGACTGCCCGCGGCATGGGCCGGGATCAGAACACCGCTGGTGGACCAGCCGCTGTTCGACCAGACGTCCGAAAAACGCGAGCTGGACTCGGTGCCCGTGGCAATGGCCAGGTCGTAGGTCGTCGGGCCGCCGGTGTAGCCGAGGTCGATAAACATGTCGCCCGCGCGGTAGGTGGTGTTGGACGGCTCGTAGCCCGTCACCATGCCGATATACAGGGTGCCGCCGGTGTAGGCGTTTGCGTCGAGATCCTGATAGTAATAGAAGATTTGCTCGATGTCATAGTTCTGACCACCGGAAGCATCGTTTTCCAGGTCGTCCTGAAAGCGGGTGCCGCTATTCAGCAGCGATCCGGAGGCCGCACCCTGGTTCCAGTTATCGTTGGAGGTCCCGCCGTAGCTGAACCAATCATTCCATTGTCCGTCAACGGTGATGGCCGAGGCACTGCCCGAAGCCATAAGGGTCAGCATTCCGATGTTCAAGTACCGCATCATTCGTTTCATTGCGCTCTGGTCCCATAGTGCCCGTAAAGGCATTCTTCCAAGGTTTCCGCCCACTCCGAAACCGCTCCGAAGGGACTGATCTCCTGAAAGCACCAGGCATGCCAATTTTTACGCACTTAACCACCGAATGCGTGAATTTTTCCGCATCTCCCGATCCGTCCACTCCAGGACTGACAAAAAACTGCCATTTTATTGGTTAAATCACTCACGCTTGGCACTATTGTATGCTCAAAAAAACTGACAGAAAACCGTCAGTCGAAATCGTGCATTTATTGATTCTGACACAGTAAAAGCCCACTTTACCCTAATCGAGCAGCCAAATCAGACCGATAATAGTCAAAGATGAACACTATTTGTCCGGAGAGTGTGACGATTTGAAGCCCGTGACCGTAAAAGTGTCCGGAAAGGAGAGTCCCGGGTGTCGGATATCATCCCGTCTGCACACCGCGTAGACGGCAAGCCCCCCCCCGGCATCATGCTCCCCGAAAAACGTAACGGGCGCGCCGACAATTCGGCGCGCCCGTTGTAACAGAAAAATCGCCTGGCAATTACGCCCAGGTCATGGCGCCCTTCTTCTGGAAGATGATGCACTGCTTCAGGAATTCCACCGCCTTGGTGAGACCTTCCTGGCTGGACATGTAGCTGTCTTCGTGCTCGATGCTGATGGGGCCGTCGTAGCCCACCAGGCGCAGGGTGGAGAAGAAGTCCTTCCACCATTCGAGGCTGTGGCCGTAGCCGCAGGTGCGGAAGACCCAGGAGCGGTTGGCCTCGTCGCCGTAGTGCTTGCAGTCGAGTACGCCGTTGATAGAGCCATTACGCGGGTCGACCTTGGAGTCTTTGGCGTGAACGTGGAAGATGGCCTCACCGCCGATGGCCTTGACGGCTTCGATGGGCTCGATGCCCTGCCAGAAGAAGTGGCTGGGGTCGAAGTTGGCGCCGAGGTTCTTGCCGCAGGCTTTGCGGAGCTTCAGCAGGGTTTCGGGGTTGTAGACCACGAAGCCGGGGTGGGCTTCGAAAGCCACGCGGACGCCATTTTCCTTGGCGAAGGCGGCCTGCTTGGTCCAATAGGGGATCACGACCTCGTTCCACTGGTAGTCGAGGATCTCGAGGTAGTCCGGCGGCCAGGCGCATGTGACCCAGTTGGGTTTCTGTGCCTTGGGGTCGGAACCGGGGCAGCCGGAGAAGTCGTTGATGGTCTTCACGCCCAGCAGTCCGGCCAGCTTGATGGTGTCGGTCTGGACCTTTGCGTGCTTCTTCGCGAAGTCCTTGTCCGGGTGAAGGCAGTTTCCGTGGCAGCTCAGGGCGCTGATTTCGAGACCCTCGCCCTTGATCAGGGCCAGGAGCTCGTCGCGCTTGGGCTTGGAGGCCAGCAGCTCCTGCAGGGGGGCGTGGGGATCGCCGGGATAGTTGCCCGTGCCCAGCTCAACCGTGTCGAGGCCAAGGGGACGGATGATCTCCAGCACTTCTTTCAGGGGCTTGTCGCCAAACATGGCGGTCAATAAACCGAGTTTCATGTTGTCTCTCCTTCGTTTTTTGTTGGTTGCCTTTAGGTCAGGCCGTGCTATTCATGAGCTACTTCGCATCTTCGC
>JBHEKR010000018.1:0-2585 GCA_041859365.1 Candidatus Hydrogenedentales bacterium
CATGATGCGGCGCGGGTGGTAGTCGCGGTTGCCCTTCCAGCCGAAGGCAAGGCGCAGGGCGCGGGCGACGGTGGCCGCCATGGAATCGATCTGGATTTTAGCGACCCGTGTCCAGTCCCAGGACGTTCCGAATCCAGCCCACAGCCGCCAGCGTTTGAGGGCTTTCGGGCGGTCCTTGGAAGTATGCGGGGTTTGTAGCGCCTTCTGATGATTCTGGCAGGATTATATCATAGGCGTCATAGTTTGCCGATCTATGACACCTATGAATGAATCCATTATGAAGACCGACCGGCGCGGCCGCCTGCGCTACACGCCGGAACAGAAGAACACCATGGTTGAGGCCTACCTGGCCAGCGGTTTGAGCGCGCCGCGCTTTGCCTCGCTTCACGGTGTGAACTATCAGACTTTGGTTTCCTGGATCAAGAAGGGCAAAACGCCGGATGTTCCACAGCCGCCGCATCCCGCGTTGTTTTCGCTGATTGCTGCTGAAATCCATCATTCCCCCGCCAGTGGTGAGGACCGCGCCATGGAGGTGTTGCTTCCCGGCGGTGATGAATAGGGTCAGTGAAAGCGCCGGGATAAACCGGCTTGGAATAGAGAATGAAAGAGTCTTACGAAGAACAACTAGCCATTGACTTTGGCCACAATCCCTACGCTGGGAGCGGTGACGCTCCGGGTGTAGCATGGGTGCGTGGAGACGCAGGCCAGCCATTGAGCTCCGAAATCAAGAATCCCGTGTGCCGACCTTGTTCTGACAGGGGGAAGGCAACATCATCCTTACCGCCACGGCAAGGTGGGGGTGGACACGGCGGAGTCCTAGACCCTGTGCATGTGTCGAAATTCCAAGCGCGAGAACCGGGAGAGCCTGAGGGTATTCGTGATTACAAACCTCCGCCAAGGGGTTTCAAAACGGATCGCTGGTTTAACGTCTCCGACGGCACTGACCAGATGCACGCCACCAGGAAGTCAGATGGGTCAATAATACCCGCGAAATCTGCGAACAAGGGCACCTCTGAAGTGCCTGCGGAGTGGATGGAGGTAAGGGACCCAGCCGAGAGGAACGCGGCACAGCCTGCCTCGCCCCGGACACAGAGCCGGAATCAGGCAGAGACCAGTGGGCTGGACCGTGTGCGTGGTGCCGCCCGAAAGGACGGCGATTTGAAGTTCACAGCCTTGCTACACCATGCGGATATCGAGGCGTTGCGACGGTCTTACCTGCAATTAAAGAAGACGGCGGCGGTCGGGATCGATGGGATTACGTGGCAAGACTATGGACAGGCACTGGAGGAGAATTTGATAGACCTCCATGGCCGGATACACCGGGGAAGCTACCGGGCGAAACCGTCGCGCAGACGATATATTGACAAGCCGGATGGCCGGAAACGGGCACTGGGCATTGCGTCGTTGGAGGACAAAATCGTCCAGCACGCAGTGGCGGAGATATTGCAAAGCGTCTGCGAGGTGGATTTTCTCGGATTCAGCTATGGCTTCCGCTCGGGAAAGAGCCAACATGATGCGCTCGATGCGCTGAGTGTGGGCATTTGCCGCAAGAAGGTGAACTGGATATTGGACGCCGATATTGAAGGTTTCTTCGACACGATCGACCACAACTGGATGATCGTGTTCCTGGAACGCAGGATCGGTGATCGCCGCGTGCTGCGGCTGATCCGTAACTGGCTGGAAGCCGGGGTCAGCGAGGGCGGACAGGTGACGGAGGCGGTTGTGGGCACGCCGCAGGGAGCGGTGATTTCGCCGCTGCTATCGAACGTGTTTCTGCACTACGTCGTCGATTTATGGATAGAATGGTGGCGCGGAAGGCGCTGTCACGGTGATGTGGTCGTCGTGCGCTATGCAGACGATTTCGTGATCGGCTTCGAACACCGGGCCGAAGCGGAGGCGTGTCTGGAAGAACTCCGGACACGGTTCGCCAAGTTCGGGCTGAAGTTACATGATGGGAAAACGCGCTTGATAGAATTCGGTCGCCAGGCGGCGTCGAATCGCAAGGAGCGCGGGGAGAAACGACCAGAAACCTTTGACTTCCTCGGTTTTACACACAAGTGTGCGAGGAGAAGGAGCGACGGAAGTTTCATCATTCACCGTCATTCGATGGCGAAGCGGATGCGGGCGACATTACAGGCGATCCGGGAGAAACTGCGCAAGAAGATGCACCTCCCGTTAGGCGAGGTGGGACGATGGTTGCGAAGAGTTGTGCAAGGCTGGCTGAATTATCATGCCGTGCCGGGAAACAGCGAACGCATCAGTCGTTTTGTGGACGAGATTGTCCGGTATTGGCTCCGGGTAATCAGGCGACGCAGTGAAAGAGGGAAGAACCGTTGGACATGGGAGAGGATGCAGCGGCTGGGCCGCAAACATCTACCCCGGCCTCATATAATCCATCCATATCCAGAGCAAAGGTTCCGCGCCCGACTCAAGGCAGGAGCCGTATGAGGTAATCCCTCACGTACGGATCTGCGCGGGGGGCCGCCGGTAACGGCGGTTCCTACCGCAATGTACTCGGATTCACATTTTTACTTCTGTTAGTGGCCGCGCAGGCGGGGTTTTAACTGAACTTCCCAAGCCAAAAC
>JBHEKR010000203.1:0-5447 GCA_041859365.1 Candidatus Hydrogenedentales bacterium
CGTGGTGGAAGCCCGCGCCACGGGGGGCGCCGAACCCACGGCGCGCGTGCAGGGTACCTTTCAAACCGCGCCACTTGCGAGCGAATCGGCGGCCGTAACGTTCACCGTCGTCACCGGTCAGGAATTCTGGCGGCGGGATGATGACCTGAATGGTCACAAGATCTACCCGCTGATGCAGAAGCTCCACCCCAACTTTTTTGTCCACACCGGCGACATTGTCTACTACGACAATGACGGCCCCTGGGTCACCAGCGCCGCGCTGGCCCGCTTCAAGTGGAACCAGATTTATGCCCTGCCCTTCCAGCGGGCCTTTCACAATGAGGTGAGCAGTTATTTCATCCGGGATGATCACGACACGTGGCAGAACGATTGCTGGCCGACGATGAAGAACAACAAGATGGGCGAGTTCACCTATGCCCAGGGCGTGGATATATTCTTCGAGCAGGTACCCGCACCCGACCGCGGCCAACCCTGGCGTACCATCCGCTGGGGCAGGGACTTGCAGATATGGCTGCCCGAGGGTCGTGAATTCCGCAGTCCCAACACAGACCCGGATGGCCCGGAGAAGACCATCTGGGGCGCAGAGCAGAAAGCATGGTTCAAGAAGACCGTCCAGGAATCCGATGCAGCCTTTCGCGTGCTCATCAGTCCCACACCCCTCGTCGGACCCGATCGCGGCAATAAAGCCGACAACCACGCCAATGCCGTCTTCACCCACGAGGGCGATGAACTACGTCAGTTTATGGCGGACCAGAAAAATATGGTCGTGATCTGTGGTGATCGCCACTGGCAGTACGTGAGCATCGACCCCGCGACAGGTCTTCGAGAATTCTGCAGCGGCCCTACGTCCAATGCCCACGCGGGTGGATTCAGTGAGGACCAGCGCGAGCCCATGCATCAGTACCTCGCGGTCATCGGTGGATTTCTTTCCGGCACCCTGCGACGCGTGGACGGTATCCCCACACTCACCTTTCGCCACTACGATGTGGAGGGGAAGGTCGTCTATGAGCAGGCGCTGCCCCCCGACACGGCGCTGGGCCCCAAGACACCGCAGGCGCCAAACCTCTCACGATAATGAACAAAAAAAAGTGCCGGAAAGCTCAATTTGCGGCGCTTCTTTTTATCACAACATCCTGACTCAAACTTGGAAGACTCAGACTCCTCCTCCTCCTCCTCCTCCTCCTCCTCCTTCACCTTCACCTTCACCATCACCTTCACCTTCGCCTTCGCCTTCGCCTTCGCCTTCACCTTCGCCTTCGCCTTCGCCTTCGCCTTCGCCTTCGCCTTCACCTTCACCTTCACCTTCACCTTCACCTTCACCTTCGCCTTCACCTTCACCTTCACCTTCACCTTCGCCTTCGCCTTCACCTTCACCTTCGCCCTCGCCCTCGCCTTCACCTTCGCCTTCGCCTTCACCTTCACCTTCGCCTTCACCGCCAAGGACGACATTCACTGTGCGAGTCACTTCGTTCGCGGCATTGCCGGCCGCATCTGAAACATTGTAGCGCACGGTGTAGCTTGCAACGATCTGCGTGTTGACCGTGTTGGACACCACGATGCTGTTGTTGAGGTTGCCATCAAGATCGTCTTGCGCGGTGGCACCGGCATCCACGTAGGCATCGCCTTGAATGACCGTGACCAAGGCACTGCCGGTACGCGTGATCACGGGCTTTGTCTTGTCCACGGTATAGGGGTCCTGCCCCTGCGCGTCGCCGTTGCCCTCGCCGGGGCCGCCGGCCACGTTGCCCAGGGTGTTATAGACCGTGTCATCGTCGACGAATTCCAGCACCAGGGTGCCGGTTCCGGTACCGGTGTTGACGGTAACGGTATATTCCGCCTGGGAGACGGTGTTCACGCTGGCGACGGCCGCTCCGGAAAGGATCTTGTTGGAGGAGACAGCGAAGTCCCCAGTGTCCACCCCAAAGACCTCGTCTTCGAATTGGACGACGAACTCCACGCTATTCGCATTGGTCAAGGCCGCGCCCGCGCGCGCAATTGAGGTAACGGTTGGGGCGTGCGCCCGGGAGATCATCAAGTCGAAATCGAAGCCGATATCGTCGGGATTCTCATTCGACTCCCAGACGGCCAGCCAGCTTCCGCGGCCGTCGGGGAAGACCTGCGGAAAGCGGGTGGTGTCGTTGGCATTCGGATTCTGGATGGTGGGGACGGACCAGGTCAGTCCGGCATCGGTCGAGTAGGAGATTCGAATGTAGGCGTTGGCGTTGTGCCACGTGGCGACCCACGTTCCGAGTCCATCAGCGGCGATGCTGGGCGCGTAGTCCCATACGAAGCCGTCATACGCGGCATCCGGCGAGAGTGCGGCTGGGGCACTCCACGTCGCGCCGTTGTCGAACGAGCGTGCAAGCTGTATATCGGAGTCTTCGCCGATGGTGTCGCCAAGGGAGTTCTGCGACCGCCAGAGGGCAACCCACGCGCCGTTGCCGTCGGTGGCGATGCTGGGATTCTGGTCGTCGTTGGCATCGCTGCCGGCATTGGTGTTGAGCGCCGCAGCAGCACTCCAGGTTTCGCCGTCATCGCTGGAGCGTGCGTAACGGATGTCCAGGTCATTTCCCGCGCCGCCGAAGGCCTGCCCGACGGACCACACGACGACCCAATTGCCCTGGCCATCCCCCGTCAGGCTGGGGGCGGGGCTATCTGGAAAGGTCTCGAGATAGGCGGTACTGAGAAACAGCGGCGTGCTCCAGGTGGCACCTGCATCCGTGGAGCGCGCGATGTAGACATCGGTGCCGGTCAGCCACGTGGCGACCCAGACACTGCCGTCACATTCCAGGTTGACGCCCCGTTCGGTCGCGGCGTCCGTGGCGGCATCGGGATTCAGCGGGACGGGCTCTGTCCAGGTGAGGCCATTGTTGGTGGAACGCGAGACGAGGAGATCATAGTCATCCCCGAGGGTTCCGCCGAGGTTGTTGGAGGAGCGCCACACGACCACCCAGTTACCTTCGCGGTCGGTGGCCACTTGCGGCAACTCGTCGGCGCCATCCACCAGCGTGATCGCCTCGGGGTCGGTCCAGGTCCTGCCGTTGTCGGCCGAGCGTGCGCCGGCGATGATGCCCGTGTCGGAGATGTACCACACGGCCACCCAGTTGCCTTCGCCGTCGGTGGCGAGATCGGGCCGCTGGTCAACGACGCTATCGTCGATGCCGGTATTGTTGAGGACGGTCGAGGCGTCGAAGTTCAGCAGAGGCGTCGGCGTAATGAAGATCGTGATCGAAGTGGTGTCGGTTTGCTGTGCATCGTCTTCAACCGTGAACTGTATGTCCGCATAAATACCTTCATCGCCTTCCATGGGCGTCCAACTGAAGGTGGCGGTGTCGTCCCCATTGTCTTGAAGCACCGCGCCGGCGGGCAGGTTCGGCGAAGAGAAGGTCAAGTCGGCGTTTTCAGCGTCGAATCCGGTAAGGTCGAATTCCAGGAGATTGCCGACGATGCCGTATTGATTCTCCACGCCGAAGATGGAGGGCGCCTGATTAAGGTCGTTGACAATGATCGTGATCGCTTCGGAGTCGCTCAGCAGGCCGTCGTTCGAGAGGAATGAGACATTGCTGTAGACGCCGCCATTCGCTCCCGTGGTGACCCAGTTGAAGGTGCCGGTGCCGTTGCGGTTGTCGGTGAAGGTCGCCCCCGGTGGCAGGTTGCCCACCGAGAGCAGCGGAAACAAGCCCGGGACTTCATCGGTGGTGGTCACCTGGAAGGTAAGGGTTTGCCCTTCGTCCAGCGTCTTGTTGCCGATGGCATTCAAGACCGGTGCCGTATTGGCATTCACGGGAACGGACATGGCATTGCCCTGAAGCTTGAACAGCAGGGTCTCGTGCAGGTTGGTAAAGCCATCTCCATCGGAATCCACAAACTCGATCTGCGCGAAGCCGTTTGTGGAATCGGGCCCGGCGGGGGAGTTCTTGAACGCAAGGCCGAAGGGGTTGAGCTGCGGCGTGGAGGAATGGCACACCAAACAACTGGTCCCCTGATTGAGCTGCCCCACCGTGGTGGGGTAGCGCGCCGTGTAGATGGCGATCTGGTCGGAGTTGGCCCACGCCATCGGCGCGCCCCCGAGGGCGAGGATCGACAGGCAAAACAGGTGCGAAGCGACGGACCGGTACATGGAACCCCCTCCATAAACTTTGGGTAGAAATAGCAACTCTTGCTGCGACGGGCAGAGTATACCTTAGATTTCTGATTTTCGCATCAACAAGTTTTCGGGGATGGCGTGCCCGACCAAGGGGTCAGGGCGTCGGCGCGCGGTCAAGGTGACCATGGTTTCTTGAGGCGCAAATCGGGAGTTATTTAATTGCCTTTATTGATTTTTCTGAATGGGCTTGCGTGGCTGCATGGACTTTGGATCGGTGGTGTTGATGGTTTGTTGGGGTTGGGAAGTATGGGAGGTATGGGAAGAATGGGAAGGCGGGGAAGCGAAGTGCTCGCTTGGAGACGCGGCGGCGCGGAGGGAAGGGGCGGGGGGGGGGAGGCGGTTTGGAGGGTACGATTGATGATGCATGGCGGGCGCCGGCGCCCAGGTGTACCCAAGTCCCTGGGGCGATACGGCGCCCCTCCAATCACAGAGACGCCCGGGGTGGAGCCCAGGTGATTCCAAGCCTGTCCTTGGGGATCCTTGCTACAGGCTGCTAGAGCTTCGTGATCAGGTTGTCGTGGATGGCGTCCATGCCGGCGACGAGGAAGTATCGCATCAAGTCGGGGTCGCTGATTCTTGCGCCGGCCCCGCCGTAGAAGGCGCTGCTTTGGGGTTCCGGTTGGGGCGGGTTCTTGGCGTAGGCGACGGCGTCCGCAAGATCGTGTTGGAAGGCGTCCACGGTGCCCGGAGCCGTGGCGGGGCCGGTGACGCAGAAGTGCAGTGCGTCGGGCCGTTGCACGCCGTTGAAACGCCAGCCGCGCGGCCGCATGAAGTCGTTGATGTGGTAAACGTTGAACGCACTGGATTCAAAGGCGAAGCAGAAGGTGGGGCGTCCGCGCAGGTAGAGGGACTCCTGGGCGATCACGACGGTCTGCATGGCGAAGGCGGTTTCGAAGATGGCTTGGGCACGCTCGCGGTAGCCGCGCTTGCCCAGGGTGACCATGGCTGCCCAGGTGGCGGCGATGAGCCCGCCGGAGCGCGAGCCGGCGATGCCGGGGGAGGCGTAGCTGCCGCCGGGCCACTCGGGGTACAGGAAGTACTGGTACTCGCGGTAGGCGCGATCGCGGTAGCAGATGACGGAGGTACCCTTGAGTCCGTACCCGAACTTGTGGGTGTCGGCCGAGATGCTGGTGACCCCGGGCAGGCGGAAGTCGAAGCAGGGGATGTCGTAGCCCAGCGCCTCGCCCCAGGGCAGGATGAAGCCGCCGAGACAACCGTCGATGTGTAGCCCGATTCCGTGGTGCAGCGCCAAATCGGAAAGGGCGTCGATCGGATCGATGGTGCCGTAGGGATAGTTCCC
>JBHEKR010000172.1:0-11626 GCA_041859365.1 Candidatus Hydrogenedentales bacterium
TCGTCTGGGGCGAAACCACCAACGGCCTGCAGGCCGCATTCCAATTTCTGTCGGAGAAGACGGAATACACGCTTGGCCAGGCGGTCCCGATGGAATTTCTCGTCCGAAACGTCAGTACTGCACCCGTGGAGTTCGTGATCAATTCTTCTTCAAACATCGGAGAACCTGTCGGTGTTGGCGCCTCCGGTGAGCGCCTGCGCCTGGATTCCTTCTATCTCCCCGGCACCGGTTGGCCCACGCGAGCCCGAATAGTGTTGGCCCCTGGTCAAATTGCCGGAATTCCCAGCGACGGCGTCGTTTTCATGCCGCGACAGGAGAGTGCGGTGGTTGAGAACACTGTGGGAAACAAAATCAAGACTGAGCCGGGACAACTTGGGCTCGCATTCGTCATCTCTCTCCCCGGCATGCTTAACCAGGGATTTGGCGCTCCACGGCCCGGCGATTGGAAAGGGGTACTGACCACGGGCACGCGAACAATCAACATAATCGAGAAGGTGGCGAAGGAGTTAACCCTCGGCCCCGAAGTCGAAGTCACCGTACGTCACTCGGGGGAAAACTGCATGATCGACTTCGACACCGGCAAGCTTTTCACACCGCCGGAGTTCAAGGGCACGGAAGAAGTTTTTGCATGGGCTGCGAAGAATGGCATCGACTTGGGTGGCGGAATCCAGGGGGAGCGGCGCGGCCTGACCGGCATGGACCTCCTCTTGAATCCAGAAGATGTCACCGCTTGGGATAACGCTGCCACAAACCTTGCGCTAGTCAACGACGAATTCAAGTTCGATAAGCCCCGTAATCCGGTGTACTTCGGCGCGACGGACCCGCTACCCGCGACGTGGACCTTCAAGACCCGTGAAGGCGGCCGAGGAATTTTTCAGATTTTAGGCTCCGATCAAGATGAACCGAAGACGGTTCTGATTCGCTATCGGATGCTGGGTAAGGGCTCGAAGTGAGCAGGTATGGCGATGGCACAGGGGCAAACTTCACCCCGCATTCTTTCATGCGAGATTGAGCACTTCGTCATCCTCGCGAATGCGGGGAGGCAGTGCTATCGCGAAGCTTATGCCGCGTGGTCTCTGGATTCCCACTTTCGTGGGAAAGACACAACGGAGGCGCCCATGCACCTGCGGTGCATGATGCAGGCGAGACGTCTGCGCTCCCAGCTGTTCACGCTCACTTTGCAGGCTCGGGGTCACGCTGCGTCGCCCTCATTGTTCCGTTGAGCGAAGGTCCCCGCCGGTGAGCCAATCCATGGAAAGGCGGGCGAAGCGTATCCATTCGCGGCGGTGTTTTTCTCCGCCTTCGAAGAGGATGCCGATGTCGCCGTTGGCGAGTTGCACGAGGGTGGAGTAGGACGAGGGGCCGGCGTGGATGAGGCGTTTCACCGGCCAGGTGGCGCCTTCGTCGTAGCTCATGCGCACGGTCATCTTCGTCCGCTCCACGACGCCGTAGAGTTCGCCGAAGTTGTCGGGGTTGGCGAAGAGGATGCCCTCTTTCCCGCCATGTTTTCCGGCGCTGTAGCGCAGGATGCTGGCCTGGCAGGGGCACTCCTTGAGCGCGGCGTCCCAGCGCACGGTGGACCAGCTCGCGCCGCCGTCGTTGCTGGTGGCCACGCCGCGGCAACTCCGGCCCATGTTGCCGCGCATGTTGAGCATGAGTCGGCCATCCTTCAATGAAACCACCTGGGACTCGTCGGAAAGCTCGGCCACGGGCGCGCCCATGGTCCAGGTGTCGCCGCCGTCGTCGCTGAACATCACGCAGGAGCGGGAGTTCTCCTCTATCTCTATACTGGTCTGGCCGATGTAGCCGGGAATGACCAGACGGCCGTTCTCCATCTGCACGCCGATGCCGGGTCCGGGCACGAAGCGATCATCCCCGTTGATGATGGCCTCGGTAATATCGCGGGGCGCGGACCAGGTCACGCCGTTGTCCGGGCTCTTGAGCACGAGACAGCGGTGATGTTCCGGGCCGGTCTTGTGGGCGTTGATCCCCACGAGGACCACTTCGCTGGTTTTGTGATTGATGACCGCGCAGGGATTCATCAGCGCCTCAACGCCGGTCCCCGGAACGAGGGTCTGCATGGGGAGCCAGGTCTTGCCTTCGTCGAGACTGCGCCGCAGCACCATGTCGGTGGGGCTCGCATCATCCTGCGCGATCTTCCGCGCCTCGCAGAAGGCGAGCAGGCTGCCATCGGGCGCGGTGATCATGGCGGGAATCCGGTAGGTGCTAACGCCGCCCTCCCCCGCCACGAAGACGTCCGTAAACTGTGGCGCTCCGGGATCGGCGGGCGCGGGTGCGCTCATGGCGATGCGAAATCCGATGCGGCTGTGCGCCGCCGACGGCTCTTCGTGATCGCGCCGCGACGAACGGCATCGCCCGCCGGTCGCGGTCCAGCCGCCGCCCCGCAACACGCGGTGGGCGGCGAACGACGGCCCTGCGGGGTCTACCGATTCGCCGTCGAAGTAGTAGCTGTGCCAATCCTGGCACCATTCGGAGACATTGCCGCTCATATCGTGGAGCCCCCAGGGATTGGGCTGCTTCGTGCCCACGGGTCGGGCCCATGGTGACGCGGTCACGGTGACATTGCCGCGCCACCACGCGTGGGCCTCGATCTCCATGTAGTCCAGATCATCGCCCCAGGGAAAGCGCGTGGTCGTGCCCGCACGGCAGGCATATTCCCATTCCGCCTCGGTGGGCAGACGGAAGTCTTCCTTCATTTGCTCCGCGAGTTTCCGGGTAAAGGCTTGAGCGTCCTCCCAAGAGACATAGACCGCGGGCGATGCGGGGTCCTCGGAAACATTATCGCGGCCCGCCCAGGGGCTCGTGCCCATGACGGCCTGCCACTGGGCCTGGGTCACTTCGCATTTGCCCATCCAGAAACCCCGGGAGATGTTCACGATATGACGGGGCGTTTCCTTGTTGGGATAGGCATCCCGCTCGCCCGGGGCCTGGCCCATGTCGAAGGCGCCTGCGGGAATCCAGACCAATTCCATTGGGACGCCGCCCGGCAGCTCCACCGTGCGCTGGTCGCCTGCGGCCGACGTGCCTTCCGCACTGACATGTGGGGCAAACAGCATGATGGCGCAAAGAACGAGATAACAGGCCCGCGACAGGGCGGCGGTAAAGGAAGGACGAATCATCATGCTCTCCTCACGAATGGGGTCCGGTTGCAGTCGGGAATCTTGTACCAGGGGGGCGGTTTAAAGCAACCGCGTTGCCGTGCTTCAGCCTGGCGGTCGAGATCGTGAGCGCTATAGCTTAAAGGGGCTCAGACAATCCTGTCTGAGGCAGAGCACACGTCACTATTCGCAAGGCCCGCTGGCCTGTACGCAGTTTCAGAAAAAGCAATCCGTTGGAATTCCAAGTCATTCGACACCTTCAACGGGCCCCTCCAGGTCTGGGCGCGCTCTGCCTCAGACAGGAATGTCTGAGCCCCTTTGGTGTTGCTTCTTCGTGTGTGGGGCGCTTCTCCGCTTGCGTCAGCTCACCATGTCCTTGTGAAGATCCCAGGGCGCGCGGACGGGCCGGCTGAGCAGCGCGGTTGCTTCGGCGTCGTCGAGAATCTGCTCCTTCTCCGGGTTCCAGCGCAGCGGGCGCTTGAGCCGGATGGCGATGTCGCACAGGTGGCTTATGGTGTCGGAGCGAATGGCGGCTTCGAGGGGGCTCACGGGGGTCTCTCCCGTCTTTGCGCAGTGCAGGAGATCGCCCATGTGACTGCTGGTTTCCTTCAGCCGCAGATCGCCCTCTTTAAACGTCACCTTCAAGATGTCGGGGTTGCTCGCGAGGATACCGCCGCGATCAACGCTGACCCAGCCTTCGCTTCCGAAGAAGGTCGTGCCGTGGTCTTTCCAGGGTCGATAGGTCGAGACGATGGGCTCCGCCACGCGGTGTCCCATGAAGCGCAGCTTCACGCCGTTCTCGTAGACGCATTCGTTGTCCCAGGACTCGATGGTGTCGTAGAGGCCCTGTGTGGGCAGGCTTCCCGTGCCGCTGTACTGAACGGGACTCGTGTGGTCTGTATTCAGTCCCCACTGGACGATATCGAGGGGGTGGGCGCCC
The DNA here is from genome assembly GCA_041859365.1 of Candidatus Hydrogenedentales bacterium. Classification (GTDB taxonomy): domain Bacteria; phylum Hydrogenedentota; class Hydrogenedentia; order Hydrogenedentales; family JAEUWI01; genus JAEUWI01. Next base: position 4,060 of record JBHEKR010000172.1, read on the forward strand.
CAGCCGGCGATAAAGCCGAGGGCATAATCATAGAGGTGATAGGTGCCGTAGCAGGTGCATCGGTCGATGGTGTAGGTGCGCTCGGGCGAGGGACCGGTCCAGCGATCAAAATCGAAGCCCTCGGGAACGGGTGCGGCTTCCGTGCTGCCGTACTGGGGCACGTTGAACGCCGCATACTGGCTGGAGATATCGGCGCACCACGCATCGACGCGAGCAACCTCGCCAATGTAGCCGTTCCAGACGAGTTCGCAGGCCTGACGAAACTGGGGCGCGGAGCGCTGCTGGGTGCCATATTGAATGACGCTTTTGTGCTCCGCCGCGACGCGGCGCAACTCCCAGGCCCACTCCATGCTCACGCCCAGGGGCTTCTCCACATAGATCGCCTTGCCCGCGCGGGCGGCCGCAATGGCGATAGGCACGTGCCAGTGATCGGGCGTGGCGATGATCACGGCGTCGATGTCCTTGCGGGCTAACACCTCGCGAAAGTCGGCGTAGTCCTGGACCACGTTCCCCTTGTAGAATGTGTTGAGCTTTTCGCGCGTGGATTCCCGCCGGTCGCGGTAGCAATCGCTCACGGCGAGGAACTGGGCGTCGGGAAGGTGAACCGCGTCATTGAGCAGGCCGCTTCCGCGCCCGCCCGCGCCGATAAGTGCCAGGTTGACGCGGTTGCTGGGCGCATCTTTGCCCCAGGTGCGCGCGGGAAGAATCAGGGGCGCCGCAAGGGCGGCCGACGACCATTTCAAGAAATCCCTGCGTGTAGACGGGTGTGTTTTCATGGTGTAACTCCCGGGGACCTGTTATTGTTTCGGTTTCTCTGCGTTCATGGCGGCCACTTCCTGGAGCAACCGGTGGCTGTTCCACACGCCGGGATGGACGACAATTCGATAGTGAAGGGCAAGCGTCTCGCCCGCTTTGAGGGTGCGGGGAGCGCGATAGAGCAGGGCGGGGCTGAAATAGTGGAAGTTTTTGTCTGGCTGCGCGATGACATACCACGGCGACGACGTGGCGTCGTTTTCCGCGCGCAGGAGCATCGCGAGACCCATGGGGTGGCCATCGAAGTTGCCGCTGAAGTCCAACGCGCTTGCGTCCAGATTCGCCTGGGGCGCTTCCAAGGCCACGGGGCCATTTTCGGTGTTTACTTCCGCACCGATCATCGGGCTGAAGCGCATGGAGAGTCCCGCATAGCCGCCCCACGACTTTCCTTCCGGTTCACCATCGATGGGCGTCCGATCCAGCACCACGTCGCTGCCCGATGCCCTAAAGGCTGAGTCCCAGTCGATGGTGCAGGCGCCCAGCCAGTCCGGGGGCGAAACGTGAAGCGTCCGCGATTCCTCCAGCACGGGCTTGCCTGGCTCTATTTCGTAGCGCAGGTTGAATTGGACAACGGCGGAGCCATCGGCTTGTGTTTCGATGACGGGTGCATCCCAGAGGGTCTTGCCGTCGGACTGGCCTGTATCCCGGCTCTCCTCCCAGAAATTCACACCATTGATATATTTCCACGAAAACCACAGGGCGTGATGCCAGGGGTGGTCCGGCGGGGCCTCCCAGCTCATCGCCGAGCCATCGGCGAGTGCCAGGGGGTGAAAATAGGGCTTCCGCGCCTCTTTACCGAAGTTCAACTGCCAGAGGGTGGCACCGTTCAGCTTCAAGGCGAGGAGTTGCTCGGTCTGTGTCCATTCGAGGACCCGCGGCATTGGCGTAACGGCTCCCGTCGCGGCCCAGGCCACCGCGCGCCGAAGCAGCGTCGCAAAGGCGGGGTGGCTCATGGCGCGAACGTGATGGCCGAGGAGGAAATTCACACTGCGGCCCTCGCCGAAGTCGCGGGCGAAGAGGATGGGCTCCTCTTTTCCCGTGCCGCGAAATTCAGGGTCGGACCAGGCCGTGGCCAGCACCTGGGCCTCCGGGGGAACGGGCACCTTGTGCCAGAGTTCGTCGAAGGTGGTGAAGTCCGCCATACCTTCGGTAATGGGGTGCGCCACCCCCGATGATTTCACGGTAAAGTGATGCTGCTTCCCGTGTCCCGTGTTCTGCAGGTCCCAGGCGGTGATGGCCAGTTTCTGGTAGTCCGCCCAATCATAGAAGGAGGAAGACCCGGCGTGGACGGAGACGAAGCCCTTACCCCCGGCGACAAACTCAATCAGCGCGCTTCGCGCCGCATCGGGCCAGCCTGTGGCGGCGCCGTCGCCCCAGTTGTTCCAGTTGCTCAGGATTACGTCAAATCCTGCGAGGCTTTCCTTCGTCATGGTCTCGGGCTGTTCGAGCACCACGACCTTGACCGCTCCCCCCTCCTCCAAAATCTCGCGCAGCTTCGGCGTGGTCTCCTGCCAGGCGTGGTTATTCTGCCCGCTCAAGAGCAACACCTGAAGCGGCTCGGCGACCGCGGGGGCAACCAGGCAGGCGGCCAACAGGGCCAAAGACCGGATTGAGATTGTATGGACGCGCATTGTGGATACCCTCGATCAATACTCCGCTTCGATGGGAATTTGGAGCTTCGAAAGCCCCCCTTCTTTCCGCGAATACTCTGTGACACCGCTTCCACTCGCCTTTCGATTGCGGCGGTCGGTCGAAGCAACCCTTACGGCACGAAGGCTGCTCGCCCACATCTCGGTTGTGGACAAGTTCCACAGCATCGACTCCCGGTCAAGGTCCCCAGGGTAGTTCGAAGCTGAAAAGCCGGCCGTAAACGCCGAGGCGTAGGTCTGCCGAAACTCATCGCAGAGCCCCGCTACCTCCGCGCCGATCGCTTCCGTGTCAGTGATGTCCACATGACGGCTTACCTTCAGGTAGGCGAGGAAGACCTGCAGCCCGGCGGTGGGCTGACCCGCGTCGACGGGCACTTCACCCAGGGCCATGGTCAGGCACTTCTCCATCATTCTGATACTTCGAAAGACGTTCGAGTTCAGATGGCCCGCGTCGCCATAGGAAAGCAACTCCCCGTCCAGATAGACGAAAGGAATCAGGCCATTGGAGACCACTACCTCGGACGTCGCCGAGAAACTCCGGGCCAGCCGGTCGCCCCGGGAGGGCCCTCCACCGAAGGGGTGATAGTGCCCCATTGCCACGATGGCGTCTCCCCGCAGCCACAAGGCCACTTCGTCGCCCAGATAGGGTATTTCTTTGTAATCCATATAGGTCCTGATCGATTTCGGAAGGGCATCGGGCAGAAAAGAGTTCCACGTGCGTATGGCCTCATGCCGGTACCCGCCGTCGGGCGTGCGGACGATGGCGAATATCATTCCCCCGCTTGAATCGCGCATGTCGCCGCAGATCTCCTTCCGATAACGGGCCACTTGTGCCGCCGAAGCAAGGAAGCCCGAGAGGTCGTTCCCGCCGTCGGCCGGCGCCAGGGCAACGAAGGACCCGGCATAGCGGTGGGCCAGGAAGGCGTAGACCGAGAGCGGATGGGTCGGCGCCAGGGCCATGGGAAGGACCGCGACGACGAACAGCAGTGACGCCATAATGCGATGCGCACGCAAGGCGTAGGAAATGCGCCGGGCGGATGGATGTGTGCGCTTTCCATTGCGGTCGATTCCTCCGATCCAGTTTCCAATCGTGAAGAACGTTTTCCCGACGGCGATCAAGACGCCTTCGGCGGCATGGCCCCGAACACCGAAAGTGCAACGGGGCGAACCCGATATTCCTGTACTGCAAAACATGTTGGAATCCCCAAAACTACCAGGTTTCCAGATACTTCAACTACGCTGTCGATTCGAATTCCCCTTCGGGAACGAACTCGTAACCTCGCCCTGGCGGATGTCGCCGGAGCCCTTCAGGACTTCACCAGATTACGCAAGTGGGTGATACTCCGAGCGGCCTGCTCCACGGTGCCGCATTCGACGGAGAGCACGATGTCACGGGGGGCCTTCCGGCACGAGTCGATAACCTCGGCCCAATCGATGACGCCATCGCCGCAGGCACAGCCCACCGGCGTTCCGGTAACACGCCCACGCTCGGTGTGGGATTGCTCCATCGAAATGTCCTTCGCATGAAGGTGGACCAGGCGATCCAGGACGCGGTTCAGCCAGTCGATGGGGTCTTCGCCCGACAGGTAACTGTTGCCCGTGTCGAAGTTGATCCCGATGGACGGAGATTCGACGAGCGCCCAGATGCGGTCCAGACCCTCGGGAGTTTTGCTATACTGTTGATGGGGTTCTATACCGATAAGAATTCCACGGGACTCGGCCAGGGCGGCCGCTTCTCGAAGCACGTAGCGCATGAGGACGTGGTCTTCCTCGACCGTAGTCCAGGCGGGTTTGGGCCCCTCGTCAGTGTTGACGACCGGCGCGCCGCACTCCGCGGCAAAGCGGACGGCCTGCTTGAGATACTCGGTGCTGATCTCCGGCTTGCAGAGGGGGGTGTGGGTGGAGAGACCGGAGAGCCGTACGCCCGCACGCTCGCAGGCGCGCTTGACCCGGTAGGGGTCGTCCAGCATGGAGACGCTGTGAAAGTAGCCTGCTTCACTGAGCAGCTCTCGTCCCCAGTGCACCATGGGTTCCACGAACTCATAGCCAAGGCTTGCGGCTTTATCCACCGCCCACTCGAAGGGCTTGTCCGCGTGGCGGACAAATTCAAGGTTAATTCCGATTCCGATCATGACTGCAAAGCCTCCATAGTCGCCAGACCGTCAACCTGCGGGTCAGATATGTTCAATACACTTTTGTTCAAGTACCGCCCGCAGCCGGTCGGTCAGATACCGGCCGAACGCTGCACTACGCTTCCATTTGGCCCTTTCCCGCACCCTGAGACCCTTACACCATAGCGATCTACGGTCACGGGCACTGTTTTTCCATTGGAAGCTGCCTTTATGGATGCATTTACCATGCCAGTACCCGGTAGCCGCGCAACGCAGCGCATCGCGGCCGGATGCGAGACCGGGCACGCTCGCGCGGAGCAGATTCAGGTATCGTTTTTGCTTCTCCATTGCGTTGAAGGGGTGTATACTCACTCCGTCCGCAAAACGCACTGGATCAAGTTCGGGGAACCTGCGATGTTACGTGCTTCCATGATTGTGCTGGCCCTTGCGGCTGGATTTTCGCTTCAAAGCAGTGCCCAGTGGCTGCCCGTCGAAGGCGCCAACGCCTGGGAGGAGCCCACCGAGCTGGCGGGACCGAGAGTCATCATCGAGTACACGCTGAACGACGCCAGCCTTTCGCCGAAGACGCCCGCCTACGTCTTCATACACTACCGGATCGCGCCCGAGGCTCCCTGGCGTCTTCTTTCCGCGGAACATCTGCAGGGAAATGGTGCGGGCATCGTCGAAGAAGCGGGCGCTAAAAAGGTGATCTGGTGGGGCACGTCGGAACGCGACTTTCCCACCTTCGGCACTGCGGAGTTCCGCGTGCGCGCCATCGCCATGGCGCGGGTGCCCGGTGGTGAGTTCGCGATGAAAAGCCTCGCCGGTCAGGGCCGCGACCAGTCGGGCAAGAATCCTCAGAAGTCGACGCTGCCGACCTACCACATCGCCCGTTACGAGACCACGGTAGGCATGTATGTGGACTATCTCAATGAGGCCGGTAACGGCGGAACGGGCTTCAACGCGAAGATGGAAAACCTGGAGCGCTGCGGCATCGTGAAGGGTGCGGATGGCGTGTATGCCGCCGCGCAGGGCAGGGAGAGCTTTCCCGTGTCGTATGTATCCTGGTACGACGCTGCGGGATTCCTGCGGTGGTGCGGCCTGCGCCTTCCCGATGAAGCCGAATGGGAAAAGGCCTATCGCGGGGGCAATTTCATTGACGGCGATGACCTGAAGCAGGAGCCAAATCCAAACGTGCACCGCCGCTATCCCTGGGGCGACGAGCTTCCGAATGACGGCGGCCTGCAGCGCTGCAACTACGACGGCGATGGCGATGGCTTTCCCAGCACGGCCCCGGTGGGCAGCTTCGCGGCCTACACGAGCCCTTACGGGGTCCACGACATGGCGGGCAACGTAAACGAGTGGACCTTGAACTGGTACACCACGCCGTACCACACGGGCCTGGACGGGTATCGTGTCGTGCGCGGCGGCTCGTGGCTTGACCTGCCGGAAGGCTGCGACGGAGTTTCCGGCGCGACCACCCTTCCGCTGAAGGAAGGCGGCACGATGGGCTTTCGCGGCGTCTATGCGCCGTCTCCGGCACCCTGACCTTTACGGCGCGGCGCTGAAGCCCGCGCCGCTTCGGAAACCTCGAAAGGGCGACAAAATGAGCACGTTGAAACGAAGAAGCTTCATCAAAGGGTCACTGGGTGCGGCGGCTACGCTGGCCTCCCTGAGCGTGGCGCGATCGACCGCGGCGCAGGACAAGGTTGTGGTGGGGGTCATGGGCCTCGGCGGGCGTGGACGTTCGTTGCTGACCAGCCTCGTCTTGAGCTCCAATGTTCACATCAAGTACATCTGCGACGCCGACACGCGCTGCGCGGGCCCGGCAACCGAAATCGTCATGGAGGGGCACGAATATAGACCCACCTTTGTGCAGGATTTTCGCAAGATGCTGGAAGATCCGGAGGTAGACGCCATTGTCGTGGCCACGTCGGATCGCTGGCACGCCCTGGCCACCATCATGGCCTGCCAGGCCGGCAAGGATGTGTACGTCGAAAAGCCCCAGTCCATGAGCATCTGGGACGGGCAGCAGATGATCGCGGCGGCGCGGAAGTATGAGCGCATCGTGCAGGTGGGCATGCAGACCCGGAGCGGCCCCTACCTTCAATCGGCGCTGGATTATATTCAGAGCGGGAAACTGGGCGATGTGATGCTGGCACGGGTCTATCTCATGCAGGCGGGCGGCCCGAATGCTCTGGCTCCGGAAGAGCCCGTGCCCGATGGGATCGACTATGATCTCTGGTGCGGCCCTTCCCCCATGATGCCCTACCGTCCCGGACGCTGGTTCCAGAACTACTGGGACTTCTACAACGGCGACCTGACGGGCGACCTGATCCATCAGGTGGATCTGGCGCGCCTGCTCATCGGCAAGAAAGCGCCCAACAGTGTCTTCAGCGCGGGCGGGGTATACCGCTACAACGACGGTCGTGAACAGCCCGACACCCAGTTCTCCACACTGGAATTTGACAAGGTCACGATGATGATCGAAGGCGGTTTCTGGTGCCCCTACAACCACCGCATCGTGCTGCTGCCGGACAAGAGCAAGTTTCCGGACTGGGAATTCTGCGCGACCAAGATCGAGATCCTCGGCACCCAGGGCCTCATGTATTTCGGTCGTCATGGCGGCGGCTGGGAGGTCTACGAGGGCGACGAGAAGACACGATCAACCCATCCCGTGGCCTCGGAGCTCTCTGAGTACAAGTGGGACGAGATGACCCCGCTCCACTTTGAAAACTTCTTCCAGTGCATCCGCGATCGGAAAGCGCCCAATGCGGACGTTGCGGATGGTCACCTGTCCATGAACCTCTGCCACCTGGCCAATCTTTCGAACCGGCTGAACAACCAGAAACTGCGGTGGGATGGCGAGAAAGAGGTATTCATCGACAACGATGACGCGAACCGTCTGCTGCGGGCCAACTATCGAACGCCGTGGGTCATTCCTGAAACCGTATAAGACTGAAGGGCGCCTGAATCCAGTCTGTAGAATGGATT
>JBHEKR010000426.1:0-6158 GCA_041859365.1 Candidatus Hydrogenedentales bacterium
GCAGGACGCGGGCGTCTTCCAATTCACCACGCCCTCCGCGACGGGTGAATGCGTATCGGACGCGCAACTCTATCTTGACCTGTGCCGCATGCCAGGCCGCGCAAAAGAACAGGCCGACGCCCTGCGGCAGCATCGATTGGAATACGGGGGGAGAACGAAATGACGGAGAAACCGCGAAGCGCGTCCGGATATTCGGCGGACCAAACCGAGCGTGTGGGGCAGGTTCTCCTGGAGGTGTGGTCCCATCTGGGCGATTACCACGAGCATCTAGTTCTGGTAGGCGGCCTTGCGCCCCGTTATCTTGTTCCGCAGAACGTTCCAACAATCCCTCGCCACTGCGGTACGCTCGATGTGGATCTCGCCGTGAGTCTGGCTGTTGCGGACGTGAAGGCCTACAGCGGGATCCGGGCAACACTGGAGCGGCTCGGACTCGAGCCTGGGGTAAACGTTCGGGGCAGGGAACAGCGGCACTCCTTTGTCATGCAGGATGCCAGCGGCCCCGTGATCGTGGACTTCCTCACGACGACCTACGATGGACCCTCTGAGCTGGTGCGGGCCGTCGAAACGCAGCTCAGCGCCATTCAAGTGGAAGGCCTGGGGCTGGCGCTGCAAGATCCGTTGCATGTACCCATCGAAGGCAAGGCCTTACATGGTGGACTCATGAAAACCACGCTGCGCGTGTGTCGACCCATACCCTTTGTCGTGTTGAAGGCCCTGGCCTTTGAGAAGCGACGTGAAGGAAAAGACGTACACGATTTGGTCTATATCCTTCAGTACACTTCGGGCGGCCCTGCAGGTGTGGCGCGAGAGGCACGACCAGAAGAGCAGTGCGTCGCAGCCTTCACCCATGCAATCGCGACGTTGCAGGACAACTTCCGAAGTCCGGCGCAAGATGGCCCCATTCGTTGTGCTCGATTCCAGGCTGAATCGCCCGATGCCGCGCTTCAGGCCTTTGCCGCCGTGCAGGAATTTCTGCAGGCGTTGCCATAGCGATGCGCCGTGGCATGACGTCAACCACTCCAGCAATTGCTTCTGTCCGCACGGGTGACCAAGGAACGGCCAGACGTGCCCCCACGTACACCAAACCCGATTTTCTACCGTCTTCGGCCGTCGTCGTCGGGTCTCACCCCGGCACGGGCCCGACGCACGACGTCCGAAGACGGTGGGGGAGAAACGCTACACCCCCTACCGGATCGGTCCCGAGTCCGAGGGGGCTCTCCCTGGGCTTCGGTTGGCCCGCAGGGCCATCGGAAGCCCGGATCATGCGCCCCGGCACGCTCGGTGGCGACGCAGGAGCCTCGGAGCGCGGCCCGTGCACCCTCAGGGTGCCAGGTAACCCAGTTCGACGAGGGTAGGCCCAAGTTCCCGCAATAGCGCCTGATTTTCCTTGATCCAGGCCCAGTCCTCCGGGGTCTTGGCGTCAACCCAGACCGGGCGCTGGCTCCGGGGATTCATGACAATCTCGTGAAGGCGCTTGATACCATTCTCCGTCTGCTCCAAAGCGCCAAAACGCGACAGCGCGCCGAAGGAGTGGGGTACAGCCTCGGTCAGTTCCGCGTTCCACCGTTCATTGCGAGGGTTGGAAGAAGAAAACGCCACCGTCGACTTCGAGATAAGCGGCCGCAGCCGGTCCAGCGTTTCCGGACTGGTGGCCTTGGCCTTGAGGGTATCCACGCGGCTCTGGGCCGCGACCTGCTCCGCTTGATCGCGGATGGACTGTTCTTCTCGGTCACCGTTCGCGCGGACGAGAGCCTCCTGAGCCGCCGCAAGTTTCTGGGAAACGTCCGCGTGCGCCTTGGCCCGCGCCGTTTCAATAATTTCCGCGCGCTGCAGGGCCTCTTCGTGCTCGAGCGCCTGAAGTGCACTCTTGAGGGTCTGGTCGCTCCGGGTTCCCCGCGCTTTGGCCGCCCGGGTGATCGCCTGTACTGCCGAAAGGCCATCCTCATAGGGCTTGCGCAATTCGGCAATACTCGCCGCAAGCTGGGCGAGGCCCTCCGACAATTCCGCGCTGGGCGTACCCGCGATAGACCCACTCTTGACCGCAGCCTCAACCGGCGCAAGGAGGGTGTCGAGGCGTGTGGCCATGCTGCTCATGTTCACCTCGGAGATAGTCCGCATCGTTGTGGTATGGGCCCGGAAAGCGCGCACACTTTCCGGATCGGCGGCAATGAACCGCCCTTCATCGCCTTCCGGCAATGTGGTGATCTCCATGCTCCACTGCTTGTGAAGCTGGCCGAGACTCTCCAGATCGGCGCGGACGCGGGTACCCCGTTCCAGCAATTCCATGTACATGTTTTTGGCAACGGCCAGGGCCTCTTGCTGGCCGTTATGCTCACGCATTTGGGTAATCTGTTCCACCGACTCCGGGGCCGAAGGACTCGGCTCTCCGGGACACCCTGTGAGAATCGGTACAGCCGCAAACGCCGCACAAGCCAGACAAAAGGGCATTCGATAGTACATAGTTTTCTGCTCCCTGATCGTTAATTTCATACATGCACGCCAACGTGTAACCCAACATGGAAAATTCAAGAAAAGCGCAAGTGAGGATTCTCGTTTTCAAACGCGCGAATTCGCGCTTCCAGTTCCGCCAGTTTCGCAAGGGCCAGCGTATCCACCTCCTCGGGGGAGACTGTGCTCTGGGTGGCTCCACGAAACCCGAGGTCTTCCACCGAGGGCCAGGGCAGCACGTCACGGCGGCGTTTGAAGTCGGACCAGCGAACGGGATGAAACATCTGCAGCGGCAACGTCGCACCACCAAACTGGGTATACCCGCTCCCCGAGCGGATATCGAGATAAGCCTGTAAGGGGTGATCCGTCACCCGCAGCATGTCATTGGTGGTCACCTTGGACTTGACGACATGACTCCACCGATCAAAAAACGGCGCGTCGGGTTGCTGATCCCCGGCCAACTCATAGACGCCCGATCGTGCGTAGGCCAGTTCATCGCCGGAGCGCTTGGCGAAATCATTCATGTCTCGGCAGTCGGTGAAAGAAAAGAACAGCTTCATTCTGGTGTTCTGAAGCACCGTCGGTCGGAGATCGTAGGAAGGCGCTTTAAGATCCGAGATGGATTGATTGGAGAGTATCGTGGACAGCCCAAAACCACGAGCCTGCTGGAGAATTACACTGAAGCGGTCCCCCGCCAGCTTCTGGAATTCATCCACCACCAGATAGCCCTGTCGGAGTGGAAGTCGAGACTTGGCCCGCTGGCGCATCGCGGAGAAGTAGGAAAAGAGTGCGAGGTTCGCAATCTCCCGCGCGATGATGCTGCTCTCGACGGTCGGGAGCCAGAAGTAGACCACCTGGCGCTTCTCGATTACCTGGCGCATGGAGATGATTTCGGAAGGGTCAACATTCTGAGGGGGCTTGAGCTGGGTGAACTCGGTGAGGCCATACAGCGTGGCCATCAGTTCAAAGGCCTGATTGCGCTCGTCCGCGTTGCCCTTGGTGGCCCTGGTCAGTTGCTCACACAAGTCATCAAAGGTGGCGGCATCGTTGGCCTGGAGCGCATTGTGCAGCACCATATAGTTCTTGCGGCTGTAATAAGACCTTCCATAGCCCGGGCCATGGTTGAGTTCCAGCGCGTCCAGTAGAAGATTGGCGAGGTCGGCCACGTAGCGATCGGGATAGGTCATGTCACCTACCGGGTTGAAATAATGGGTCGCCATGTCCTTTTCTGTGGTGAAGAGGCGGAAGGCGTCCTCCAGGGTCCGCCCTTCGCGCTCCGCCTGCTTCCGCACCTCTTCGCGCACCGTATGGAAGAGCGCATATTCACCCTTGAGATCGATGACGACCATGGGCGGCATGCCGCCCTCAGAACCGGAATCTTCGGGTATTGGTGATCGAATAAGTTGGACGAGCAGCGAGAGAATTCCGAGGGACGTCTTTCCCGATCCGCTGCCGCCAGAAATATAGACATGCTCCTCCAGGATGTTTCGATGAAGCAGTACGGGAAATCCATTCTCCGCCTCCAACCCGAGGAAGAGGTGGTCCGACTCCCGTATGGCGGTCTCAGGGGCGAGGGGATCGGGTGCCGTATGGGAGGAATTCCGCAGCCGGTCCACAAACCAATCCCATGGGCTCCGCGTATCCTCACGTCCAACCCGCTCTTCCAGCTTTCTGTATTGGAGCGCCACGGATACAAGAGAATCCTGGACAGCGGCGACCAGAAAAAGTGGAGGGAGTAAAAATGCGTTGAAAATGGCGAGCGCAAAACTCGCCAGTGAGACCACGGGATCGGTGAAGATATTCCGTGACGCCATCTGAATCCAGGTCTTGGGTGTATGGGCGAACCAGGCCGAGCCCACCGTTGCTATGGCTGGACTCGTTTCACGAAGTTGTGCACTGAGTGCCCGGATTTTTGCATCCATCAGAATCTGTTCGTCCAGTGAAGCCGTCTCTCTGGACTTCCGCATAGAATCCAGCTCCTGCACCAGGCTCTCGCGTTGGGCCGGTTGAGGAAGCTTGGTCCAGTCCAGGTGAGGCAGTTCCTTCTCCAATGCGGTCCAGGTTTCCGGTGACTCGGTCACAATTTGCTCGAACATGGCAAGGTACGGCCCGCGAAAGCCCGGGAAATTCCAGGGAAAGAAGAAGTTCGTGCCCACCGCGAAGGTAAAGAGCAAAAGCACCAGAAGCATGACCGCATAACGGCGGCGTTCAAGGTGGCGCTTTGGATAGGTGTACACGCCAGGCAGGGGCTGGGTGAAGCGTCTGCCGTAGGTGAAATACTCGGAAGTTAACTGGGCCATGATCCGACCGAAGGCAGACCAGGTCAATTCGTCTCCTTTGGCGCATGTGGCCCGAAGCGGCCCGAGCATGACCCCGGTGGTCAATAGAGCATAAAGCAGCAGCAGGGTGATAGTCGGTCCCAGGTACGTGTTGGCGGCGAGAATCAAGAGCACAGAGGTCGGAATCATCCGGTCCCAAATGAAGAGCAGCTTGCCGACGGTGTCCTTTCGCTCGTCGTTGGCAAGGCATGGATGGGTGTACATCCAGGAACAACTGAAATAGGCGAATTCAATCGTCGTGCGCTTGAGGAGGTAGAGCGTGGGAAAGCCAATGATGAGCACCGCCACGGGACTACCGCTAAAGACATCTACGACCAGGTACGCCACGACGACCAGCAGCGCGACGGTCACTGCGAGAGAAAGCTGGAAGTGAGCCCGAAACAGCGCCATGGCGCTCTGACGGCTGAAAAGCTCGGGCCAGGCGAACAGTAGCACGGTGAAAACGCCCGTGACAATCGCGATGCCAAATATGAAATACCCGATCAGGAAGAGGAGTATGAGCGTTGCATACTTGACGTAGCTGAAGAAGTGCATGGGAGAAAACTGAGGAGGGTCGAAGAAATCCTCCCGAAAAGCCAGCTCCATATCCCGGTATTGTTCGGCTGTGGGGAGCCGTTCGAAATTGTACTCGATGGGTCGGCGGGTGTAGCGCAGCAGACTGCGTCGGATGGCTTTGGCCGCGAATGACCCGGCACTGAAAAGATCGTCAATCATTGAAAGCTCCCTTGATCTCGGCCAGGTCGGGCACCAGTGCCACCCGTACATGTCCCAGCGCTTTGAGTCCCTGCTTGTTCACCCGCTCTTCCAGGCGCCGCCGCCTTTCGGGTTTGCTGACTACCAGCAGGTTCCCGTAGCGACCATGCTGACAGAATTCCTTCAAAATGGGCAGCTTTCCACACGCCATCAAGTCATCGCGCGTCTCTCTAAGGGCGTGGTCATCCTTCGAATCCTGGCCGAGCAGGCGAATCCGGTAGACCCGATGCGCGCCGTCCATCTCCATGCAGTAGTAGCCGTTCTTCGTGAGGGGAGCATCGAACAACTGTTTAAGGTGAATTTCCTCCAATCGGCGGTAGCGTGGATTCCCCATGCAGCAAAGCCAGAGGATCCGAAAGGAGATTTCGAGGGCGTTCTCCTCGAGCTTCTTGGCGCGCTTCACTGTAAAGCCCGCCTGCGTCGCACCCTTTGCCGTGACCTGGTAAGCGGTATAACCGCCGAGGATGCTTCCATAGCCCGCCTTGCTGCCTCGCGCGGTGACGAGCCCGGCCTTCTGGAGTTTCTGGATGGTCCCTTTGACGTTCCCGAGGCCGCCGTAAACCCGCTCCATCACGGGCAGGAAGGAGATGCGATAGCGCCCGATGTGTTCGAGGATCA
>JBHEKR010000291.1:0-10988 GCA_041859365.1 Candidatus Hydrogenedentales bacterium
CATCGAAAATGGCGCCATGGCGGATCGCACCGTCATCCAGTGGGACAAAGACGACATCGAGGAGCTCGGCCTCTTCAAGGTGGACCTCCTCGGTCTCGGCGCGCTCAACGTGGTGCACCGCGCCTTCGATTTGATCGAGCAGCACGCGGGCGAGCAATGGACCCTCGCCACGATTCCGCCGCAGGACCCCGCTACCTTTGCCCAGATCCAGCAGGGCGACACCGTGGGCGTCTTCCAGATCGAGAGTCGCGCGCAGATGGCCATGCTGCCGCGATTGCGTCCGAAGAACTACTACGACCTCGTGATCGAAGTCAGCATCGTCCGCCCCGGCCCCATCACCGGCGGCATGGTGCACCCCTATCTGCGCCGACGCAACGGCGAAGAGCCCGTGACCTATCCCCACGCCTGCCTGGAGCCCGTGCTGAAGAAGACCCTCGGCATTCCGCTCTTTCAGGAGCAGGTCATGCAGCTCGCCATGGTCGCCGCCGACTACACCCCCGGCGAGGCGGACCAGCTCCGGCGCGATATGGCCGCGTGGAAGAAAAGCGGGCGCATTATGCGCCACCGTGATCGCTTGATCTCGCGCATGATGAAAAAAGGCATCGCGCGCGAGTTTGCCGAGCGCGTCTTCGAGCAGATCCAGGGCTTCGGCGAATACGGCTTCCCCGAGAGCCACGCCGCCAGCTTCGCCCTCATCGCCTACGCCACCGCCTGGCTCAAGCAACACCACCCGGCGGCTTTCCTCACGGCGCTGCTCAACGCCCAGCCCATGGGCTTCTACAGCCCCGCCACGCTGGTGGAAGACGCCAAGCGCCACGACGTGGAGGTGCGCCCGATTGATATTCGCTACAGCGACTGGGACTGTACGCTGGAGGGGGGGGAATGGTGAATAGTGAATTTAGAATAGGGAATGAAGAGGAGGGAATAGCGAATAGTGAATTTAGAATAGGGAATGAAGAGGAGGGAATGGTGAATAGTAAATTTAGAATAGTGAATGAAAAAAAAGAAAGAGGAGTCGGTGAAGAGGAACGCCGCGAATCGCCCTCCCCTTTACTATTCTCCATTCACTATTCTAAATTCACTATTCTCAATTCCCCATTCGCCACGCGAATGGGCTTCCGCTTCGTCAAGGGCCTCCCGGAATCCGAAGCCCGCCGCATCCTCGTCGCGCGGGCCGAGGCCCCTTTCACTTCCCTCGACGATCTCGCCCGGCGCGCGCGCCTGCCCCACGGCAGTCTTGTGCGCCTTGCCGAGGCCGGGGCCCTCTCGGCCTTTCGCGAGGATCGCCGCAGCGCCCTCTGGGCCGCCCTCGGCCTCGACCGCGATCTCCACGCCGACCTCGACCTCGCCACGCCCGAGCCCGAGGCCCACCTCGATCCCCTCACGCGCGCCGAAGCCATCCACTGGGACTACGCCTGGACCAGCCACAGCACCCACGGCCACCCCATTGCGCCCTACCGCGAGGCCCTCGCGCAACAGGGCCTGCCCGACGCCGCCCGCGTCGCCGCCATGAAAAACGGGACCCGCACCCGCTACGCCGGCCTCGTCATCTGCCGCCAGCGCCCCGGCACGGCAGCCGGTGTCGTTTTCATGACCCTCGAAGACGAGACCGGCCTCGTCAACCTCGTCGTCTGGGAACGGGTCTACAAACAACACCGCACCCTCGTCAAGACCCAGTCCTTCATTGGCGTCACGGGGAAATTGCAGGTCCAGTCCGGCGTCACCCACCTGGTGGCTGAGGAGCTATGGATACCCCAAACACGCTTGACCACCGAAGAGACGATGAGCCGTGACTTCCACTAACGCTGAGCAGCGCGCCAATTCCATGCATGAGCCATTCATTTGCGCCAACTGCGCGACCATATCGGGTAATTCGGGCGTATGACACCACCTCCCTATTCGGTGCCGCTCCGTCTGCTGACCTCATCCGCCGTCCACTCGTCGCAACGGGTTCGGGGGCACATGGGGGTCCGGGTGACCAGCGCGGCGCGGGCCAGCACCTGGGCAACAATGGGCGCGGTAATACACAGGAAGAGTGCGATGAGCACCGCGCGGACGCGGATCGCGGGCTCGTCGAAATGCAGGGTCAGCGCGAGCAAACTGGAGATGACCCCAACGGTGCCGGCCTTCGCCGCCGCATGCATGCGGAGAAAAACATCGGGCAGTCGGACGATGCCTATCGCAGCGATCAAGGTGAATATTGCGCCGATCCACAGGAACCCTATGACCATGTATCCGCTCATCGCCCGGCGCCCCGCTGGATGTACATGGCGAAGGCCAGGGTGCCCACGAAGCCGAGGAGCGCGGCCACGATGGCAACGCTGAGGAAGTGGGACTCACCCGTGGCGATGGCATCAACCACGATCATCCCGATGACGCAGGTCATGATGAAATCGAGTGAGACCACGCGGTCCGCCAGCGTGGGCCCCTTGATCAGCCGGGCCAGGGCGAGCAGGAGGGCCACGCCATAGACGATCATGATGTATTTAACATGGGTATCTATCATGTCGAAAATATCCTCAGGACAGTATGCGCAGGAGGTGCGCTTCCAGGCCGTTCTTAAATTTCCGGCGCACGTCATCGGCGCTGTCCATGTCCATCACGTGAACATAGAGGGTTTTTCCGTCCGGACTGAGCTCGACGCTCATCGTTCCGGGCGTCAACGTCATGGCGTTCGCCAGCAAAGTCTGCTGGGGTGTCGTCCGCGCGGAGAGGGGCAGGGCCACGATCCCGGGCCGGATGGCGCGATAAGGCCAGACGACCGCCCAGGCCACGTCGAGGGCACCCACAAAAACTTCCCTCAGGAAAAACAAGACGAATACGAGTACATGCCACACCTTCTTTCGGTACTTGCCGCCGCGACTGATCTCGGTCTGGACGCTCAGGATCGCGAAGCCCACCAAAAAGCCGAGGGCGAAATTCTGGGTGCTCACAGCCCCCGAGGCGGCACACCAGGTCAGGGCGAGGAGCAAATTCAGGAAGAGCGCTTTCATGGCGAAACTCCCAGCACCGCCGAAATATAGGCTTGGGGATTCAAGAGTTGGGCGGCCGCGGCGGTTGACGCGGCGAGGACCGGGGCGGCGGCGAGAGATAGGATCACGCTGAAGGCCGCCAGGGCCACGCCGGGCACGAGGATGCCCCAGGATTGAACCCGCGAAAGGCGGCGCTCCGGCACATGCCCGTCCACGTCGCGCGGCGCGTTTTTCCAGAAGGCCTCATTCCAGATCTTGGTCATTGAATAAAGGGTAAGGATGCTGACCGCAAGGGATAGGAAAACAGTGACATAGGCGCCACCCTCCAGACCCGCCTTCACGAGGGCGTATTTGCCAACGAAGCCCGAAAAAGGCGGCAGGCCCGCCAAAGACAAGGCTGGCACGGCAAAAAGCAGAGCAAAGGCGGGTCGGGTCGCGGCGAAGGAGCCGAGTTGCTTCAGATCCGAAGTGCCGCGCAGGTAGTGGGCGAAGGCCCCGGCGACAAAGAGCGCCCCCTTGGCGGCCATGACGTGGACCATGAAGTAGATCGCGGCCGCCAGGCTACCCACGGTGGACAGCGCGATGCCAAAGATCAGGTAACCGATCTGGCTCACGATGTGAAAGGAAAGGAGCTTCCTCAGGTTGTACTGGGCGACGGCGCCCAGTACGCCCGCCACCATGGTCAATGAGGCCACGATCAACATCAGGGGCTGAAACTGGGCCTGCTCGACGGGAAAGAGCAGCGTACTGGCGCGGATGAGTGCGTAGACGCCCACTTTCGTGAGGAGCGCTGAAAAGAGGGTGGTAACCACGTGTGGCGGCGTATGGTAGGAGGCGGGCAGCCAGGAAAAGAGCGGAAAGACGCCCGCCTTGATACCAAAGGCCACCAGGAGCAAACCATAGGACGCTTGCCTCACGGGAACGCTTTCAATCTCGGGAATGCGCGTGGCCAGGTGGGCCATGTTCAGGGTGCCGGTATTTCCATAGATGATACCCGCGGCGGAGAGAAAGACCACGGAGCCCACGAGGTTCATGGTGACGTATTTCACCGCGCCGCCAAACTGGCGACGGGTGCCGCCGAGGACGATCAGCACGAAGGATGCGATGAGGAGCACTTCAAACCAAACGTAGAGGTTAAAGAGGTCGCCCGTGAGAAAGGCGCCGTTGACCCCGGCCAGGAGCACGAAGAAGAGGAAGTAGTACCCGTCTTTGAGGCGCCGCGTGTCCATGGTGGCGTTGGAGAAAATGGCCATGAGCAGGGCAATGACGCCGGTCATGAGCACCATAATGGCCGCGAGACCATCGGCCACGAGAGAAATCCCATAGGGTGCGGGCCAGGCCCCCGCATGAGTCACCTGGATTCCATCCTGAACCTTCACAAACACCGCAATCGCGGCGGCGAGCAAGGCAACCGAGCCCGCCAGGCCGATCCAGCGGGTTGCGCGGGGCCGCGTGGTCGCGGCAACGGCGCAGAGCGCCGCCACGCCCAGGGGAATCACGATTGGAAGAAACAATAGCAATGAATAATCCTTTTACGCGTTGAGCCTGACTGACCTTTCGACCGTCTTTCGGGTCAATGCACGGTGTCGCGCAATTGATCCGTGTCGTCGGAATCGATCATATCGTAGGCCCGGCGGAATAAGACCATGGCAAAGGCCGAAACGCCGAAGCTTATAACGATGGCCGTCAGCACCAGGGCCTGGGGCAGCGGGTCCGCAGACTGCGCGGGTACGGCGGACATGCCCTCGGCCACGAGGGGCACAGGACCCCGCTCCACCCCGGCCGAAACAAAGACGAGCAGGTTGGCCGCGTGGCCCAGCAGCATGAGGCCGAGAATGACCCGGAGAAAACTGCGCCGAAGCAACAGATAGAACCCGCAGCCGAAAAGCACGGCGATGAGGGCGACAAGACTAAGTTGCATCGTAGTCCTCCATCAGGGCGAAAACCATGGCCATTACCACGCCCGCGACCACAAGATAGACCCCGAGGTCGAACAGCAGGGGCGTGCCCAGGGTTACTTCGCCCAGATAGGGAATATATGGCGAGCCCCAGACGCCCGTCAGGAACGGCTTTCCCTGCCACAGCCCCGGCAGTCCGCTAAGCAGCGCAACCAGCAGGCCCGAGGCCATGAGCGTGCGGGGTGAAAACCGTACGGAGCGCCGCGCCGCGCCCACGTTATAGGCCAATGCGTGCACGGTGAAGGCCGTCGCCGCCACCAGCCCCCCCACGAAACCACCGCCGGGCTCATTGTGCCCGCGCAGAAGCAGGAGCACCGAGATCAGCAGCATGACGGCCTTCAGCAGGGGCGTCCAATTGCGAAGCAACGCGGAATTCATGGACGGGCCTTTCGCGCACGGCGACGGCGCATGAGGGCCTGGGCCCCAAAAGCCGCGACGGCCAGCACGGTGATTTCGCCGAGGGTGTCCAGTGCGCGAAAATCCACGAGGATTACGTTCACCACGTTGCGCCCGTGGGCCAGGGGCAAGCTGTTCTCCCGATAGAAGTCCGAGACGGAACGGTCCTGGCCGGTGGTGAGGGTGAAGTACACGAGCAACCCCATGAGGACTCCGGCCATGGCGGCAAGGGCTGCATCGCGACGTCGCACCGAGATGGGCGCGAGACTCTTGAATCCGGGCATGGCGGCCGCAAGCAGGGCGAACAAGACGACCGAAAGTGACTCCACGATGATCTGGGTCTTCGCGAGATCGGGCGCGCCGTAAAACACGTAGAGCAATGCCATGCCATAGCCCACCACGCCGAGACAGGCCAGGGCTCCAAAACGGGACTCCACGCGGGTGAGCGCAATAGCCGCAACGGCAATCATGCTGACGATCATCAGTTCGTGGGCCCGCACATCGGCCAGCAGGAAGGCGCCGGTGCGGTCCTCATAGGGAAGTACACTGCACGCCATGCCGATAACGCAGGCGATTACGACCAGCAGGTAGTATCGGAGGTAGCCGTGCTGCAGAAAGCTCGTCTGCACACGGGAGAACCAGAGCATGCCTGCGACCGCGCCGTAATAGCCCCCTTCCGGCCCCAGGCGATAGAGGGGCGCCAGCCCGGATGCGGAACGCTGAAGGAGGTGGCGGAGCAACACGGCGACCAGCCCCAGCACCAGCGTTGCGATACTGAGGAGGAGGGCGGTATTGATCCCGTGCCACAGCTTGAGCTTGATCTCCATCGTTGAGCCCATGACATCCGAGGCGCCGGGTCCGAGGATATAGTGACTCAGCAGGGCCGGGTAGAGTCCACAGGCCAAGCCCAGCGCGCCCAACACCATGGGACCAAGCCAAAGCGAAAAGGGCGCTTCGCCCGATACCGGCGGGTGCGTGCCGTGCCGCCGCCAGAAGGGCAGCAAGCCGACAGCGAGAGCCACATAGACATTGGCCGCGTTGGCAAGTACCGCCGCCCCAACCAGCCACGGCCCCGCCACGGGCGCGTAGAGCAGGGCTTCATAGACCGACTCTTTGCCCACGAAGCCAAGCAGGGGCGGCAAGCCCGCCATGGACAGGGTGGCAATCAAAGCCGCCAGGGCCGAGGCGGGCATCGCGCGGCCCAGCCCGCCCAATCTCTCCACATGGGTTTCGTGGGTCGCGTGGATCATTGTGCCCGCCGTCATAAACAGGGATGCCTTGTAGAAGGCATGAACAAAAAGAAAGACTTTGAAGGCCTTTATCGAGAGTGGCGTGCCCAGGCCGATACACAAGACGAGGGTGCCGAGTGCGGTAATGGTCGAGTAAGCCAGCATGGGCTTCAGCGCGGTCTGCTGCATGGAAAGCCACCCACCGACCAGCATCGTCGCCGTGCCCAGGCCCACCAGCAACCAGAACCAGAGTTCCGTCCCGCCCAGGGCTGGACTTAAACGCGCCAGGAGGTAGACCCCCGCCTTCACCATCGTGGCGCTGTGGAGATAGGCGCTGGCCGGCGTCGGTGCCGCCATGGCGTTTGGTAGCCAGAAGTGAAAGGGAAATTGGGCGGATTTTGTTGCCGCGCCCGCGACGATCAGCAGGATGATCGCTACGTAGTGCGGGTGTTCCGCGAGGCCGGGCGTCGCGATAATCTCGCCCAGCCGGAAAGTGCCCGCCGCGTTGCCCAGCAGGATTAGCCCCGCCAGAAGGGCCAACGCGCCCGCGCCCGTGGTCAGCAATGCCTGTAAGGCCGCCTGCCGCGCGCTTTCCTTCTGATGTTCGAAGCCGATCAGCAGATAGGACGCGATACTGGTCATCTCCCAGAAGACAAAGAGTGCAATCAGGTTGTCGGCAAAGACCACGCCGAGCATGGCGGCCATGAAGAAGAAGAGGAAGGCCATGAAACGGCCCCGGCGCGGATCGCCTTCAAAATAGGAGGCGGCGTAGACCACGACCAGCGCGCCAATACCCGTGATCAGGAGTCCGAAGGCTAAACTGAGGCTGTCCAGACGCAGACTTAACTCGAGCCCGGCAACGGGGGCCCAGGGCATTGACTGTACCCAGCCGACATCCACGCGATCCAGCAGGAAGATCAGCCAGACACAGAGACCGGCAGGCGCCAGGGCCATTAGCCACCCGAAAGCCCGGCCAGCCGGTCGGGACAGGGGTCCAGACAGGATCGCAGCCAACAGCGGCACGAATATAAGTGAAAAGAGCATTGATTTCGTCAACGAAACAGGTTAAGCCCCCCGCTTTCCTTGCATTCGCGGATCCTGCCGAATCGGGTCAACCCGAGCATGCCAACGGGTGACGCTCATGTATAGTTACAACGAGCGGCGGAGTTTTATTCGCTCCTGTCGCCCCAGCCCCTTTACGCTGACGCAATCGGACTCGGAGCGATGTCCGGCATCGGTTACTTCCGTCCACAAGGACTTTACAGAAACGTCCGAATAGGCTACACTTCGTACAGGTGCAGGCAGCATCCCGCTACGCCGTTGGCCACTGCGAAGCATCGGCGGCAGAATTCAGAAGGCGCGCGCCCCTCGGGGTGCCGGGAGCCGAGTATTATGTTCAGGGAGCACGGTTACCAGCCGGGCGCTTCATCCGGCGCATCGAATTCAAATCGGTCACCGTTAAATACCGCGCGATCCTATCTTGGCGGCATCGTCCTGGTCTTTGCGCTGGCCCTCGTCTGCACGCAGATCGCGTCTCCACTGTATCGAGACGGGCTGTTACTGGCAACGGTGCTCATCGTGCTGCTCATGTTTACGCGGCTGATGTCGTCTTATCGGTGCAGTCTCCTGGTGAAGGCCTTGACACTGACGGGAGCGCTCGGTGTGGTTTGCGGGCAATTTCTAAGCACGACGGAGGATATTCCGGCGCTGGTGGATGTGCCAATCCTGGGCAATGCTTCGGTGTGGAACAGCTATCTGGATTCCGTATTTGTCACGCTGGGCATCATTGCCATGTTTTGCGCGCTGATCCTGGCGGTGGTGGAGCTTGGGGCGGCCCGGGACGCGCTGGCGGACGAGGGCGAGGTGCTGGCGGCGGAGGTGGCGGAGCGGATCGAGGCACAAGCGGCGCTGGCGGCGCACCGGGATAATCTGGAAGAAATCGTGGCGCGGCGCACGGCCGAGCTTCAGGAATCGCAGCGCGCGCTGCTGGCGAAGGAGCGGCTGGCGATGCTGGGCGAGATCATGGCGGCGGTGAGCCACGAAATCCGCAATCCACTGGGGACGGTGCGCAGCTCTCTTTTTACATTGAAGAACGGCATTGACGGGGCGGACCGTGAACGGCTCCGCCGCGCTATCGAGCGGGGCGAGCGCAATATTATCCGCTGCGACCGGATCATCGAGGAGTTGCTGGATCTGAGCCGGGCCCATGAAATTGAGCAGCGGGCGACCACGCTGGACACGTGGCTGACGGGGGTGCTGTGCGCAGCCGAGATACCGTCGGCGGTGTCGTGCGAGATGCAGCTCCAGCCGGGTGTCATGGTGTCGCTGGACCGGGAAAAGATGCGGCGCGCCCTGATGAACCTGATCAACAACAGCGTGCAGTCGTTTGAGGAAGACGCGGGCCGGGAGCACCGACTGATGGTGACGAGCTTTGCCCGGGGGACGACTTGCGAAATCCGAATCACGGATACGGGATCGGGTATGTCCCGCGAAGTACTCAGCCAGGTGGGCACGCCCCTCTTCAGCACGCGGGCTTTTGGCGTCGGTCTGGGGGTGCCCGTGGTCCAGGAGACGGTGCGGGGCCACGGCGGCGAGCTCTCTTTTGAAAGCGAAACCGGCAAGGGCACCACGGCCATCATTGAACTGCCGCTACTGGCGGGGTGATCGGGCGCAGCTTCTAAAGTACCACTAGACCGGCGCACATGTACCGGCAGGGATTGCTTCCATCATCGCCGAAGAATGGTTCAGGCTTTCAGCCCTTTCATGTTTTTGGGGCCGAGTAACATGGGACTTCGCCCCATGCTGATATAGCCCAGGCCTTCGGCCCTAAAAGAGAATCTGGCATCTCCTGAGTACCGAAGGCGCGGTCCATACCAGCCTGGGGTGAAACCCCGGGAAAATGGCACAAGTACCTGGCCAGGGCTGAAAGCCTGACCCATGCAGCATTGCTCGCACGTCAATACTATCGAGGTATTGGATTAAAAGGACGCCATTCTATCGGTGGCGCCTAAACGGTCGCTTTAGAAGCTGATGGGTGTGAGGGGGGCGTCGCCTTCGCGCGCGAGCATGCGATCACAGAGCTGCCAGCAATACCACTGCATCCGGGGGATGTGGAACGGGCCTTTCCAGATGTTTCCCTTGAGGGGCACGGAAATTCGGCCGTCGCGGTGGAGATAGCCAAACCATTCGCCGTATTCGGGGTCGGGGAAGAGGCTGTGGGTCCAGTCGTGTATCTGGGTGTGCCATTCGGCGTACTTCGCGTCGCCGGTGAGGGCATAGGCCAGGAGGGTGGCGATGATCGTCTCGTTCTGCGGCCACCAGAACTTCATGTCCTGCCAGTATTCCTGCACGGGAAGGCCCTTGAGGTCGCGGAAGTAAAGGATGCCGCCATATTCCTGATCCCAGCCACGGGCCCAGGTCCAATCGAGGATCTTGCAGCCGAGGGCGAGGAGGCGTGCGTCGTTGCCGCGCTGCCAGGCTTCGTGGAGGATAAACCAGGCGAGTTCGATGGCGTGGCCGGGGTTCAGCAGGCGCCCGTCGAAGTGATCGATGATCTCGCCTTCGGGCCCCACGGTTTCCAGGACGGCCTGGTACTCTTCGTTGACGAAGCAGCGTTCGATTATATCGATGGCCTCGGCAATGTAGGTGTCGGCCTCGGCGAAGCCGATGGCATCGCGGAGGACGCGGCAGGTGTTGATCAGGATGAGGTTGGGCCCGAGCCCCTGACTGGGCCGGGTGGCCAGATCAACCTTGGGGGCAATCCAGCCGGGGGTGCGGTTGTAGTCCACAAAGCGCTGGAAGTGATCGATGGCCTCCACCCGTGCATCCGGGTCCCCCGAAATGCGGGACCAGGCCGCCAGGGCGATGGCCGCGAAAGATTCGGTGTAGACGTAGCGCCGGCGGCGCAGGGGCTTGCCTTCGCGCGTAACCTGAAAATACATGAGGTCGTCTTCGGTGTGGGCCGACTTGTGGATGAAGTTCACCGTCGACTCCGCCGCCGCGAGCCATTCTTCCCTGGGCTACACGGAATGGCAAAGCGTCGCCAGCAACCACACAAAACGGCCCTGCTGCCAGAGGCCCTTGTCGGTATCGATCACGGCACCGTCGCGGTTGAGGGCGGTCATGATGCCGCCATGCTCCCGGTCGAGTCCATGGCGCAGCCAGAAGGGCACGATATCATCGAGAAGCCCATCGCGATAGATGGCGGACAGTTGGGCAAGGCGGGCGGGGCTCAACGCGGTATAGGGGGCGGTCATGGGGATCTCTTCTGTTCAGGGTGTTGACACTGCTGCAAAAGCATAGTGGATCCGCGGGCATGGTTGCCAGAAACTGATGAAGGCTGGAGGCTGGAGGCTGAAGGCTGAAGGCTGAAGGCTGAAGGCTGAAGGCTGAAATGGGTCCTATGAGTCGTATGGGCCAGTATGAAAACTGAG
>JBHEKR010000302.1:0-6993 GCA_041859365.1 Candidatus Hydrogenedentales bacterium
CCGTCCGAACAGCACAACCCGCTCCTTGGTGGTCACAAGACCGAGGGTGGACTACCGCGCGTGCGGGACCGTCCCCCGCATTCGACTACGAAATTCCACCCCACCTTGCCCAAAGACCCGCCCGGCGTTGTCATTACGGTAAAATGACCCTCAACTCCAGGATATGCCCCATGCACGCCAATTCATCCGACATCGCCCTTCTCCAGGCCTGGCAGCGACACCGGGATGCCGACGCCTTCCACACCTTGGTAGCCCGACACGCCCAACTGGTCTTTTCCACCTGCCGCCACATCCTCCGCAACGACGCGGACGCGGCGGATGTGAGCCAGGAGTGTTTCCTGAGCCTCGCCACCACGCCGCCGCGCATCGAGCGCTCCCTGGCCGGGTGGCTCCACCGTCTGGCCACCCACCGCGCCTTAAACCACCTGAAAAAGGAAATGCGCCGCCGGGATCGGGAGCTGCGCTTCGTAGCAGAACTGCCCGATACCCATACGGGTGAGATCGATGATTTACTCGCCGTGGTGGATAGCGCCATTGACAGCCTTCCGGACGACCTGCGCCTTCCCCTCGTCGACTACTTCCTCCGCCAGAAAACACACCAGCAGGTCGCCGATGGCCTGGCCATCCCCCGGCGAACGGTAAGCTACCGTATCAATCGCGGGGTGGAAGAACACCGCGCCGAATTGAAACGCAAGGGCGTCGCCGTGCCCGCGGTCGGTCTTGCCGCACTCCTCGAAAGCAAGCTGGCGGGTGCGGCGCAGGTGCCCGTCTCCCTCCAAGTCGCATTGGGCAAGCACGCCCTCGCGGGTACCATGTCCAGCGGGGCGGGATCGCTCTCTGGCCTGCTGGGTGGCCTGTTGCTCGCGAAAAAAGGCTGGGCTGTGGCAGTGGTGGTCCTTGGTTTGCTGGCAACGTGGTGGCTGACAACAACCCCTGGGTTGCAAGGTCCCCGCCAGCCCGACCCGCTCCCCATGGCAATGTCGCAGGTCGAGGAGTCCGACGAAAGCGCTCCCCAGGATGACGCTCCGGTGGAATCTGCAGAGGCCATTGCCGAGGGAATCCTGACGGCGGCGCAAATCACCACCGACACCGTCGGAAAGATTGCGGGCCGGGTCTTCGATGCGAATACCAACGCACCGATTTCCAGGGCCACGGTGGTTATCGCGCCACGGGATCGGACGGCGGGCCATGGCGCAACCTGTACCACGAACGGCCAGGGACAGTACACCTCCGAGGCCCTTATCGCGGGCAGCTATCTGGTCTACCGTGGCGCAACCCCGGGCTATCCTGTCACCAGCGAGAAGAATATCTTCGCGGACTACCGAAACGAGCAGGTGCTGGATGGTGTGCATGTCGTCTTGACGGGTGATGCGACCATCGATTTTCCGGTACACCAGGGGCTGCACTTGCGAGGCACGGTCGTGGACAAACGTGGCCGGGGTATCGCGGGCGTCGACGTTAGCGCCTTTACCAGCGGGGAGGACGACCGCCAGAGCACCCAGACAGGCCCGGACGGCACCTTTGCCCTCACCGGTTTTTCGCCCTCGCAGAAGTTCGCTATCATGGCGCACAAAGCCGGTTTTGGCCACAAGAATTTTGAAGACCTCACGCTGCTACCGCCCGGCATGGACGACATGCGCATCGAACTACCCAACGCGGCGAGCATCTCGGGAACGGTCCGCGATGCCAACGGGCACCCCGTGGCGAACGCCCAGATCATGCCCGTCCGCCTGCCCAACCAATACCACAGGCCATTCGACTATCCGGAATGCCGTTCGGACGCGGCGGGCAACTTTGTACTCACCGAACTGGGACCCGGCGGCTATACCTTTCGCGTATTCCCCGAGCACTTCCAATTCTATGGTCAGAACGATATGCCCCAAGTTGACCTCCGGGAAGGGGAACAACGCAGTGGCGTCGACCTGGTGCTCGAACTGGGCACCGGCTTCACCGTCGCGGGGACCGTTGCCGATACCGAGGGGGCCCCGCTGTCGATGACCTATGTCAACATCAGCGGCCCTCGGCACCGGACGGTGATCAGCGATGAAGAGGGCCGCTTTTTTGTAGACGGCCTCGTGGAAGGCCGCTACGATCTGGTGCCGTATAAGCTCGGGTATTACAATGTGGGAAAGAAATTCTCGAACGACCTCGTACTGCACGCGGATCAAAACGAGATCGCGCTTGTACTGAAGAATTCACCGCTCGCAATTTACGGCCAGGTTGTGGATGATGTGACCAACGCCCCTATTCGTGATTTCGAGGTGACGTGGAGCCTGTACGAGCCCAGTGGTGAGATCGCCCGATACGTCTGGGCGTCGGGAAAGCGCGTCCACAGCGCGGACGGCGCCTTCCGATTCGAAAACGTCGACCGAAGCAAGGGCACGTGCACGGTCTACGCGCGGGTTCCCGGATTGGGCGCGGCATTCACCCGGTTAGACCTGCCCGAAGACGAAACGCAGATTGAGATCGTCGTCCGCATCCCACGAGGTATCACCTACACCGGGTCCGTTGTCGACGCGAATGGCGCTCCCGTCGCGGGCGCATTTATTGTCGCGGGAGCTATACGGCGACCCGGGCTGACCTATGGCATTGGCGATGTTCCCGTGACCGGTGAGGACGGCACCTTTGAAGCCACGGGCGTCTCGCCCGACACGACGCTCCTATCCGCCGTCCACCCCCTGCACCCGATCACCTCGTTGCCGGTGCAACCGGGTGAATCCCATCGGAGGCTCCTTTTTGAATTCGAGGCGACGGGCGCTATCACCACCTTTGTCACAACCGACGGTGTACCTGCGCCATCGGCCCGGCTAAGCGTATCCAGCGAATCCGTCCCCAACTTTAGCACGGCATATGCCGCCACCACCCCGGACGGCGTGGCCACCTTTCAGAAGCTACCGCCAGGAATCTATAAGGTTGAAATAACGCGCCCCAACACCGGCACCGTCAACTTCCAGGCCCAGTTCCCGGCGAGTGTGTCCGCAAATAAAACCACGTCGGTTCCCATCGCGTTGAGCAGTACAACCACCCTCGGCGGCACGGTCCTCTTCGACGGTGTGCCTGTCACGGCGGGCATGGCTATGTACAAGTTCAGCTCGGGTGACATGACCGCGAAGCATGAGTTCGAACTCGGCGCGGGGGGCGTCTGGCTTCTCGAAGGCGTCCAGCCCGGCAAGGGCACCCTCCTGGTGGCGGGCGTGAACGCCGAAAAGGAAGACTACTACTATTCAATCGAGCTCGATTTGGCTCTCGGTGAGGCGCGGGTGGTAGACGTGGATCTGGCCAAGGTCGGTGAAGGGAAATGGCCTGCGGAATTTGACGAATAGAATTCCCGGGTGGAAATCCACGGTCACGGTGGTCCACTATGGCGACGGTAGTTTCGCTTTCGGCCCGCCCTTGCGGGCCAGCAAGTATGACTACCATTTGGTGTTGGAAAAGTTTGACCTGCGCGTGGCGGGCGTGGTGCGTGATGCCGAGACGGGAGCGCCGCTCTCCGGCTTCGAGGCCGCCGCCAGGATGACGTCTGGTGAGCGTGCTATTCATGCCGGCGTCTGGTACGAGTCGGCGCGATTTGACAACGCGGACGGTAGCTTCCTCGTCGGCGTGTACAGTCCGTGGCGGTCTGAAAGGGAAGACGCGGTCGCTATTTGAAAACGCGGGACGGTCCCGAACGCGCAGCGGGCTTCGATCAACAGAGGGCGACGCAAGAGCCAGTTCCCCAGTTCTCTTGTCCAGGCCCTTTGCGTTCAGGACGGTCCCGATCTTTTACTCCGATGTGCTTCGCGGACTACAATAAGCCTCTTATCGCAGTATGTCGCCCCTTGACGGGTCGGCCCACAGGAGTTCACCCATGCCCAGTTTACCCTTCCCGCGCCCGGCGCGACTTCTTGCATTTATCATGGTTGCCACCTGCGCCGTGGTCGCCCCGGCAGCGTCTTCGGTAGTCAATGTACCCGAGGGACGCATGGTTGTGGCGCAGGCGCCAGCGTCGACGCCTCCCGCGGCGGAGACTGCGGCCAATCATGAGCACGCTGCACCTGCGGCCATCCCGGATCCCAATCCGAAATTGAACAAGAAGCGTGCGGCTTTCTGGGGAGTATCGTTCATGCTGGCCACCAGCCTCGCCTTTGCCATATTTGGCACCTGGGCCATCAAGAAGACGCCGAAGCCGGGGCAACAGCGACCCGAATAAGTATCCCTAAAGCCTCCCGATGCGATCTGGCGCGCCTGTGGGCTGATCGCATACAATCCGAGTTTCATTTGTGCGCCGAGCGATCGGCGCGCCGGGTTGGCTGAGTTACCGGGAGAGCGTTGCGGATGTTGGCATTGAGACACTTTTTTCTTGGGGGGCTGGTGCTCCTCGGTTGCGCTGCGACGCCTGCGGGCGAATCCTGGCCTGAATTCCGTGGACCCTTTGGCGATGGCCATGTGCAGGCTCCCAGCGACACGACACCCACGGGACTGCCCACGAACTGGAGCGAGACGGAGAACGTGGCCTGGAAGACGGCCATCCCCTTGAAGGGCTGGTCGACGCCGGTGGTGATGGATGGGCAGATCTGGCTGACGACGGCGACGGAGGAGGGCACGGAATATTACGTGATCTGCGTCGATGCGGCCTCGGGCGCGATCCTGCACAATAAGAAGCTCTTCGAATCCGCCTCGCCCGAGCCCCTGGGCAACAATGTGAACTGCTACGCGTCCCCCTCCCCCGCGATTGAAGCGGGCCGGGTCTACGTGCACTTTGGCAGCTATGGCACGGCCTGCCTGGACACGAAAACGGCGGAGGTACTCTGGCAGCGGACTGATCTCCCCTGCCGTCACTATCGCGGACCGGGCTCGTCGCCGATTCTCTTTGAAGACCTGTTGCTCCTGACCTTTGACGGAATCGATCAGCAGTATGTCACCGCGCTCGACAAGAACACGGGCGAAACGAAGTGGCGGACGGATCGCACGCGGAAGTGGGAAGATTTTGAACCGGATGGCTCGATCATTCGCGGTGGAGATTTGCGAAAGAGCTTCAGCACGCCGCTGATCGTGGAGCAGGGCGGCAAGCCGCTGATGCTGAGTGTGGGTTCCTCGGCGACTTATGGCTACGATCCGCGCACGGGCCAGGAAATCTGGAAGGTGGATCAGATCGGCTTTACGCCGTCGACGCGGCCGGTGTGGGACGGCGAGCGGATGTTCACGGCGCTGGGCTATGGCGCCACGGACCTCTGGGCCATTCGGACGGACGGCGCGGGGGATGTTTCCGGGACGCACGTGGCCTGGAAGCATGTGGACAAGAGCATGCCGGAGACGCCTTCGCCCATTCTGGTGGACGGGCTTCTTTACGTGGTGAGTAACCGCGGCGAGGTCACGTGCTTCGAATCCGCCACGGGGACGGTGGTGTGGAGCGAGCGGATTGGCGGCAATTTCATTTCGTCGCCGATTCTGGCCGATGGGCTGCTGTATTTTGCCAGCTCTCAGGGCACGACGAAGATCCTGCGCGCGGGACGAAGCTTCGATTTGGTGGCGGAGAACAAACTGGACGAAGGCTTGATGGCTTCGCCTGCGGTTGCGGGCAAGGCGCTTCTCCTGCGCACGCCGGGCTTCCTCTACCGCATCGAGAGTAACTGATGAGCATTTCAGCCGCCTTCCGGATGCTCTGCCTGGCCACCCTGGGATCGGCGCGTCTTGCTTCGGCGGATCCGGCTGCGACGGAGTTTTTCGAGAAGAATATTCGCCCCGTGCTGGTGGACCACTGCTACGAGTGTCACGGGGGCGATCCGGCGAAGATCAAGGGCGGCTTGAACCTTACCTTTCGCGATGGATTGATCAAGGGGGGCGATGGTGGTCCTGTACTTGCGCCGGGCGATGTTCAAAACAGCCGCCTGATGACTGCGCTTCACTATGAAGACGCGGATTTCCAGATGCCACCTGCGGGGCCGCTTGCGAAAGATGTGATCGCGAATTTCGCCACGTGGATCGCCCAGGGCGCGGTGGACCCGCGCGACACACCGCCTTCGAGTCAGGAACTTCAGGAAAACATGTCGTGGGAGAAGGTGCGTGACAGGCGGATGTCGTGGTGGAGCTTTCAGCCCGTCGCGCATCCCGAACCGCCTGCGATTGCCGACGTGGACTGGACGGCGAATCCGATCGACGCTTTCATCAAGCAGCGGCTCGATGAAGGCGGTGTGCCGGCCTCCGAGTTGGCCGATTCCCAGACTCTCGTGCGGCGTCTGTACTTTGTGTTGACGGGCCTTCCCCCTGCGCCGGATGCGGTAGAGCGGTTTGTGGCCGAGGCGGCGGTGGATCGGCAGGTCGCCGTGGAATCGACGGTGGAAGAATTGCTGGCCTCGCCGGCCTATGGCGAGCGCTGGGGCCGCCACTGGATGGACTGGGTGCGCTACACCGAGACCCACGGCAGCGAGGGCGACCCGGCGATTCCCCATGCATGGCGTTACCGCGACTACATCATTCGGGCGCTCAATGCCGATGTGCCCTACGACGATCTCGTTCGGGAGCATATCGCGGGTGATCGCGTGACAATACCCCGCATCAATGAAGAACTCGGCATCAACGAATCCGTCATCGGCAACGCCCAGTTTCGCTTCGTGCAGCATGGCTTCTCCCCCACGGATCCGCTGGATGAGCGCGTGCATGTTACGGACAATCAAGTGGACGTGGTTTCGAAGGGTTTTCTCGGCCTGACGGTGTCCTGCGCGCGCTGTCACGATCACAAATTTGACCCGATCAGCCAGAAGGACTTTTACGCGCTCTACGGGATCTTCGCGAGCTGTCGTCCGGCCACGGTGAGCATCGACACCCCCGCGCGCCAGGATGTGAACAAGGAAGCCCTCCAGGAGCAGAAGAATCAAATTCGCGCTGCGATGGCCGCAGCCTGGATCGCGGCCACCGATCAGTTGCCCGCAAAGCTGCAATCGCCCGAGGGGCCCTGGGCCGACGCCATCGCCAATGCCACGACGAATCTCGATCCGCTCCACGCCTGGCAGCGAC
>JBHEKR010000305.1:0-10698 GCA_041859365.1 Candidatus Hydrogenedentales bacterium
GGCAGTGTGGTGGTTTTCAATGTCGAAGTGGACGAAGCCACGGCGGCCGCCATCATGGAAACGATTGTAGAAGGCGTGGCAGCGCCCTCCTTCTCCGAAGCCGCCCTCGCCGCCTTCAACGACGCCGACCGCTTCAAGCGCAACAAGGAAATCCG
Source organism: Candidatus Hydrogenedentales bacterium (assembly GCA_041859365.1). Lineage (GTDB taxonomy): Bacteria > Hydrogenedentota > Hydrogenedentia > Hydrogenedentales > JAEUWI01 > JAEUWI01. Next base: position 156 of record JBHEKR010000305.1, read on the forward strand.
CATCATCAAGGTGCCCGAATTCTCCGCCCTGCCGAAGTACATCGACGATGTGGCGCGCGGCTACGAAATGAAAGTCTTCGACGACGGCAGCATTGTCCTCGCCCAGCCCTACCTCTCCCGCGTGAAGAGCGCGGCGGACCTCGTTCCGGCCTACAACGACCACCCCAAACAGGGCCGCGCGGATATCGCCCGCAAGCCCACCGAGCGCGAACTGGACGATCTCCTCTTCGCGTGGTATGTAAACATCCACGTGCGCAGCAACGGTGTGGTGATTGCGAAGAATGGCCAGACCCTGGCCGTGGGCACCGGTGAACAGGATCGCGTCGGCGCCGTGCAGCAGGCCATCATTAAGGCCGGTCAGAAATACAAAGGCGTGGAGACCCTCGACGGCGCGGTCATGTCCTCCGACGGCTTCTTCCCCTTCCGCGACGCGGTGGACGCCGTGACTTCGGCGGGCATCACCGCCATCGTGCAGCCCGGCGGCAGCGTCAACGACTACGACGCAATCACGGCTTGCAACGAAGCCGGTGCGACCATGGTCTTCAGCCTGGAGCGCTGCTTCTCGCACCACTGACAGAGGGGGACGGACTCGCGCTCGTCGCGTTTTCGAGCACGTGCCACCTTGCCATCGTCCAGTGATCTACGCGTTGCAGAGGGGCCACCAGCGCGCGTGCCCGTCCCAGTGGATGGGTGTGATGACCCCGATATTATTCGCGTCACGATTCCAGCATCCATGGGGACATGCCGCCTGGGCGTGGGCTTTGCTGAGTAAGGAGATGGAATGAGCGTGGCTGTTACGCAGTGTTGTCGGGTGCCCTTGCGGCGGTACGTCCCTGCGCTGCCGTGAATTTTAACGTGACTCCGGGACCGTCCCGCGCAGTTGACTACGCAGGACGGTCCCGATGAAACGGTCCCGAAAGGTAATCCATTGGCGGGTGAAACCATTTTCGGCGTAAACGCCGTGCGCGAGGCGCTGCAGGACCCCGCGTCGATCAACCGCATCTATTTTGCGAAGGAATCCCGCGCGCCCGCTTGCAAGCACCTGATTGAACAGGCGAAGGAACTCAAGGTCCCCTTTGATTTCGTGCCCCAGGCCAAGCTGAACACCCTTACGGGCACGCGGGAGCACCAGGGCGTGATGGCGCAGGTGAGTCCGGCCAGCTATGTGACGCTGGAGGCGTTGCTGGCAACTTGTCCTCCCACCGCCACGCTGCTGGTGCTGGACCGGGTGCAACACCCCAAAAACCTGGGCATGATCATCCGCTCGGCCGTGGGCGCCGGTGTGGCGGGCATCGTGGTGCCGACCCGGGGCGGGGCCTTGCTGGATGAGGATGTGGTGCGGGCGAGCGCGGGCACGGTGCAGCGCATCGCCATCGCGACCTGTGGCAATCTGAGCCAGGCTATCCTGACGCTGCGCGATGCGGGCTTCTGGATCTATGGCCTGGACGCGGGCGGTGCGGCGGATGTGTTCACGATGAAGTGGCCGGAGCGCGTGGCGCTGGTGGCGGGCAATGAAACGGAGGGGATGCGACCGGGGGTGAAGAAGCAGTGCGACGAGATCGTGTCCATCCCGCTGGCGAACGATCTGGAGAGTCTGAATGTCGCGGTGGCTGTTTCCATCGCGATGTTTCAGGCGGGACGACGCTGACTACTTCCCGAAGTGGCGTTTGAAGTAGGTCGCGTCGTCCAGGCACTTCAGATCGACCCGGGTGAACTTCTCCGCTTCCTTGTCCGAGATGGGATCCAGTCCGTGGTTCGCACGCTGGGTATCCATGCGTTCCATGGGCTCGTCCGCGTCGTCCTCAATGCTGTCGAAATCGGAATCACCTTCGTGGAAAGGCAGGATTCCCGCTTCGAGGAATTCGGTGATCACCTGGGCGAGGTGCTGGGTCCGCTCTTCCCGGCTTCCCTCTTCAAGAATGCGCCGGTTGATGGGGATGATCTTGTTGCGAAAGAGGACGGCGAGCTCGTGGCAATTGGGGCAGGGCATGACGGCCACTACATCCTTGGGAACGCGCGAGGTGATGATTCGATTGGACTTGCAATGAGGGCAGACGACCGTATCCATGAGCCAGCACACTTTCTATTCGTCTTGCGCCCGTCGGGCTCATCCCAACGCGCACTCCAGCGCGGGCAGGTCGGCCACGGGAACGCTGCATTCCGCAAGGACCCCTTCAGCGTGGATCATGCATGAAGACTGGATAGATTTTAGAGAATAGCCGGTGCAACTGTCAAACCTGAAAAAGTGGTGACCACGAATACTGCGAAAAACCGATCACAGACCCCCGGCCATGGCCGCGCGCGCGGCAGCCGGATCCATGGGAATATTGACCACGCAACGGAAGCCCAGGGTCAGCGCTTTCTGCTCGTAAGCGCTCGTGCCCCGCATCGTCCACGGCCGGGGCGGCTCATTGGCATTGCCACCGCGGATGACCATCATGGTCTGAAAGGTGGGCGTCTCTCCGTCGGCCAGGGGCAACTGGGTGCTGCGGGTCCATTCGGAGACGTTGCCGACCATATCAAAGCAGCCGAAGCCCGAAAGATCGCTCTTGAACTCGCCCCAAGGCGCGGTCCAGAACGGTGTCGCCGGATCAAAGCGGACGTTGGTATCTTCGGGTTCCGGATCGCCCTCCCACGGGTAGCTTGTGCCGGCGGGGGAATCGCCATAGGCCGCCCGGGCCCACTGGGCCTCGGTGGGCAGGTCGCTTCGATTCCAGGCGGCGTAGGCCAGGGCATCGACACAGGTGATATTGCTGATGGGATGGCGGGCAAGCTCGCTTTCCCGATCCTTGAATTCCGGTGGAAGGGACCAGAGGGGCTCACTCGCCACGAAGCGCTTGTATTGCTCAACCGTTACCTCGTGGGAATCGATAAGAAAGCCCCCGACGTCGATCGGGCCACCGTCCAGGGTGACGGGCCCCGGCGGCACGAAGACCATTTCGTCGCGGATAATCATGGGCGCCAGATAGCATTGAACCGCCTTTCCGGCAAGCTGGAGCGCCGCCGATGGATCGGTCGCGGACTGGGCCGCAGTCCAGAACTCGTCGCCCAGCTCCGCCGCCCGGTTCAGGCCGGTCCTGGTGGTGCTTCGGGCGAGGGGCTGGAGCTGCTCCATGAGCGCGTTGTAGTCGTCCATGGTCGGTGCGGCGGAGGTTGCCTCGCTTCCCGCGACCTCGACGGTCGGCGCAGGATTGGCCAACAGCTTCTGGCGTCGCTCATCGGCGCGGGCGATGCCCCAGAGAGCAAAGAGCACGGCGGCGGCGATAAGGAGCGCTCCCGCGATCTTTCGCACGGAATAGCTACCCGCTGCGCGCTGGATCACGCTGGTCTTACCGCCGGAAATGCCGGACTTACTGACGTATTGCCGGAGCGGCTGGAAGGCCTGGCGAAGTTCGCTGGCGCTCTGGTAGCGCTCCCGGGGATCGGGGTCCACGCACTTGGCCACGATCTTGTCCAGCGCGGGGGGCACGTCCTTGGTCACCTGCGAAGCGGGCTTGGGCACGCCCGTGGGCACGCTGCCGGTGAGGATTTCGTAGAGCATGACGCCCACACTGTAGATATCGGCTCGAGCGTCCACATCGCGGCTGTTCCGGATCTGCTCCGGGGACATGTAGAAGGGGGTGCCCATCACGATGGAGGCATTGGTGAGGCGCGTATTCGCCATGAGCTTGGAGATACCAAAATCCATCAAGCGCACACAGCCGTCCTGGCCGATCATCACGTTTTCCGGCTTGATATCCCGGTGGACGGTGAACTGGTGGGCGTACTCCAACGCCGCGCAAAGTTCGTCAAATACTTTCAGGGTCTGGGCGATGGGCAGGCGCTGACCAGGCCCCAGGTTGTCCAGGATCTCCCGGAGAGACATCCCCTGAAGGTATTCCATGGAGATATAGAGGATCTTGCCGTCTTCGCCGATGTCGTGCACCCGGACGATATTGGGGTGGGCCAGGCGCCGGGCGATTTTGGCCTCGTTGTAGAAGCGTTCCAGCACCAGCTTGTCCTGGAGAAACTGGGGAAGCAGCGTCTTGCGGGCCACGTCTTCGCCAAGCGTGTTGTCATGCACCTTGTAGATACAGCCCATGCCACCCTGGCCGATGAGGTTGAGCACGGTGTAGCGCCCGGCGACGACCTGGCCGCGGCGGAACTGGAGCTGGCTCTTGCCCGGCTGCTGCGCCTCGTTGATGGCGGAGCGCGCTTCAATCCGGATCCGGGGCAGGCTGGCGCCGCACTGCTGGCAGCTTTCCTGCTGATCGGGGTTCACGTGGAAACAATGGGCGCACTTGACTCTGGCCATGGGACGGGGACATTCTCCTAAGCAATGAGCGGGTTGTTTTGGACCACCGGTGTTATCCTACCGTGTGCCACGGGCAACTGCAAGCCGGGCGGGAACCCGGCCCCGTCAAAGAAACTGGGCTATCGCCCCCGCGCTCGCTAAAATACTCGCCCGAGTGTAAACTGCTCTGCAAGTACACAGGCGGGATCAGAACGCCAAAAACGCCGTTACCAACTCGGGTGCCTACCCCCCTAGCCCCCCGCAAGCGGGGGGAATCCTACTCTGCAAAGGGAATCTCTTGTTCCCCCCCGCTTGCGGGGGGGGTAGGGGGGGTAGAACTCGGGCGCGATTTTCATCTTCTATGGATGAGGCGAAGCCTCATGAGTGGCTGCACCGAAGAAAGGCTCCACGCAATGCGTTCTATTTTCACCCTGATGCTTCTGCTCGCACTGGCTCCCTTCCAGGCCCAGGCCGATGCCCGACCCAATATCCTCTTCATCCTCACCGACGACCAGGGCGCGTGGGCCATGGGCAGCGAGAACAACCCCGACGCGGACACGCCGGGCATGGATCGCCTGGCGGCGGAGGGCGCGAGATTTGCCAACTTCTTCGTGACCACGCCCGTCTGCTCGCCTTCCCGCGCGGGACTCCTCACCAGCCGCTACGGCTCCGAAGTGGGCATTACCGACTGGATCTCACCCGCCAAGCGCCCCGACACGCTAGACGAATCTCAGCTCGGCCTGGAACCGACTCTGCCCACGTGGGTCCGGGACCTCCGTGACGCGGGTTACAACACGGGCCTGGTCGGAAAGTGGCACCTCGGCACCCAGGACCAGTTTCTTCCCGTCCACTCCGGCTACGACTTCTTCTACGGCTTTCGGGAGGGCGGCGCGAAGGTCATCGATCCGGTCCTGGAGCACAACGGCGTCATTGCGGAAGAAAAGGGCCTGACTTCCGACCTCGTGACCAGCAAGGCCTTGGCTTTTATCCAGGCGGCGGCAGAGAAGGACGCGCCTTTCATGTTGTCGCTGCACTATCGCGAGCCCCACGCACCGTGGACGCCCGTGGCGGACGCCGACGAGGCCCACCTGAAGAATCGCACGCTTACGCTGCCCAATCCCGATGTGCCCAATCTGGACCGGGAACGCATGGAAAAGTCCATGCGCGACTACCTGGCCAGTGTGGCGGGGGTGGATCGCAACCTTCGCCGAATCCTCCATTTGCTGGATGAATATGGTTTGAACAAGAACACCATCGTGATCTTCACCAGCGACCACGGCTACAACGTGGGCCATCATGGCGTGCTCCACAAGGGCAACGCCACCTGGCTCACGAAAGGCGGCGAGCCGAGCGGTCGACGCCCCAACATGTGGGATACGTCCCTCCGCGTGCCCGTGCTGGTTCGATGGCCCGGCGTGGTGAAGCCCGGCAGCGTGGTGGAGGAATGCGTCACCAACCTCGACTGGTACCCCACACTCCTCGCCATGGCGGAGCAAAATCCGAAAGAGAGCAACCTGATCCACGGGCGCAATTTCCTGCCGCTGCTGAAGGGTGAGTCCATCCCCTGGGACAACGAATTCTACGGCGAATACGCCATGCATCACGGCGCGGACGCGGGCATGCGGATGTATCGCACGCCGGAATGGAAGCTCATGCGCGATTTTAGACGTCCCGGCATGGACGAGCTATACGATCTGAAGAACGACCCCGGTGAGACGAGAAATCTGATCGACGACCCCGCCTATAATGTGGTACGGGGCGAATTGAGCGAAAAGCTGAATGCGCGGCATGCCGCGATTGCCGCAACCGCATTGAACGGGAATTGACCGCATGACGGTGCAACTACTGAGCAATTCCGAAGTCCCTCACGCGGAAGTCCGCCAAACGTTTAAAAACGTCTCCTGGAAGAGCCTGGCGATGGTGGTCATTGTGACGGCCGCGATTACGGGCTACACCGCCATCCCCAAGGGCGAACCCACGAGCCCGATCTACATCGCCATTCCGGGGCTGGTGACCGTCTTCTTTGGCGTGCTCCTGATCCTCCGCTTCTTTCAGTGCCGCAGTCCCCGCAACTGGCTGGTAAAGCTGGCCGAGGCGGGCGTCTATGTGAACCTCCAGTCGGAAATCACCACGCCGGCCACTGCGGGCGTGGCGGAAGTGCTCTTCATTCCGCGCGAGATCGTCGAGAGCATCACCCGCGTGCGCGAGCTGCGCGTCCTGCCGCACCGGGGCGGTCAATACAAGACCCATTACGCCTACTTCGACATCGCCGTGACCGAGCCGTTGCCCGAGGCCCTGCTTCTGGCGCTGGCCCGGATCCGGCGTAATCCCAAGCTCCGGGGCGGCACGGGTATTCGGCGGGACTTCCACAGCCCCGTCCGCATGGAAAACGCCCAGACCCTTCGCCTGGTGTGGGATTGGATAACACCGCGCGAAGACGACGCCGCAGCGATCTTCGCGGCGGAATACACACTGGGGCCCAGGCGGAAATTCAACGGGCCGACCTGGTCCGCGCTGAGCCCGGAGGAAAAGGAGAGTTACATCGACACCCTCTGGGAATGGGGTCACGTGGAGGATGCCGTCCACCTGAGCACCCTCGTCCGCAGTACGAGTGCCAGGACGGCGGCCCGATACCTGGCGGACCGGCTGGGGTAGGCAATCAGGCGGAGTTGCTCTTGCGCTGACTTTCAATCACGGCAACCAGATGACGCAGGGCACTGTTGACGGCAGCCCCATCGGGGAAATAGGCCGCCACGTCCGGATCGAGCAACACCACGTTGGTGCCCTCGGCATAGCGCGCCGCATATTTTCCGCGGGTGCCGTTGGAGAAGTCGTACTCATCGAGCATGTCTGGATCGTCGTCAATATTCTTCATAGCAACTTCGTTCCCGTTTCGTAGCGATTCTGGAGCTGATAATTCGAACCCTATCGCCTGTTTCCGTGTGTACAACCACCAGAAGACGATTGCGAATCGAGTACCCGAGAAGTATCATGCGGGCTTCACCGATTGAATGGAAAGGATCTGGAATCGTAACCGATAGCGGGTCCTCGAATGCGGTCATCGCCTCCTCGAATGAAACGCCGTGCTTGATGGCGTTCAATCGGGCCTTTTCGGGGTTCCATTCAAATTGCAGTGACATTGGTTCGACTCGCTCCAATCGCATTGCACTCTGCAATGAGTATAGCAGGGATCAGGTAAATTCCGTAGCGCTCTGTACCGCGCTCTGGAACCGGCCCCTCGCGGAATGGCATAGTATGCATGCGGCGCCGCGCGCCGCGGGCATCGGTTTTTCCGGGGGATAAACAGCGAAGTATCCATGATCCGTTTCATTCTCAAACGTCTGCTCACCTTTATCCCGGTGCTGCTGGCCATCATCACGCTCACCTTCTTCATGGTGCGCATCGCGCCGGGGGGGCCCTTTGACGATGAACGCCGAGTGCCCGAGGAGACGATGCGCCAGTTGGAGGCGGCCTATAATCTGGACGCGCCCCTCTACCGGCAGTATCTCGACTATGTTGGCGGCGTACTCCAGGGCGATCTCGGGCCTTCTTTCAAGAAGCCCAGCCGCACGGTTCGCGAGTGGATTGCGCTGCGCCTCCCGGTATCACTTGAGTTGGGAGCCTATGGTCTGATCGTGGCGCTGTGCGTCGGCCTGCCCGCGGGCATCATTGCGGCAACCCGCCCCAATTCCCTTCGGGACTACGCCCCCATGTCTTTCGCCATGGCGGGTATCTGCCTGCCCAATTTCGTGCTGGGGCCCCTGCTGGTGCTGGTTTTCGCCCTCTGGCTCGACTGGATGCCCGTGGCGGGCTGGGACCTGCCTTCGGAAAAGATACTGCCGTCCCTCACCCTCGGCGCGGTCTATGCCGCTTACGTGGCCCGACTCACGCGCGGCGGCATGCTCGAAGTGATGGGTCAGGATTACATTCGCACGGCCCGGGCCAAGGGTCTGGGCGAAGTCGCCGTGGTGCTGAAGCACGGCCTGCGCGGCGGCGTGCTGCCCGTGGTGTCGTACCTGGGACCTGCCACGGCGGGCCTCCTTACGGGTTCTTTCGTCGTGGAAAAGATTTTCCAGGTGCCCGGCCTGGGTCGGGAATTCGTGGAGGCGGCCTTCAATCGGGACTACACCATGATCATGGGCACCGTACTGGTCTATGCCACGCTGGTGCTTTTCCTCAACCTTGCGGCAGACGTGATCCACGCCCTCCTCGATCCCCGCGTACGGTTGTCCGCCCGATGAGCAACGCCGCGATCCTCGACAGCGCCGAAGCGGGCGTATCCCTCTGGCAGGATGCCTGGCACCGCCTGCGGAAGAACAAGCTCGCCGTAATTAGCGTCGGTGTTCTCCTGTTTGTCGTGCTTTGCGCGGTGGTCGGCCCCTGGCTTTCGCCCTATACCTATGATCAACAGGACACGGCCCTCTACGCCTCGGCTCCCTCGGCGAGTCACTGGTTCGGCACCGATCCCCTCGGTCGCGATCTCTTAACGCGCACGCTCTACGGCGGTCGCATTTCCCTCCTCGTGGGCCTCGTGGCTACCCTGGTGTCCATGATCATCGGCGTGACCTATGGCGCCATCGCGGGCTTCTTTGGCGGACGCGTGGACCAGCTCATGATGCGCCTGGTCGATGTGCTGTATGCCCTCCCCTTCACCATTTTCGTCATCATCCTCATGGTGCTCTTCGGTCGGAATATTTTCCTTCTCTTCCTCGCCATCGGCGCGGTGGAATGGCTCACCATGGCGCGCATCGTGCGCGGTCAGGTGATCTCCCTGCGTGAGAAGGAGTTCATCGAAGCCACGCGGGTCATGGGATTCACCGAGCCTCGAATCATCTTCCAGCACATCATCCCGAATACCCTCGGCCCCATCATCATCTACGTCACACTCACGGTCCCCCAGGTCATGCTGCTGGAGGCCTTCCTCAGCTTTCTCGGCCTTGGCGTGCAACCGCCCATGAGCAGTTGGGGCCTTCTGATTCAGGAGGGCGTTGAGACGATGGAAGAATTCCCCTGGATGCTCCTCTTCCCCAGCCTCGCCCTTTCGGCCACGCTCTTCGCCCTGAATTTCCTGGGCGACGGTCTGCGGGACGCCCTCGACCCCAAAGCGTCGAAGGACTGACCCATGAGCCTGCTGGACGTACAAAACCTTCGCACCGCCTTCCACACCCGCGATGGCGTCATCCGCGCGGTGAATGGTGTTTCTTATGCCGTAGAACCCGGTGAAACCCTCGGCATCGTCGGCGAATCGGGCTCGGGGAAGTCGGTGTCACAGTATTCATTGCTGGGTTTGTTGCCTGCGCCGCCCGCCAGGGTGGAATCGGGCACAGCCCACTTCGAAGGCAACGATCTCCTCGCCGCGACACCGACGGAACTCCGCAAGATTCGCGGTGGCCGCATTTCGATGATCTTTCAGGATCCCATGACGGCCCTGAACCCGTACATGCGCGTGGGCAAGCAACTCATGGAGCCGCTGCTGCTCCACAGCAACGTCTCGAAGGCGGAAGCCCGCACGCGGGCGATTCATGCCCTGGGCGAAGTGGGCATCCAGGATGCGGAGAGCGGACTGAAGCGCTATCCCCACGAATTCTCCGGTGGCATGCGCCAGCGCATCATGATCGCCATGGCCCTCATCACGCGGCCGGCCCTGCTCATCGCCGACGAACCCACCACGGCCCTCGACGTGACGGTGCAGGCCCAGATTCTCGCCCTCATCAAGCAGCGCCAGCGCGATCTCGGCATGGCCGTGATCATGATCACCCACGACCTGGGCGTTATCGCGGCCACCTGTGATCGCGTGCTGGTGATGTACGCCGGTCGCATCGTGGAGTCCGCCACGCGCGAAGTGCTCTTCAGCAAACCCGCCCACCCCTACACCAAAGCGCTCATGGCCTCCATGCCCGCCCTGCACCAGTCGGGTGACGCGCTCTATACGATTCCAGGCATGCCGCCCGACATGGGCCGGGAGTTCCAGGGCTGCGCTTTCGCGCCGCGCTGCGAATTCGCACAAGACGCCTGCCGCAGTGGCGAAATGAAGCTGGCCGAAGTGCAGCCGGGCCAGGAGACTGCGTGTATTCGCGTGCAGACCGGGGAGGTGGTGCTGTGAGAGAAAGAATTCTGAAGCGCAACGGAACTATCCGAGATCGAGGAACCCTCGGCGCTCTGGTCCCCCCCGCTTGCGGGGGGGCAGGGGGGGTGATTTCGTGTGGTCGTCTGAAAGTCCAAACTGTTTCTTCTCCTAATCTTCGGGTTCAAGATTTACCTTTCATTCGC
>JBHEKR010000313.1:0-48955 GCA_041859365.1 Candidatus Hydrogenedentales bacterium
CGTTCCAATTGGTGAAAGTGTTCACCCCTGAAACAAATCCCGCCCTTTCACCAGGGCACGCATCTTTGCATCCGCGACGGGGCGCGGCAGCATCCAGAAACCGCAGTCGGGGTGGACGTAGTGGACGCGTTCGACGCCCAACACCTTCGCGGCGGCCTCGATACGCGACGCCACCTCGCTCGGCGTCTCCACTTCGTTGTCCTTGATGTCGATGACACCAATCCCCATGCCGAGACTCGGGCGGACATCCGCGAGGGCCTTCAGGTCGTCCTCCGTGCGGCGCGCCATCTCCAGGACCACGTGATCCGCTTCGAGGGCGTTCAACAATTCGACCAATCGTTGGTAGGCGCCCTTCTGAATCGTCTGTCCGCCATAGTTGCCGAAGCACAGGTGGACCGCCTTCTCCCCCTTCACCCCCTCCAGCACGCGATTAATTCCCCGCGCGGCCATGAGACCATCTTCCGCGTGGCCCGTGACATTCGCCTCGTCCACCTGGATCACGTCGGCATCGATGGTGGCGACCTGATCGCGAAGAATGTCCGCAAGGGCCATCATCAACGTCTCCGTATCGCGGTAATACTGATCCACCAGCGTCTTCGCGAGCATGTAGGGGCTGGTCACGGTGAACTTCTTCGGCTTCGTCGTCAGTCCCTTGAAAAGCGCGTAGTTGCCAGGCAGATCGAGCTGCCCCGCGCCGAGCGGCCCTGTGACGACGCCGGGAGGCGCCGAGCGAAACTTCATCTGTTCGTTGGCCCGCCAGGCCTGGAGCTCGCCAAAGCTCAAATTGCGCCGGAAGTTCTCCAGGGGCTGGACGAAGAAATCGATCATGCCGTTGGTCTCGGCGTGATTTATGTCCCAGCGATTGAGCTCACCATCGGCCACCACATCGATGCCCGCCTGCTCCTGGGTCTGAAGGACGACAATGATGGCATCGCGCAGGGCCTCGCGCGTGCTGTGGATGCGCAGCCAGAGTGGCGTAGGGTAACTGCCGACGACGGTGGTCTTGATCATGATGAGTTTCCTGTGTTGGCGTTGATCATTCTTCAATTCCCAGCGATTCAAACTTCCAATTATCGACGGGTGTCATGCTTTCAAAATCTACATCCCCCGCAAGGCCCAATCCCGGCCCTTGCAGGCTGCTCACATCCACCGCGCCGTTTCGAATGCGCAAACGTCCACTGTCACCAAAGGGCTCGTAGAGCGTGCTGTTCGCCGATAGCGCCAGGGCCCGCTCCGAAACAGACAGGTGATCGAGGAGTCCCGCATAGTGGTGGCCGTTGCGCTCGGCATGGGTGACGCCCAGGGCGCTGGCCACACATAAATCCTGCTGAAGTGGAACGACGGGCTGATTGCACAGGTCCTCCGCGGAAAGGAAATAAGCGCCAGGCCGCCCCTGGCTCAAGCGCGACGCCAGTGCGGCATTCAGAATCGACTTGAACACGCCCTTGCAGTTCTTAGCGCTCACGCCGCGATAACCGCAGTCGATGGCGCGTTGAAAGGTGTCCACGGCATCGTCGGACTCGTCGATGAGCATCGGCGGAAAAGCCGGACCGAGATCGGCGACTTCTTCCCGGGTCACCTCCAGCGCGCGGGCGCGATCCACCGGCTGTTCGAAGTACAGCACACGCGGCCAGAAACCGCGAAGCGACGGAATGCCCGAGAGTGCCTCCCACCACAACTTCAGCGCCGCGATGGATGCAAACTGTTCGTTGCCATCGAGGGTCACCGCGTAATCTGCGGGCGCGCAGTCGCGCAAGAGGTCATGGATCGCCTCCAGGCGCGGGCCGTCGATTTCCACATTCCCGCTGGCCTTAATTTTAAAGTAATGAACGCCCCCTTCGCGGATCCACGACTCCACCGTGACCGGAAGACCCTGCACGCGCCGCTCGGCCTCGGGCAGCTCGCAGTCCCGCAGCGCATCGCCCAGGCCCACCGTGTGGCGGATGTAAACGGTTGAGGGCGACGCAGGTGCGATGAACGTCTCGGGCGCAAGCCCAAGAAGGTTATTCCGAAGCATGGCGTGAAAACTCGCCCCCGCGCCCTTGCCATAGGCGTCGATTACCGCGCGCTCGTAAATCGACGAGCCAAACTGCGACGTAAGCCCGTTGAGCCCCGCCTCTTGGCCGTGGCGCAGCACAATCGGGTGCGCGCCGGCCCACACGTCGAAGGGCGAAGCCCCCACGCTCGCCGCATCGCGATAGACCTTCCCCGCAATCCGCACGGCGGCAATCAAGTCGTTGATGTTGTCTTCGAATTTCTTCGAAGGATCCTTGTCGAACCACTTCGGCGGCAGCATGTCCGCGGAAACCCCGGTGATGGTTTTGCCGTCGGCTCCCTCCATGACCAGACGCAGGTGCAGCAACGGTGCCGCCACCAGGATCGCCTTGCCATAACGAAAAGGAAGGCGCATGGTGATGTTGCGCAGAAACAGCGCATCGTCCACGATGCGCAGGCGGGGATAATCCGTTCGCTCCATAGTCTCTCTCATTTCCAGCGTGAAAAGCAGCACCGAAAGCCCTTACACACGAAGAGGATTCTGCCCAAACGGCGGCTTGTTGTCAAACAGCGTGCGAAGTCAACTAATCTCAGGTGCGGAGCGTTTTCTTCGTGGGTCTGCCTGCCTCCGCGGGGTCGTGGGGCGCGCACGCACCATCATACGGCGAACTTTGCCTGGCGAATGGTGTCTAATGTGGCTGAGAACATGAACAACACTCCCGGTGGGACGTTACCTGATTAAGGAAACTCTTTGCCGCCGGGCGGGAATATTACGCTTACCATCTAAACCACTGGGAGAGTTGCCATGAAGCTGCGTGTCGTGTGGGTCGTGCTGTTGGCATTGGTCGTGTCGGGAGTCGCGAAGGGGGCCGATCTTCAGTTCCTGGAACGCTTTGCGCTCGCGAAGGACCGCGCGGAGGTGCTCAAAGAGCTCGTCCCCGGCACGGAAGACTACTACTACTTCAGTTGCCTCCACCTTCAGGAGACGGATAAGCTGGACGAGGTCCAGACGCTCCTGGAAGCCTGGGCTGCGCGCTATGGCGAAACGGAGCAGGTGCGGGAAATCCGAAACCGCCAGGCCCTGCTCCGCTATCCCTCCAAACCCGAAGAGACGCTGGAGTACCTCAAATCCATCTTCGGCCTTTCTTTTGACCACCAGCGCCAGGTTCCCGGCGAAGCCCCCGGCCTGCCGACCGCCCTGGACCCCGCGCTCATTAGTCGAGACACGCTCCTCAAGCGCACCCTGGCCAGCCAGGAATATGGGGACACGGTAAACGGATTCCTACCCCGCGCCTTTGACTGGCTGCTTGCCACGGACCTCTCCCCCACACTCCTTCGCAACCTGCTGGGGCAACTCAGCCTGCCGGACTACCCGCGCCTTCCCGAACTTATCGCGAAGGACCTGGACGCTCCCGACAGCGGCAATTTCGGGGACCTGGGTATCCACAAACTCCTCACCCGCGAGCAACTCGACGCCCTGCTGGCGCTCAAGCCGGAGTTACTGGACAACCCCCAGTTTATCGAGGCCTACCTGCACCGCCTGTTGCCGGGCAATGACGACGCCAACTGGCAGCGGGACCCGGCGGCCATGCTGGCGCATCTGGAGCGCCTTTGGGACTTCGTCCAGCGCCTGGCTCCGGCCCATACCTCGCTAAAGGCCCATGTGCTCTATCACCGACTCGCCTTCGACATGAGTCAGGGAATTTACGACCGCGAGCGCTTCCTCCAGTACATCAAGATTCCCCGGGAATCGAGTTTTGTAAATCCCGACTACCTGAAGCGACCGGAACTGAATGTTCCGATGGCGGATTTCAGCCGGGACTTCGGCGGGGCAACGGACCTGCCTCCGGTAAGCTCGGACGAAGACCTGATTGGCTTCTATCTGCGCGCCTTCTTTGAGACAGACACGAACTACGACACCTTCAAGCCCTACATCCGCGAAGATTACCTGCGTCGTCGCTTCGCCGCCGCAAAGCTCACCCAGGGCAGGGGCGATCTGGAGCGATGATATGCCTGGCTCGATCCCGCCGATGTGGACGAACTGAAAAACCGCGTCGAAGTGGCCTTTGTACCCGAGAACAAGCAACGCTTCGGACTCGACGAGCCCGTCAAGCTCGACCTTTGGGTGAAGAACGTGGATCGTCTGCTGGTGAAGGTTTTCGAGATCGACACGCGGAACTACTACCAGCAATTCAAGCAACCCATCAACACCGCCATCGACCTCGATGGGCTCGTGGCGAATGAGGAGCAGGTCTACACCTACACCGAGCCGCCCCTCACCCGCGTGCGGCGGGAATTCACCTTCCCTGAGCTGACCGGACGGGGCGTCTGGGTGATCGAGTTTGTGGGCAACGGCACCAGCAGCCGCGCGGTGGTGGCAAAAGGCACGTTGCAGCACCTCAGCCGCACCAGCATGGGCGGGCAAGTCTTCACGGTATTCGACGAATCGGGAACGAAGGTGCCCGACGCGTCCATCTGGTTTTCGGAGCGCATGTACACGGCCGATAAGGACGGGGAAATCACCCTGCCCTTCTCCACCGCGCCCGGCGATCAATCCTTCCTGCTCTGTGCGGGCGAATTCACGACGCTGGCGGATTTCCAACATGCGGGCGAAATCTACAGCCTGGCCGCCGGCTTCCACGTGGACCAGGAGTCCCTGCGCTTGGGCATGACGGCCAAGGTCGCCGTGCGTCCCCTCCTCAGGCTCAACGGCACACCCATACCCCTGTCGCGATTGAAAAATCCCGTGCTCTCCATCCGCTCCCGCACCCACGACGGCATCGAAAGCAGCCAGCAGATCAACGACTTCGCGTTGCAAAACAATGAGCTGTCGATCCACGAATTTCGCGTGCCGGAGAATCTGGCACAAGTGACCTTCGCCCTGAATGGCACCCTGGAGAAACTGACCGGCGGAGAACCCCTGCCGCTGCACGCGGAGCAGGCCATCGCGGTGAACGGCATCCACGCCACCCCGCAAACTGCCGCCCTCTTCCTCACCAAATCGGACGCGGGCTATGGCTTGGAAATGCGAGACAAGAACGGCATGACCGTCGCCGATCGCCTGGTGAATCTCACCTTGAATCACCTGCACTTCACCGACTCCGTGACGGTGGATCTCCAGACGGATCGTGAAGGCAAAATTGTATTGGGGGACCTGCAGGACATCTATCAGGTCAGCGCTTCGTCTCCCGGTTTCATGCCTCAGTCGTGGATGCTCCGCAACGGAAGCGTCACCTATCCCCCCGTGCTCCAAGGCAGCACGCGCGAGGCCCTCTATGTGCCCCTGTCGGGCGATGCGCCGGACAAGGCCACGGATGCCGCGTCTCTCCTCGAAGTGAGCCAGGGGGTCTATGTGGCGGATCGGAGCGATGCCCTCGCCCTGGAAGATGGCTACCTCACCGTGTCCGGGCTTTCTGCGGGCGATTATCTGCTGCACCTGAAGACCACGGGCCAGCAGCTTCCCCTGCGCGTAACGGACGGCGACGCCACCGGCGGCTACGTCGCTTCGGCCCATCGCATCCTGGAGACGCCCGCGCCCGCGGTGCTCCAGATTCAGCAGGTGAAAACCGATAGTGGCGGTCTGGAGGTGCTCGTCGGCGGGGCCAACGAGTTTACCCGCGTCCATGTCCTATCCACGCGATTTCTGCCGGACCGCTACGCGTATCAACAGTTTAACGTGACCAAGCCGCCCTATGCCATGGCCTGGAACCTGAACCAGGGCTATGCGCTCTACACCTCGGGGCGTCAGATCGGCGATGAATTCCGCTATGTGCTTGAGCGCCGCTTCGCCGAGAAGTTCCCCGGCAACATGCTGGAGCGTCCTTCGCTGCTGCTGAATCCGTGGAGTTTCGAAGAAACGCAGGCGGCACAGGACGCGGCCAAGGAGGGCGCGGCGGCGGAGAGCCAGTCAGCACCATCCGTTGAGGCGATGCGCTACCAATCGGCTGAAGGACTCGAAGCAGAGCCTCCCGCGCCGGTGATCCCCTTCTCCCCCAGCTTCGATTTCCTCGATGGCGAATCCTCCGCGCTCTACAACCTCAAGCCCGACGCCAACGGCGTGGTGACGGTTCCCGCCGAGGCGCTCCAGGGCCGGGGCTTTGTCCAAATCGTCGCGACGGATCCCTTCGCAACGGTGTCTTCCTATGCCGCGTTGCCCGCGCAGGCGTGGACGCCCCGCGATCAGCGCTTGGCGAAGGCTTTGGATCCCGCGAAGTCGCTGGTGGAACAGAAACGCATCCAGGTACTGGAGGCGGGTGCCGAATTGAAGGTGAGTCTCACCGGCGAAGCGAACGTGCAGGTCTATGACTCCGTCCCGTCGGTGATGGCCCTGTTCATGACCCTCAACGGTGACGCCAAGCTGGCGGAGTTCAGTTTCGTGTCGCGCTGGCCGAGCCTGAGCGACGAGGAGAAGCGCACCAAGTTCTCGACCTATGAATCCCATGAGCTCAATCTCTTCCTCTATCACAAGGATCGGACCTTTTTCGACGCGGTTGTTCGTCCCTATCTTGCGAACAAGTACCAGAAGACCTTTGTCGATCAGTGGTTGCTTGAAGAGGATCTAGAGGCCTATCTGGATCCGTGGAAATTCGGGCAACTCAACCTGGTGGAGAAAGTCCTGCTCGCCCGGCGATTCCCCGAGGCTCAAGTCGTCGTCTCGCCCTATGTGCGTGATGCGCTGGATATGCTGCCCCCCAATCCGGAGCGATTCAACACCCTCTTCATGACCGCACTCTACGGTGGTGCGCTGGGCTCCAGGGCTGGCTTCGAAGCGCACGACTTGGTCAGCACGTACAGCACTACAAACTACTATGCCGACGAGTCCGGTGGTGGCGGCGGCGGATTCGGAATTCGCTCCGGCGCTGCCGGTAATGGCGGATTTGATCCTACATTGGGCCTTGACACCAATGGGGACGGTACCCTCAATCTGCCGGCCAGCGCACCCGCGCCGGAAAAGAAATTGGAGGAAAAAGCCAAACGCCGAGGAGTTGATTCCGATTCGGATCGGATCCGTTCAAATAGAGAAGACAGGCCGCAAGCATTACCGGAATCCGTCGATTCGAAAGGCGTCCGGCAATTTAACTTCGCGACTCAGCAAGGGGGCGTCGTTGCTCTTTCCGAAGAAGAATCGATGGCGAGGAACGATTACTATGCCTACCCCGCCCTCTACCGCGCCCCGGAAAAGACCAAAGCCCTGCTGGAGAACGATTACTACAAACTCCCCATCGGCCAGGCAAACTCCGGGCTGATCCCGGTGAATGCTTTCTGGCGCGACTATGCCGAGGCGGATCCGGCGAGGCCCTTCGTGTCGGGCAACCTCGCGGAGGCCGCGTCGAACTTCACCGAGGCCATGCTGGCCCTGGCGGTGCTCGATCTTCCCTTTGAATCGCCAAAACACGAACAGGGCAGCGCCGAAGGCCTCTTCACGCTCAAAGCGGGCGGTGCGGCCATTGCCTTCTATAAGGACATCGACGCCGCACCCGCCGTCGCGGAGACGCCCGTTCTCGTGAGTCAGAATTTTTTCCGTCAGGACGACCGCTTCCGCTACGAGGGCAATCAGCAGTTCGACAAGTTCGTGACCGGCGAATTCCTCACGGGCGTGGTCTATGGTTGTCAGGTCACGGCGACCAACCCGGCCTCCACGCCGCTCCAGATCGAAGTGCTCCACCAGATCCCGGCGGGCGCCCTGCCCGTGGGCAGCGGACGCTACACGAAGAGCGAGCGTCTGGGCCTCGACGCCTACAGCACGGCGCGACTGGAGTATTTCTTCTACTTCCCGCAGGCGGGGACTTTCACCCACTTCCCGGTGCACGTGAGTCAGAACGGCCAGTTGCTCGCCCACGCGGAGCCCGTCTCCATGGCCGTGGTGGAGGTGCCCACAACCACCGACACCACCTCGTGGGCGTACGTCTCCCAGCAGGGCACGGGGGAAGAGGTCATCGAATTCCTCAAGCAATCCAACCTCAACCGAATCGATCTCAGCCTCGTGCTCTGGCGGATGAAAGACCAGGCCTTTTACCAGCAGGTGCTAACGCTGCTGAAAGGCCGGGCGATGTATCAGCCGGACCTTTGGGCCTATGCCATCCTCCACAACGACGCCGAGGGCTTGAAAACTTTCCTGCAATATCGGGAAGACTTCGTGAGCCAGTCCGGCCCGAGCTTTGAAAGCGCCCTGCTGACCATCGAGCCCGTGGAGCGAAAGACCTACCAGCATATGGAATTTGCCCCCCTGATCAATCCCCGGGCCCACCACCTGGAGGGCAAGTGGATGATTACCAACGAACAATTGGAGCAGCAGTACTACGCGCTTCTTGATGTGCTGGCTCATCGCACCGCGCCACGCCAGGAGGATCTGCTCCCCCTGACCTATTACCTGCTCCTGCAGGATCGCGTCGGCGAGGCCATGGCCTACTTCGAGCAGGTGCAGGCGGAGTCGCTGCCCGCGCGCATCCAGTACGACTACCTCCAGGCCTACCTGGCCTTCTACCGGGAAGATCCGTCCGCGGCCGCCACCATCGCCGCGCAGTACCAGGATTATCCCGTGGATACCTGGCGCGAGCGCTTTGCCGCCGTCGCGGCCCAGGCCAGTGAAATCGCGGGTGCCAATGCGCCCGCCACCGAGAAGCAGCCCGGTCAGGACGCCCTGGCGGCGCAAGAGCCACAGCTCGATCTGGAGGTGAAAGAAGACGTGCTTCTGGTGCGCTATGCCAACCTGAAGTCGTGCGAGATACGCTTTTATCCTATTGACCTGGAAATGCTCTTCACGCGCAGCCCCTTCGCCCTCGCGGACACGAACGTAGTCGCTGGCGTGAAGCCTCTGGCGACCCTGACCGCCACCTTCGACGCGGCGCAAAACCAAATCGAGGTGGCCCTCCCCGCCGAGTTTGCCGCGCGCCACGTCATCGTGAAGGCGGAAGCGGGCGGCATCAACCGATCCGGCATTCGCTACGCCAGCAGCCTGGTCGCCCAGTTGATCGAGCGCTACGGCCAGGTCCAGGTCACCGGCAAAGCCGACGGCAAACCCTTGCCCAAGGTCTACGTGAAGGTCTTCGCCCAGATGCAGAACGGCGAAACCGTCTTCTACCGCGACGGCTACACCGACCTCCGGGGTCGCTTCGACTACGCCTCCTCCAGCACGCTGGACATTGCCCAGGTGAAGCAATTCGCCATCCTTGTCATCAGCGACGAGGCGGGCGCAAGAGTGCTCACGGCGACGCCGTACGCGCGGTAAATTAGCCGCAAAAGAACGCAGAGAGCACAAAGAAAGATTTTCTTTGTGATCTTTGCGTTCTTTTGCGGCAAAAACTTTTTGTACGATACGCCGCCATCAGCGTCATGAAACTGTTACAGCGATTCTTCGGGGGGACAGCCCCCGATTGGCCGGACTTCTCCTGTGCAATTCCGAAGGCACGTGCCAATCGGCCGCAGTCCCCGCCGCGCCTCAAAAGTGTTTACTCCGCCGCCTGATCGCGTATAATCCCACTACAACCTATTGTGGTATTGGCGGTCTACGTAAGCGGATATATGGTTAAAGAACGACTCGACATTCTGGTGCAACAGCAGGCGGGGGTGTCCCGCTCCAAGGCTCAGGGACTCATTCAGACCGGGCAAGTCTACGACGCCTCCGGGAACAAGTTGGACAAGCCCGGTCTTCGCATGGACCGAGAAAGCGCCTTGGACATTCGCGAACAGGCCCGTTTCGTGAGCCGGGGCGGCGACAAGCTGGCCGCCGCCTTTGAGAAATTCCCCTTTTCCGTGGCGGGCCAGGTCTGCATTGACGTGGGCGCGTCCACGGGCGGCTTCACCGACTGCTGCCTGCAACAGGGCGCGGTCAAGGTCTACGCCGTGGATGTGGGCTATGGCCAGCTTGCCTGGGATCTGCGCCAGGATCCCCGCGTGGTGGTGATGGAGCGCTGCAATGTGCGCAACCTCAAGCCGGACATGCTGGAGGAGCCTCCCTCCCGCTTCGTGGCGGATTGCTCCTTCATCTCCCTGAAAATTGTGCTGCCACCCCTCATGCCTGTGCTGGGCGAAGCGCCCGAGGGCATCGTGCTGATCAAGCCCCAGTTCGAAGCGGGCAAGGGTCAGATTGGCAAGGGCGGCGTGGTGCGCGACGAGGACGTGCGCCAGCAGACCGTGGACGATGTATGCGCGGTCGCGCGGGGGCTGGGCTTTCAATCCATCGACGTGATCCCCTCGCCCCTCACCGGGCCTGCGGGCAACAAAGAATTTCTGGCCTGGCTGCGCGATTTTGCACCGGCGGAGCCGATTCCATGCTAGCCACCCTGCGTATTCAGAATTACGCCCTGATCGACACGGTCGAGATCGACTTTCAGCGGGGCTTCAATGTCTTGACCGGGGAAACCGGCGCGGGTAAGTCTATCCTCATCGGTGCCCTCAATCTGGTGCTTGGCGCGCGCTCCACGGGCGATGTCCTCCGCGCCGGTGCGGAAAGGCCCAGATCGACGCCATCTTCCTGCTGCGCACACCGAAAAAGCGCCTCAAGGCCCTGCTGAAGGAGCATGAGATCGCGCTGGAGGGGGATGAACTCCATCTCTCCCGCACGATCTCGCGCGATGGACGCACCAAAGGCTATATCAACGGGGCCATGGTTCCCATAGCGGTGCTGTCGGATATCGGCGACGAGCTGGTGGACGTTCACGGCCAGCACGATCACCAGTCGCTGCTCCGCGCGGATCGGCAACTGGACCTGCTCGACGCTTTCGGCGGCACCGAGGCGGCCGCGCAGGCCCTTCGCGGGCAGGTCGAGACCTACCGCGAAATCGAGCGCCGCATCGAGGCCCTGGAGAGCGATGATCGCGATCGCACGCGCCAGATGGAGTTCCTCCGCTTCGAGGTGAGCGAAATTGACGACGCGGGGTTGGAACCCGGCGAAGACGAGACGCTGAAGGCCCGAATCAACCTCATCACCAATTCCGAGACCATCTTCGAAACGGCGCAACGGGCCTATGCCCTGCTCTACGAGGAAGACGAGGTTGCCGTGATCGACCGCCTCGCCTCCGTGGGGCGCGATCTGGATGAATTGGCCGCCATCGATGAGCGCTTTGCGCCGCTGGCCGCGCAACTGGTCGAGGCGCAGGCGGCGGTGGACAGTATCGCCTCCGAGCTGCGGGTCTACACGTCGGAAATTGAGTTCGACCCCCAGGAATTGAACGAGCTGAACCGTCGCAGCACCCTCATCGGCGCGCTGCGCCGGAAGTATGGCGCGACCGTGGCCGATGTGCTCGCCTACCGCGAGAAAGCCTGGGCGGAATTGAGCGGGTATGAGAACCGCGACGAGCAGCTCGTCAACCTGAAGCGCGAATCGACCGCCCTGCTGACGACCATCACCGAGGCGGGGACGAAACTCAGTGCCGCGCGACAAAAGGCCGGCAAGAAGCTGGAGAAGGAAGTGACCGCATCGGTCCAGGAACTGGGCATGAAGGGCGCCCGCTTTGAGGCGCGTCTGGAGGCCGTTCCCCTTCATCTCGCGGGTTTCGACCGGGCCACCTTTCAGTTGGCGGCGAACCAGGGCGAATCCATGAAGCCCCTGAAGCAGGTGGCCTCCGGCGGCGAGATGTCCCGCATCATGCTGGCCATCAAGACCGTGCTGGCGGGCGCGGACACGATCCCCACGCTGATCTTCGACGAGGTGGACGCGGGCGTTGGCGGCGACGTGGCCCGCAAGGTCGCCCAGAAACTTCAGTCCATCGCCTCGTCCCATCAGGTGCTCTGCGTGACCCACCTGGCCCAGATCGCGGCCGTGGGCGATGTTCACTTTACGGTGGCCAAGGCCAGCGGCAACGGCCGCACGCGCACCGATGTGACCGCCATCGAGGCGGAGTCCCGCGAAAAAGAAATAGCACGCCTGCTGGACGGCTCCGTGTCCAGCGTGAGCCTGGAACATGCCCGGGCGCTGTTGACGGGGAAGTGTTGATACGAAAAGAGGCGCAATGGACGTTGCCCGGATAAAGATTGGTGTCATGGGTTCGGCGGGTGGTGAAATGGCCGACGAACTTATTGCCAAGTGCGAGCGTATCGGCAGGGCCATCGCGGAAGAAGGCTGCGCGATTCTTACCGGGGGCTGTCCGGGTTTGCCCCACCACGCCGTCATCGGCTGCAAACGCGCGGGCGGCCTCACCATCGGCATTTCCCCCGCCATCAGCCTGGACGAACACGTGGGGCGCTACGGCTCGCCCACCGACCACCTGGATGTGCTCATCTACACCGGCAGCGGTCTTATGGGCCGGGAAGTAACCGGCATCCGAAGTTGTGATATCGTCCTCATCGTGGGTGGTCGCTCGGGCACCCTCGGGGAATTCGCCATCGCCTACGACGAAGGGCGGCTCATCGGCGTGCTCACGGGCACGGGCGGTGTGGCGGATCATGTAGACGACTTTCTCCCGATCATTAAGAAGAAGACGGGGTCGCGAATACTCTTCGACGAAAACCCCGAGTCGTTGGTACGGCGGTGCGTCGCCTCCTATCGGGAGGACCGCCCCATTATCAGTCAGCGAGAGGCATCGATATGAGAATTACATCCTACGGCGGCGCGGAAGAAGTTACGGGAAGCAAGCACTACCTGGAAATCAACGGCGCGCGCATCCTCCTCGATTGCGGCATGTTTCAAGGCAAACGCAAAGAGGCGGAAGAAAAGAACCGGCGGATGAATTTCGACATGGACCGGTTGAACGCCGTCATCCTGAGTCACGCCCACATCGACCACAGCGGCCTCCTCCCCATGCTCGCCAAGTTCGGCTATCGCGGCGTAATCTATGCCACGCCCGCAACGCGCGACCTCTGCGCCGTGATGTTGCAGGACAGTGCCCGGATCCAGAAGCGGGACGCGGAGTGGCTTTCGAAGAAGCACATGACTTTTATCCCGCCGCTCTACACCGAAGACGACGCGCGGGAAATAATCAAGCGTTTCGTCTCCATACCCTACGAAGTGCGTTTTCCCGTGATGCCGAATATATTTTTGACCTATCACAACGCGGGCCATGTGCTCGGCTCGGCCATGGTTGAGCTGGACTACGAAGAAAAGGATAAGCGCCGCAAGTTCATTTTCAGCGGCGACATCGGCCGGAAAAACATGGCGATTCTGGAAGACCCCTGGGTGCCGGGACCGGCGGATGTGGTGATGATGGAGAGCACCTACGGCGATCGAGACCACGATTCCATGGTGCGCATGGAAGAGAAACTCGCCCAGTATATCAATGAGACGGTAGACCGGGGCGGCAAGGTAATCGTGCCGGCTTTCGCTTTGGAGCGGGCTCAGGAAATGGTCTATGCCCTGAAGCGCCTGGAGGCCGAGGGGCTCATTCCAGAGATTCCGGTGATCGTGGACAGTCCCCTGACGGTCAATATCACGGAAGTTTTCCGCCTTCACACGGAGTCCTTCGACGAGGACTTCCGCCGCGCGATGAACGAAAACGGCGATCCCTTCATGACGAAGAAGATTCGCTATATCCGCACGGTGGAAGAATCCATGGCCATCAACAAGCTTGAAGGTCCGGCCATCATCATTTCCGCCGCGGGCATGTGCGAGCACGGGCGCATCCTTCACCATCTGAAGAATCACTGCACGAATCCGAAGAACACCATCATGATCATCGGCTTTCAGGCGAAAAATACTCTGGGCCGCCGGATCGTGGAGCGCTCGCGCCGGATCCGTATTTTTGGCATCGATTATGATCTCAACGCCCATGTGCGTATCATGAACGAGTTCAGCGCCCATGCCGGACGGCAGGAACTCATCGAATTCGGCGCGCGCTTCAAGGACTGCGCGGAGCAGGTGCTGCTGGTCCATGGCGAACCCGAGGGAATGAAATCCCTTCAGGGCGCGTTGCATGATGCGGGCGTCAAGAGAGTCGTGATTCCCCGTGAAGGACAGACCCTGGAAGTCTGATAGTAATTGCGAGGTGAAGCCATGGAAAACGAGACACTGAAATCCGTACGCGAGCATGTGGACGGCGGCGACCTGGACGGCGCGCGAAGTCTGCTCAAGCCCCTGCTGCATAACGGCGAATCGGCGCGGGATGCCGAGGCCCTGTTCCTGCTGGGACGCACCTTTTTCGATTCGGACAAGGCAACAGCGCGGTATCTCTTCGAGTTGGCCCTGGCCCTCAAGCCGGATTACCAGGAAGCGGGCCAGTTTGAGGCGCGCTGCGGCTCTTCCCTGGAGGATCTGGAAAGCTTTGCCGATGATCGCCATCCGGCGTGCCCCACATGCAAGTTGCACTACCGCGACCACGAGCCCTTCTGTCCGTATTGCGGCGCATCCATGGATGACATCCCCGGCAAGGGCGACTCGCTGGAAGAGCAACTGAAGGAGGTCGGCAAGGATGTAATCGATGCCTTCATGGAATTTTCCGAGCGGGAAGATGTGAAGGCGGCGAAGGAAAAGATCACCGCCGCAGGCAAGCAGGCCTATGTGAAGGCGAAGGAATTCGGCGAGAGTGGACAGGCTCAGGAGCTGAAAGCAACCGCCAAGGCCATTGGCATCGTGGCGGCGCGAAAGGCAAAGGCCATCGGCGCGCGCAAGGATGTTCAGGCGGTGAAAGAGAAGGCCACGACCCTCGGTCACGACGCGGCGGAAAAGGCCAAAGCCTTCAGCGAGCGCGAGGATGTCAAGGAAGTCGTGGAGAAGGCGGGCGAGACCTCGAAGAACATCCTGATGCGCACGGCCCGCTATGCGGGTGAAGAAGTCGCCCGCATCCGCAAAGCCGAAGGCGGCCTGCGCGCCTGGCTGATCGGGAAGTGGCTGGCCATTGCGCTCGTGGTATTGTTGACGATTAATTGGATTTTTGGGGATTGAAGAGAGACTACTTCAATTCTGAACATATTGGTTCGTCACCATGAATCACAATCGCATCGGAGTCTTACCCTCCCCTACCCCCCAGCGGGGGGGATCAAGAGGCTTACTCTAACAGGTAAGGTGCCCCCCACTGGCGGGGGGCCATCTTCGCAGTGGGCATGCGCCGAGACTTCAATCAGCCATCGCAGGCTTCATCCACCTATTTTACGACCAGATTCACGATTTTCCCGGGCACGTAGATCTCTTTTATCACGGTCATGCCGTCGAGTGCGTGCTGAATCTTTGGTTCGGCTTTCGCCGCGGCGAGGATGGTGTCTTTGTCGGCGTCTTTTGGCACCGTGACGGTTCCGCGGGACTTACCGTTGATCTGGATGGGGAGCTCGATGGTGCTCTCCACAAGAAGCGACTCATCCCAGGACGGCCAAGCGGCGTAGGCGAGGGTGTCGGTGTGGCCCAGGCGTTGCCAGATTTCTTCAGCCATGTGGGGCGCAAAGGGGGCGAGCACGAGGATGAATTGCTCCATGACCGCCTTGTCGATAGCGGGAGCCTTCAAGCCCGCATTGACGAATTCCATCATGCGGGCGATGGCGGTGTTGAAGAGCAGTCCTTCGATGTCGTGGGTCACCGCCTTGATGGTCTTATGAACCTCTTTCGTGATGGCGGCGTCTCCCCCGCGCTCCACGATGCGGCTGTGGAGCGCGCCTGTCTCCTGATCGATGAACAACGACCACGCGCGCTTGAGGAAGCGGTGGACGCCCTGCACGCCCTCTTCAGTCCAAGGCTTGTCGCGGTCCAGTGGGCCCATGAACATTTCATAAAGGCGCATGGAGTCCGCGCCGTATTCCTTCACCACGTCGTCCGGATTGACCACGTTGTAGCGGGACTTGCTCATTTTTTCTATTTGGGTGTGGACGCTGGTGCCCTTTTCCTTCACGACGTAGTCTTCGCCCTGCTTCTCAACCTGGTGCGGGTAGTAGTACTTGCCCTGTTCGTCCTTGTAGGAATAGGCCAGGATCATACCCTGATTGAAGAGCTTCTGGAAGGGCTCTTTCGTGTGTACGTAGCCCGCGTCGTAGAGCACCTTGTGCCAGAATCGGGAATAGAGCAAATGCAGCACCGCGTGCTCCGCACCGCCGATGTAGAGGTCGACGGGCATCCAATACTCTTCCGCTTCCTTCGACCACGCCGCCTCGCTGTTGGTCGGATCGCAATAGCGGAGGAAGTACCAGCAGGAACCGGCCCATTGGGGCATGGTGTTGGTCTCGCGCATGGCGGGCTGGCCGGTCTCCGCGTCGATGGTATTCACCCATTCCGTCGCGCGGGCCAGAGGCGGCTCACCGTCTGCGGTGGGCTTGTATTCGTCGAGCTCGGGCAGTGTAAGGGGTAGATCCGTCATGGGGATGGTCTTCATGGTGCCGTCGGCCGTGCGGATGAGGGGGAAGGGCTCGCCCCAATAGCGCTGGCGCGAGAAGAGCCAGTCGCGGAGCTTGTAGTTCACCGTGCCCTTGCCGATTCCCTGTTCGTCGAGCCATTCAATCATGGTCTGCTTCGCCGTGGGCACGTCCATGCCGTCGATGAAGGAGGAGTTAACCAGCGTGCCATTGCCCGTAAAGGCTTCTTTCGTGATATCACCACCGGAGATCACTTCGACAATCGGGAGGCCATAGGTCTTTGCGAATTCGTAGTCTCGCGTATCATGGCCGGGCACCGCCATGATCGCACCGTAGCCGTATTCGGACAGCACATAATCTGAAATCCAGATCGGAATATCTTTGCCGTTGACCGGATTGATGGCGAGGGCACCGGTGAAGACGCCCGTCTTCTCTTTGTCGTCGCGCATGCGATCCTGGGCGCTTTTCTTGCCCGTCGCGGCGACATAGGCCTCCACCTCGGCGCGCTGGGCGTCTTTGGTGATGACTTTCACAAGGGGATGATCCGGCGCGAGGACGCAATAGGTCGCACCGAAGAGGGTGTCGGGCCGCGTCGTGAAAACGGTGAAGACGTCGCCCGTGCCCACGATCATGAAGTCCACATCCGCGCCGGTGCTCTTGCCGATCCACTCGCGCTGCATGGCCTTGATGCCTTCGGGCCAATCGAGCTCATCCAGATCCTGGAGGAGGCGCTCGGCGTACTCGGTGATCTTGAGCATCCACTGGCGCATGGCGCGCTTTTCGACCGGGTCGCCGGTCTCGACGTACTTGCCGTCCTTCACTTCTTCGTTGGCGAGCACGGTGGCCAAGGCCGGGCACCAGTTCACGGGCGCTTCGACCTCATAGGCCAGACCGCGATCATAGAGCACCTTGAAAATCCACTGCGTCCACTTGTAGTAGTTCGGATCGGTGGTGTTGATCTCCCGGTCCCAGTCGTAGGAAAGACCCAGGGCCTGGATCTGGCTCCGGAAGTTGTCGCAGTTCTTGTTCGTAATGATGGCGGGGTGTTCGCCCGTGCGTACGGCGTGGCGCTCGGCCGGCAGGCCGAAGGCGTCCCATCCCATGGGATGGAGCACGTTGAAGCCCTTCATCCGCTTGAAGCGCGAGACGATATCCGTCGCCGTATAGCCCTCGGGGTGACCCACGTGGAGGCCGTCGCCGCTGGGATAGGGAAACATGTCCAGACAGTAATACTTGGGCTTGGAAGTGTCCAGCACGGTCTTGAAGGTCTTGTTTTCAAGCCAGAACTTCTGCCACTTTTTCTCGATTTCCTGGAAACTATAATTGCCGTCAGACATGGAAAAGATACAACTCCGCCGTTGGGGCTTCGGGATTCAAACGAAGGGCGGATTGTAGCATACGGCGGCCGATGGGTGCACGAGGGAAGGGCCCGCGCGAGGACGTCACTCGGGCCCCAAAATCATTGTGCACTAATCCACGCGAGACAACGTGACCGCCCTTAGCAGAGAGGCCTCAGGACATCGCATCGAGATGCCCCCCGCAATGTGGGGATTATCGACCCCAGTTGTGTTCGAAGCCGGTTGGCAGGTCATGGCGCCTGGCGCGCGTTTGAATTGACTGCTAAGTTGGCGCCGTAATCCATGGGACTTGACGAGCGTGTGAAGGGCGACAAACCGAAGATTTCTCTGAAATCCTTTCCAAGAATAGCACTTTACTTGCATTATCGTCGTTTTGTCATGAATTCCTCCTTGCGATAGCGTTGCATATTCTGGGAATCCAAGCTATCATAACAGGGTGTATTGCGAAGCAAACTTATCGTTGTCGGGGTAACCTGTTCGGAGAGATTTAGCCCCCCGCCAGTGTCGTGGTCGAAGTCGGCGATTGTGGCCCATCCTGGGTGACAAAGACCGATACGAGCACCAATGGCGGACAGACTAGTGAGGTAGCAGTATGCGTACGGAACGATTGCTTCGCAATTCGGCCACCCATCGGCGGCTCGGTCGACCGATGGTGAAGAGCGATCTCGAGTTTAACTTTGTTTTCGGCGATCGCATAGCGTGCATGAATCCCCTCCACTGGGATGAGCTCTCCGAAGGTAAGTCACTTCTCCTTTCCCGCGCGGTGTTGGGGCATTTTGAAGCATCGGGCCCACGTTCTATTCGCGCGCGCTACGGGATGATTTATCACAAGGATGTTCCGGTCGCGGCGCTGGCGGTGCGCATCGTGAAGCTTGGTGAAAGACCAATCTCCACCGACACGACGGCTCCGCGTCGCAATGGCAACCATCGTACTTCGATTCGCCCTGCCGAGGTCGGGTTGAGCGCCATGCCGGAAGCGCCTGCGCGCAGCGCCATGATCTGCGGCGACTACTATGTTGGCGGGTTCCACGGAATTCTGCTTCGTGACGAAGGCGCGGTGGGTAAATTTTGGCCGGCGGTCACGACGCTGCTCCAGCGGATCGCAGTGCAGGAAGGGCTCAACCGCGAGCAAGACTATATCCTCATCAAGGACATACCCGCATACGCCGCATCCGAGACGCGCCTGCTCCGCCACAGCCAGTATCGCCGCGTGGAGTCATCGCCGAATATGGTGCTGCCTCTGTCGCCGCGCTGGAAGCAATACGAAGACTACCTGGCCCAGTTGAATGTGCGCTATCGCCTTAGCGCGGTGCGCGCCACCCGTGATTTGCTGCGGCAGGGTGTGGTCACCCAGTCATTGACGGATCTGGCGCCCTGGTCGGAGCGAATGCAAGAACTATATCTGAGCGTCCAGCGGCGGTCCATTACCAACTTTATTCCCCTGCCCCAGGGCTTTTTGGCCGCGATGGCCCGGCTCCTGAACCCGGATCAGTTCCGGTGCACGGTGCTAATGAAAGAGGAAGCGCTGATCGGCTTTTCTTTCACGCTGAAAGACCGCGACACGGCCATCTGCTATTGCGTGGGTTGGGATACCGAAGTGGGCCAGCAGAGTCCCATGCTGCCGTCCCTGCTCCATGCGGTCATTCGCGATGCCCTGGAGATGGGGTGTCGGCAGGTCAATTTCGGGCGGACGGCGCTCCGGGCGAAGGCCCAGTTGGGTGCCCAGCCGGCGCAATCGGAATTGTGGGTCTATCACGCGCAGCCGGAACTTGACGTGCCGATGGTGCCCCTTCTGGATACACTCTCCCACGCGCCCTACGGCGAACAAGCTACGCCGCTGCCGCTCTGAATGGATTGCCCCAACCTCAGTGTGCGGCCATCAGCTCCAGGATAGCCTCTTCCTTTTCTTCCGGGAAGTCGAGGACCTGATCGAGGACTCGTGCAACCCGTGTGGGCTCGGCGGCGACAAGTTCCTTCAGCAGCGACAGAGTGAGCCGTTTGCTGCGAAGGCTCGCTGTGGCGAAGTCGGGGAATATCTGGTGGAGGTGGGTCGCGTAAATATCGAAGATCCGCCGCTCATTGGCCTCGTGCTCGTCGCGCGGAGCGCTGAGATAGGGGTAGATCTCGTCGGCCTGCCATTTCTCCAGGGTGTCCATGGCCCGCTTGGCTTCCTGAAGGTTGAAGTGCTCGCGCAGCTTCGTACGGGCGGCGTCGAGGAGCTGGCGTACATCGGAGACCAGATCACCGGCCTGGAGAAGGCCCTCGCGATCCAGCGTGGTCACGTGGCTGGTCTTGACGTAGGCCGTATAGCTGAAGCCCCGGTAGTGAAGGCGCGGCAGGGCGTTGTGACGCATGAAACCATGCTCATCGCAGAGATAGACGCCGCGCTTGCCCGGTAGGTTCCACTCCACCACTTCCAGGTCCGCCTGGACCCGTTCACCATTTTCCATCACCATTTCATCCAGCGTGTAGCGGGCGAAACCGTGCTCCGCGTTGGCGGGGTCGAGCACGACATTGTCGTAGGTGATGCGCACGCCGGGATATTGGCGCAGGTAAAGGGCAAAGATGTCGGTGACTTCCTGCAGGGCCTTGACGCCGAGGAGCACGCCACAAGCCAGCGGCGGGTTTATCATCTCCACGGTCATACCGCGCTGCTTTTCCCCCGCGCCTTTGGGGTTGCTGACCTGGAACTGGCCCAGGCGATCAGCCGTGCCCGCAATGGAAAACTGGTAGCGATCTCCGGCCTCTTCATACACGGAGTACCAGGTCACGCTCTGGCCCAGAGTGAAGGCCCGGAAACGTCCCTTGCCGTATTTGCCGTGGAGTTCGCGCTTCAGTTCGTGGGTACGGCCATTCGGACGCTTCCACGAGCCGCCGAGGCTCTGGAAGACCATGATGCCGTCGTCATAGTGCAGGCCTGTACCGTTGTCCGCGATCTGGATCGCCTCCAGCCCGTCCAGCTCGTTCAATTGGAACCGCACATTCACCTCGGTGGCCTCGGCGTCCAGCGCGTTCCAGATGAGTTCGGCGATGGCGGTCATGGGCTTGGACTTGGCGACGGTTTCGAGGTGATCTTCCCGAACCTGGACGGTGATAGTCTTCAAACGAACAATTCCTTCGGTCAACGCGGGCAGGGTAGCGCCGCGGCAGGGTTTTCAGGATGGTTCCACCCGAAACAGGCCCGCAATCGGGGGGCAGGTGGGAGACCCGGATCATAGCATCCGGGCCGCCTTTGTGACAATTTCCCGGCTTAGCCCTCAGCGATTCCTCAGATGCTGCTGCTATTGGCCCTATTTTGCTCGAACTCCAGGGCGCCCCAGAAGTCCTGGAAGAGTGTCCGGACCTCGTTGTTGAGTACGGCGATAAAGTCCCCTTTTTACGGGCCAGGACGATGCTGCACAGGCGTGGATCGAGGTAGAGGGCGTCGCCCGCAACTACATTGAAGGTGCGGGGACCGTGGGCGTGATTCCGAGGCCAGGCGTGGGCGAACGGAGCAAGACGCGAGCGCAAATCTGGTTCCTGTGCGGACATTTTGCATCGGTGCACGGGGCTTCCTGTCTTGTACGACTGAGTTCTACTTGAAAGGACAAAAGTAGTCCGTCACGTTGTGAAAGCGAATTCGCCCGAGACGAGGATGGAGACTTAAAACCCAAAGAACAATCGCACGTACGTATGCGAATTTGCCTGTCTTCGAATTCGCTGCAGATTGACACCGCCCCCGCCAATCCCCTAACGTTGCCTTCCATGCCCGACTTCAACGACATAGCCAATCGCGTCCGACGCGGTGAGTCACTTCCTCCCCAATGGGACTACCTGCTACGGTGCGCCACGCCCATCACGCGCCTCGGAATGGCCCTGCGCCATCTGAAGTCCCCGGCCCATGTGAACGCGAAGGTCATTAGCTTTGGCAACATCACCGCCGGTGGCACGGGTAAGACCCCGGCGGTTATTGCTTGTGTGCAGGCCCAGATCGCCGCAGGCAATCAAGTCGCCGTCGTCACGCGCGGCTACGGCAGCGCCCGCACGCGGGAACCCTTTGTGGCTGGAACGACCATGTCCCGTGCCGATATCGTCCGGCTTGTAGGCGACGAACCCGCGTTGATCCGTCACCATGCACCGGGATGCGCCCTGGTCAAAGCGGCCCGGCGTGCCGATGGAGCGCGTATCGCTATCGAGAACCTCGGCTGCGATGTCATCATCCTGGACGACGCGTACCAGCATGTCCAGATCGCGCGCGACGAAAATATCTGTCTGATCGACGCGACCAACCCCTTTGGCAACGGCCATCTGGTGCCCCGGGGAATATTGCGAGAACCGACTGGCGCCTTGAAGCGCGCCACGCGCATTGTGCTCACCCGCTGCGACCAGGCGACCGACCTGGATCGGCTGGTGAAGCAAATTGAGGCGATAGTTCCGGGTACGCCCCTGCGCTTCACGGTCCACGCTCCCGACGGCTTCTGGCGTGTCTCCGATGGAGAAACCGTGACCCTCGACACCCTGCGCGAATGCCCCGTTACCGCGGTCTCCGCCATCGGCAACCCCGAGGCCTTCTACCGCACCCTCGAAGGACTGGGCCTCCGCTTGCGCGAGGCGCGCGCCTTTCGCGATCATGCATCGATCCCCGACGACGCGCTGCACGCCGACGGTTTCGTGGTTACTACCGAAAAGGACGCCATGCGCATTGGGAAGGTCCCGCAGAATGTAGTGGCGCTGAAGATTTCTTTGCAGGACTATTGTGATATACATCGTGCGATCGCCGAAGACGAACCATGCGGAAAGAAATCGGGACTTCAAATCGAATGACGGGGGCCACCCACATTCGGGGCGGCTCCGCCGCGGGAGAATGTGGGTGATGGGACTTGGTGATTCATCGGTATATTGATTATCCCATTGGAACTGACAAAGAATTGGACACAGGGTTAGGGGAGGTCTGAACAATAGAAGTCCCCGCAACCACATCCTCCCCCGCTGCGCTCCGCCGGGTGTGGGTGGCACCCGACGTTTGACGATGAATTGGAGTAGTTACTATGAAGCGTTTTTGGAAGCAATTGGCGGTATACGCGACCGGCGTACTCTGCGCGACCGCACCCGCACTGGAGGACGAAACGGTGATCTTTAAAGCAGGCTTCGCCTCCATCGACATTAGCCCGGAGGCCTCTGTGCCCATGTGGGGCTACGGCAGGGAACATCGTCCGGAGAACAACTCCACTGGTGTCCATGATCTGCTCTATGCCAAGGCGCTCGTATTCGAGGCTGGCGAAACCCGCGCCGCGCTTGTGGGCCTCGACCTTGGACGTGCCCCTTTCGAGCCCATGGTGCGACGCATCGAGCAGGCGGTGCTGCGCCAGGCCGGGGTCCAGCACGTCTTCCTGGTGGGCTCCCACACCCACCACGGCCCCGCACTGGAGCTGGTGCCCGTGGAGGGCAACGCCGATCCCGCACTGCAGAACGCCTTCACTTACTACGAACAACTGGAGCAAAAGCTGATAGACGTCATCGTCGAAGCGGCGGGTAAGCTCGTGCCCGCGAAAATCGGCTGGGCCTCGGTCGAAAGCCAGGTGAACCGCAACCGCCATACCCAGGAGGCGCCCGTCCCCCGCGACCCGGAACTCTTCACGCTGCGCGCGGATGATTTGGCGGGCAATCCCATCGCCATCCTTGTGAACTTCGCCGCGCACCCCACGAACCATCCCCACGCCGACAACAAGTTCAGCGCGGATTTTCCCGGCGTTATGATGGCGGAGGTACAGAAAGCCACCGGCGCGCCGTGCCTGTTCCTTCAGGGCGCGGCGGGCGACATGCAATGCGACGTGGACGACAGCCAGTGGGGCCTGGTGGAGCAGATGGTGGAACCGGGACAGCGGTTGGCAAAAGAAGTGCTCGCGTTGAACAGCGCGATACAGACCACGATGCCAGCGCGCCCCGATCTGCGCGGGGAACGGGCCACCTTTTCCTTCAAACTCCGCCTTGATTTGAACGATCCCATGGTCACCGAAGGTATGCGCGCCGAATTCGGCGAATCGCTGCACCGAAGTTATCTAACCAAATATGCCGATGGGATGATGCATCCCAAACTGGCCGCCCTGCTCATCAACGGGGAACTTGCAATTGCCGGTGCGTCAGGCGAATTCTTCAGCGACCATTCCGTGCAGTTAAAGCAACGCGTGGAAGGGGTAAAGACCATCTTCGCGGGCTACTGCAACGGCCACGACATGTACTTCCCCACCCTGCGCGCCATCGAGCAGGGGGGCTACGGCGCGGACCCGGCCAGTGCGTGGGTGACACCCGGCGGCCCGGAGAAAATGATCGACCGCGCGGTGTTTTTGATTCGAGATCTGGTGAAACAGACGCAGCCCGCTGCACCGGCGGAACCGCCGAAGTAGACGCCTTGGTTCCTTGCTTCGGGATTCTTGTGCTTCTCTGCGTACTCCGTGGCCGGTATTATATTGACCACGGAACGACACGGAAACGCACAGAAAAAACAGCAGCGCAAGTCTCGACACCGTGCGCTCCCTGAAATATACTGAACGAAGTAACATGAGGAGGGCAATAGGATGATTTCTTCGAAGCAAGTGGGCCGTGGGGAAGGCAAATTGAAGCGTGCACGTCTCCAAATGGTCCAAATCAAGTATGTACCGACGGGAATTTGGGGCTTGGCGAAATCACGTTGGCCGAAGGACCGATTTTCAGGGAGATGACCATGCGCTTTCAATTGGCAGTAGTCGTTGTCGCTGCTATCGCAGTTTCCGGTTGCCTGAACGCGGAGCGCGAGAAATACCCTTTGGAATGGTCAAGAAAGTCGACCCTTACAAATCTGCACGATATCGAGGGGACCTATGCCAATATAAGCACGACAGTTGAAACGCAATCCGTGATCGATCCCCAGGAAAGACTCTGGTACTTTCTGACGAAGCAAGAAGGCGGAGATTCGAAAGGCGTCCATGTTCGTCTGTCGATCGCAACTGACGGTACACTCACAGTCGATCTCCTGAATGCTACGGGGGTCACGATTAAGACCGCGTGCCTGAAACAGGGTCGTGGCTTTGCGTGGAAGAAAGACTCGCTCCAACTTTCCCCTGAGTCGGGATTCGCCTACGACGCACTTGGGGGAGGTTTCGGGACTGGAACCTGCCGCCTCCGTCGAGCTGAGAATGGTGGACTTGTCGGGGAAATCGACGGTATCTCCGCAGGATTGTTCCTTCATTTTATTCCAAGCGTCGGCGTGGGCAATGACTGGTACTTCTGGCCGAAGATTGAATAAACGCGTATTGGAGGCTATTGCGAATGTTGCAAGTCCGTCGAATAGAGCAGGGCGAAGCAAACATCTATCGTGAAACTCGCCTTCGCGACGTCCGGACGAGTTTTGCCGAAGAACTATGCGCTGGGCATTGAGCGTACGGCGTGTAGTTCTACTTGAGTTGGTTCTGGACCGTCAAGTCACATTTCGTCACTCTCTGCATCGAGTACCATCGGGACAATACTCGATACAACAACGGCACGCGGGATGGGAACATGAATTCGAATCAGAAAAATGAAACGTTCGCAAGAGAGCTGGCGCAAATACGCGCGCAATTAGTCCAAATCAAGTTTCTCCTGGCAGGGATACTCGCGCTGGCTATCGGAGTACTCGTGGGACCTGGTCCTGTATTCACCCTGATGGGGTTTGGCGTAATCGTACTCGGTACGGTCTACGTGGGGCTGTGGGTCTTCGAAGGAATTGTGAACCGAAGAATTGACCACGACTGGAGCGATGCGCGACTGGCGTCTATGGCGGAGGATGCCGAAAAAAACCGGCAGGAAGATTCCGGCGAACAGGCGTAGCTACGACTGGATAGTCAGCGCCAGGCCACGGTGGTGTTGGGGCGCCAGGGAGCAATAGGGACTGTGAAGAGCCTCTTGAAATCAGCGGAGTTCCGTAAGCCCCAACGCCAATCCAAATCCACCTACCCGCCAAACCATTCTCGAATCAACGCGGCCGTCTCCACCGGCTTTTCCTGCGGGATGAAATGCCCCGCGCCGGGGACAATCTCCAGCTTCGCATTGGGCAATCGCGCCTGCTGCGCTGCGGCCCAGGGCTGGGCGTAGCTGGTTTCACCGGTGACTATGCAAGCCTCGAACTGGAGCGTGTCGAGCACGTCATAGATATCGCTCGCACCGCCGAGCTCGTAGAACCACGATTCGCGGCTTCCGGGGCATTTGAGCTGGAATACCCCACCTTCCGCTGCCGTGAAGGCGTGCTCGACATAAGAATCGACGGCACCCGGCACCCAGTGCTCCATCGGGGGCTTCGAACTCAGCCGTTCCCGAGCCGCTTCGAGACTCTCAAATTCATTTTTCCGTTTGCGGACTTTCTCCGCCAGCGGATGTTCACCCTTGAAAAATATCCTGTCGGCGATGATGGCGTCGATGAGCATGACCTTGCCGAAGATTCCCGGCACCCGACGTTCGGCATAGGCCACGTGTGCCCCGCCCGCAGAATGGCCTACCGCGCCCATGCCCCGCGGCAAATCGAAATGCTCCATGATGGCCAGCAAGTCCTGACCAGAAAAATCCCAGAGATAATCCCGGCGATGCTCCGGAGCCTGGGAATCACCCTGACCCCGGGTGTCGGGCGCGAGGACACGAAAGCGATCGCCCAGCTCGGCCACGACTACATCCCAGATGCGGCCCAGGGTGCCGGTGCAATGCACAAGCAGCAAGGGTTCGCCCAGTCCGCCGTAGTCCCATACATTGAGATCGACACCGCCGTAGCCGGTTACCACAATTGCTTCTGGTTCTCTCGCGAGGGACATGGAGGCCTTTCGGAAACTGAGAATACTGCACTGTAAATGGGGAATTAGTCGTACATCGCTACCGAAACCACTTCACCCCAATTGTACCCGCTTCTCTCCCAATTCACTATTCAAAATTCTCCAAGCCCTATTCGTGTCGCAGGGCCTCGACGGGATCCATGCTGGCCGCCCGAATGGCGGGGTAGATTCCGAAGATAATACCGACAATAGCGGAAATACTGAAAGCCAAGATCGGTCCATCGGGTGTAATGATGGTGCGCATTTCGGTGAAGGCGCCGATTGCGATGGGAATCATAACGCCGAAGACGACGCCCAGGGCTCCACCCGTGGCGGAGAGCAGAACGGTCTCGATGAGAAACTGGATGATGATGTCGCGGTGTTTGGCGCCCAGGGCGCGGCGGATGCCAATCTCGCGGGTCCGCTCGGTGACACTGGCGAGCATGATGTTCATAATGCCGATGCCGCCCACGAGCAGGGAAATGGCCGCGATGGATCCCAGCAAGATATTGAACGTCCGGGCGGTTTCCTCAGCGGAGCGAAGCAACTCGAGGGGGACTTCAATCTCGAAATCTTTTTGCTTGTGGTGCCGCGCGAGGATCTCCCCGATGATGAGGGCCGTCTCCTCCACTTCCGCCTGATCCTTCACTTGAATCGTGGCTTCGTGGAGCTGCACTTTCTCATTTTCGAAGCTCCCACTGCTCTGCTTGCGCAGAATCTCGCCGAAGCGGTCCCGGGCCGTGCTCAGGGGAATATAGATGCGGTCCATGCTGCTGGATTCGGATCCGCTGCCCCCATCCTTCTTCCCCAGTCCGGCGGGCGAAGCCTCACGATCAATGACGCCGATGACCTGGTAATAGTCGCCATCCACCCGAATTTTCTTCCCCAGGGGGCTTTCATAGGGGAAGAGCGAGGGCACGACGGCTTCGCTTAGAACGCACACGTTTTTCTTCTCCTCCATCTCAATATCAGAGAAGAACCGCCCCTGGCGCAGGCCGAGCTTACGCATTTCGGGGAACCAGGGAACGGTGCCGACCAGATCCGCGTCGGCCCGGGCGGTGGCGTTCCAGACCCGTTTGCGCATGATTCGGTTGGGCACGATCACGCTGACACCGGGGATGGACTCGCGGACGCGTTCGATGTCGTCGTAGGTGAGACCGTACTCGATAACGTAGCTCTGCTGGGCGCTATTGCTGCCGGTGTCCGGTGGCTTGACGCTCTTCAGAATGATGTTGTTACTGCCCAGTCGGCGGATCTGTTCCTGTGCTTCGAAGCTGGCTCCCTCCCCCACGGCCAGCATGGCGATAACGGAGCAGACGCCGAAGACGATGCCGAGTACTGTGAGGAGGGAACGGAGCCGGTGCAGCCACAGGCTCTTGAAGCCCAGGATAATCGTACGCTTGAGGCGCACGGGTGCAAAGGGGCTGGTGCTGTGCCTTCCGGCGAGCCGCCTATCCATTGCGGATATCCCGCTCCACGAGACCGTCGCGCAGGCGGATCACGCGCTGGGAACGGCGACCGATCTCGTCGTCGTGGGTCACCATGATAATGGTCTTTCCCTGCTGATGAAGCTCGTCGAAGAGCCCGAGAATTTCGGCGCCCGAACGCGAATCCAGATTGCCCGTCGGCTCGTCCGCGAGAAGAACGATGGGGTCGTTGACCAGGGCGCGGGCGATACCCACACGTTGTTGCTGGCCGCCGGATAACTCAAAGGGCTTATGGTTGAGGCGGTGCCCCAGTCCCACCTTTGCCGCCATCTCCTCGGCTATCTCGCGACAGACCTCCTGTGGAATTCCCTGATAGTACAGGGGCACTTCGATATTCTCCAGCACGGTCAACTGCTGGATAAGGTTGTAGGACTGGAAGATGAAGCCGAGGCGCGCGCCGCGAATCTCGGACAGGTCGTCATCCGGCATCTGAGAGACATCGGTATCGCCAAGAATGTAGTGGCCCGAAGTGGGGCGGTCCAGACAGCCAAGAATGTTGAGCATGGTGGATTTGCCGCAGCCGGAGGGCCCCATGATCGCGCAGTAGTCCCCCTCGAGGATATCGAGGTTGATCCCGCCCAGGGCGTCAAGGCTTTCCGAGCCCATCTGATAGGTCTTGCGGACATTTTCAAGACGGACGATACTGGAGACGGCCACGGCCATTACGCGGCCTCGGGCGTCTTGGGTGCTTCCAGGGCCGGCGCCTCATCTTCCTTCTTCTCTTCCTTGTCCTCGTCGGTTTCTTCTTTTTTGCTGGAATCCTTGCTCGATGGTGAACGGAGCGCCACCACCTCGCCGGCATTGAGTCCCTCTTTTATTTCGATGAAGGAGGTGTCGAAGGAGCCGGTGACAACCTTGCGCCGCTCCATGACATTGCTGGCGACATACACTACGGTTTCGGTTCCTTCCTGAGACACGGCCTGGAGGGGGACTTTGACAACATCCTGGAGAACTTCGATGATTATTTCGCCTTCAGCGCTCATTCCGGGCTTAAGCCAGTCATGCTGACCATCGATGGTGATCGTAGTGGCGTAGACCTTGAGATCGGGGTTCATCCAGCGGTTCTGTGAATCGGGGAGCACGGCAATTCGGAATACCTCGCCCGTGAGCGGAGAATCCGGGAATGCGTCCACCGTAATCCGGGCCTTCTGGCCCTTCACGACTTTCTTCACGTAGGACTCGTGTACTTTCACCTCCACCGTCATCTGGGTTGTGTCAGGAATGGTGATAATCACCTGGCGCTCGCGCACCGTGGCGCCTTCCTCGATGCGGTCATTGTCGCGGTAGTAGCTGCGGTTGCCCTCGCCATAAACCACCAGACCCGGTTTCGTGGCGCGGATCACGCACTTCTCGATCTGCTCTTTCAGCTCGTCCCGCTTGCGACTTTGAAGCTCATAGCTGGCTTGAGCGGAGTTGAGATTCGCCTCGGCCTGGGCCAGCTTGGAGACCGCCAGTTTTCGCGCGCGCTGAAGTTTGCGAAGGGACTCCTCATAGTCGGAAACGAGTTTCTCGGCCTGTTTGGGGAACTCGTACTTCACATAGAGGTCCATATCCGTCTGCGCGGAGTCCTTGCTGATGGCTTTGCGCTTCAGGGCGAGCTCGTCGTTCTCCATTTCTATTTTTGTGACGAAGTCCTTCTCGAAAAGGCGCTTCGTTCCCGCCAGGCGCGATTCGGCCACGCCCACTTCCTCCGCCGCCAGCACCACATCGTCCTCAAATTTCCGGATGGATTGACGGGCCTCGCCATCCCCGAGGGTTTCCAGCCGGGCATATTTCGTAAAATCAATCTCCAGGGCAGGGCCGGATTCGCTCTCCATGGCGATTCTCCCGGATTCGGGATCACGCGCCAGTGCCTCGGGCGGTGCGGGGGAACTGGCGACCATCGGCGCATCGGGAGAAACAGGGGCCATTTCCTTCTCGCTTCCCGCCGCCTGGGCGAGTTCCGAGGCCATGGCATTCTCTTCCACTTTCTCGGCAATTTCCGAAGCGGCCTTTTCTCCCAGAAATTTCTTCATATCCATCAGAGCGAACTTACTCGCCAGTTCCGCGGCCTTCACATCGCTCTGGTTCTGGTTGATCTGGATTCCGTGCTCTTCCCGGGCTTCCGTAAAGCGCGCCAGCGAATTCTGATACTGGAGTTCCTGTTCCGTGAGGCGGTCAAGGAGCTCTTTCGAATCGAGCTCAACCAGAAGTTTGCCCTCGGCCACGTCTTGCGGTGTGACGAGATAGCCCTCCTCCACGATGGTGAGAATTTTGGTCGTTCCCTGCACTTCGGACTTGAGTTCCTGGGATTCCTTGGCTTCGATGCTTCCGCCCTCTACGACGGATACTTCGAGGGGGCCGCGGACCGCAGTAAAGGTTGTACCGAAGCTGATGGCGCCCTCGCCCTTTCCCAGGAACCCGTAAATTCCGTAGATCACGGCGAGCGCCAGTGCCCCCAGCACCAGACGGAAAGGCCATTTCCGGCGGCGCAGCGACGCCGTGGAGTAACTAGGGTTGCTGCTGGTAGTCATCAGAGACTTCCTCCCATTGTCCATTTTCTTTAATGTACAGAATGCCCATGTCGAGCCAGAACTGCAAGCGGGCCAGCGTGTGGTTGATGAGCGATGCGGTCAACTCGTTCTGGGACTGGGTGAGCTCGGTCTGAGAATCCACCTGGTCCAAAACGGAGCCCCGGCCCAGGTCGGCCAGCAATTCCTGCTCCTCCACACGACGTAAATTCAAGTCAACACTCTTTTCGGCCACCAGGTAATTCCGGCGAGCAGACTCCAGATTTCGCCAGGCGCTTCTCACGTCCAGCGAAATGGTGTCCTCCGCGAGCGTAAGATCGCGTTTGATGCGTTCGTACTCGATAAGCGTACTACGATATGCGTTTCGTTCGGCTTTTCGATCAAGGGGCAAATCCACATCCAGGCCCGCGTTCCAGTCGGTGCGTCGAAAGTCGAGGCGCTGGAAGTTGTCCTTGCCCT
Organism: Candidatus Hydrogenedentales bacterium; assembly: GCA_041859365.1. Lineage (GTDB taxonomy): Bacteria > Hydrogenedentota > Hydrogenedentia > Hydrogenedentales > JAEUWI01 > JAEUWI01. Next base: position 30,804 of record JBHEKR010000313.1, read on the forward strand.
CGCTTCGCACCGAGGCGTCGGCGGCCAGCGTGACATCGGGCAGGAGCGCATTTTTCGCCACGACCAGTGCGCGGTCTGCATCCTCCACCCGGTCCCGCTCGGTGTAAAGATCGAGGCGGGCGTTAAAAGCCACCTTCACCGCGTCGTCCATCATTATCTTTGGATGGCGCAGGCCGGCTTTGCGCAGTTCCTCCAGTTCCGCCGGGTCGAGCACAATGGCGGTATGGGTTGAGAGCCCAAGCAAAATCTTGAATTCGTCAAGATTTTCCCGGTAGTTGCGAACGGAATTGACCCAACTATTCTCGGCGCCGAGCTCTGCGGCTTCCTGACGACCTACGCTGGCGAGCGTGCTCCGCCCCTCGGTGGCAAAATCTCGCTCGCGCTCGGCGTTACGCCGGAAGTTCTCCAGACTATTCCAATTGTTGTGAACCGCGTCGAGATTCTGGAGTACTCGGTAATAGGCGGCGCACACCTGTACGGTGAACTGCTGGCGAAATCGGCTGTAATCGCGCAGGGCATAGAGCACATCGCGTTCGGCCTGGGTGAGACGTTCCGCGGATACCTTTGCGCCCGCGCCACGAAGCAAGGGCTGGGTCACGGTGGTGGAAAGCACTGAAGACGTTATGGACTCCGTGTCCCCCGTAAGGAAACGGAGAAAGTTCGACGTGAGGTCCACCGCGATACGACCACCGCCTTTGAGCAGCCAGTCCACACCCGCATTGGCCCCGCCGACCGCGGAGTTTTCGCGATCAAAGCCCGTCTCCGTACCGGTCAATCCCGCCACGTCGCCCGCACGCTCGACCACGGCGGCATAGGCATTCAGGAGATCGGCGGGTGTCCCCGTGACGGCCTCGATTTCGTCTATGAATTCGTTGGTCACACCGAGAGCCCGGCTCAAGTCAGTGGGCTCGGTGGTGGTGAACGTTTGGCTCGCCACGCCTCCCGAAGCGCCGCCCGAAAAGATTGGTGCGTAACGGTGTCGCTCGAGACTCAGGGAGAGTGCCTCCAGGTAGAGGGCCTCTTTGCGGTTTTGATAGGTCCGGCTATTCGTGACCGCCAATGACAGCGCATCTTCGAGAGAGAGAATGGTGGCGCCACTGTCATCCGCGCCCGTTTCGCCAAGGGCGGCGTCGATCACGTCGTTCACGGGGAGATCGTCCAGATCCGAAGCGCCCGGCTCGGGTTCAATCGTGAACGTTTCGATCATCCCGGGCACTTCGGCCCCTTTGGTCTCTATGATTTCGTAGACTTCGCGGTCCGCACTCTCTTTAAAGTGGGTTGTGGAACAGGACGTCAAAAAGGCAACGGCCAGCATTGTGCAGAGCAGAGCGGGCATCCGGCCTCCGCTTGTGAATTTTCTGGATAGTCTCGAAAGAATACTGCGCATTTCGATTTGCTTTATGGTGAGTGAGTCGCTGGCGCCCTGCCCCATAATACGGACCCGCGCACGCGATTTCAGGTTTCAACACATTGGTGTTTGCCTGTGTATTTTACGCCGCGATGGAGCTCAATACGAACAGACTCTTCTTGTTGGAGATGGAATCTCGTAACACAACTTGCCAAAGCAGTGCGATGAAGCATGGGGGCCGGTGAGGACTCATCGGAACACATCGACTCCCAATCAATCCTGCGGCCGAGTCTGTTACGCAAACGAAAATACACGGTCCAGCGTTGTACCCTCCTCAAAGGCCCCATCGATTGGCAGAAGTATTTCGACGGTGGCGTGGAGTCGTCCGATACTGGACGATAGCACCGTTCTTTTATTCAAAAACCGTCTTGAACGAGTTCAGCCATGATGCGTTTCCGCGCCGAGGTACTAAGCAGCCCCGTCCGAAAAATACCGCCGGATTGAAACTATATCCCTTTCGATGGCCGCTTTCAATTCGTCGATACCACCGAACTTCTCTTCCCCGCGCAGGCGCCGGTAAAGCCTGATCTCGATGCGGCGTCCGGCAAGCTCCCCGGAATAATCCAGGAGGTGGGCCTCGACCACCGGGCGCTCATGGGGCAGGGTTGGCGCAAAGCCGATATTGACCGCGCCCAGGAGATCCGCGCCGTCAATCATGACCCGGGCTGCATAAATGCCGTGGGCGGGAAGGAGTGCCCGATCGGAGCGTAGATTGGCCGTGGGATAGCCAAGCTCCTTGCCCATGCCGCGGCCGCGGGCCACCGTGCCCGCGATCGCATAGGGTCGACCGAGCAATGCCCGTGCCTCCTCCAGCAATCCCCCCGCGACAAGCGTACGGATCCGGGTGCTGCTGACGCGTTCGCCGTCGACAATGACCGGTGGCACCACTTCCGCAGCCAGCCCATGGCGTCGGCCCTCCTCGTTGAGGAAGGCCACATTGCCCCGGGCACCGGCGCCAAAAAAGAAGTCGTCCCCCACGATCATGTGCCGCACGTTGCATTGTTCCACGAGAATACGGGTGAGAAAGTCCCCCGGTTCCATTCGGGCGACGGAATCGTTGAACGGCAGGATGAAGTAGACGTCGAGTCCCGCCGCGCGGAGGAGTTCCTCCTTCTGCATGGCGTCGGAGAGCAGCGCAAAATCGTCGGTCCCCTGAAAGAAGGCTCTCGGGTGGGGCTGGAGACTCATCAGGGCCGCAGTGCCGCTGCGCTCGCGGGCACGCTCAATGACAGTTCTCAGAATGGACTGATGCCCCAGATGTACGCCATCAAAGCTGCCCACCGTCAGCACCACGTTAGGGTAACGGCAATCGCACGTGGTCGCATCTTGAATCACGTCCATGTCAATGCGCAGTCCGGTTCATGTGGGGGAAGGCCCTCAGGATCGATCGTTTAGGAAGACCCGCTTCGGGTGGACCAGGGACTCGAGTCCCGCGGGCTCCACCATGCCCAGGGCAAGCAATTCCCCCGCCTGATTCTTCAATTGCAGCCAGCCATGGGATACGGGGCAGCCGCCGATCAGATTTCGGCTGCTGATGGAGTTCCCGTTGGCCAGCGCCTGCAAGGCATCGTCCTCGATGATACCGGCGGGCAGGTCGAGCGCGTCGCCCATGGGCAACAGGCGCGCTTCCACGGAATCGGGGGACGTAAATGCATCGAGTGGCAGCGCATTTTCGACAAGATGGCGTCCTACCGCAATCCGTCGCAGCGAAGCCAGCGCAGCGCCACACCCGATTGCCTGGCCCACATCGTGGCACAGGCTGCGCACGTAGGTGCCGCTTGAGCAGGTGACACGAACACAGGCGTCAGGGGCTTCGTAAGAAAGAACGTCATAGGCCCGAACCAGTACGGAACGTGCGGGCCGGTCAACCGTCTCCCCCTTGCGAGCGAGTTTATAGAGCCGCTCGCCGTCCACCTTGACCGCGCTCACCATGGGCGGTATCTGCTGGATTTGGCCCACGAAGGGGTTGCAACGGAGCTGGATGGCCGCGGCGTCCAGTTCGGGGACGGGCTTCTCCGCTACGATTTCGCCGTCCAGGTCATAGGAAGTCGTTTCAACGCCGAGGCGCATGGTGCCTTCGTAGGTCTTTTCCAGCGCGGTGAAGTGCTCGGAGAGTCGCGTCGCGGGACCGAGGCAGAGAATGAGCAAGCCGGTTGCGGCCGGGTCGAGCGTTCCCGTGTGGCCGACACGCTTCATCCGCGCGGCGCGCCGGATTCGATCCACCACATCATGAGAAGTCATACCCGCTGGCTTATCTACCAGCAGAATGCCTTTCATGGGCAGCTCCCGAGCAGGGTAGAGAGACGCTCCAGGAGCTGCTGGCGTGCCTCGGCCAGGGGGAGCTCCATCGTGACGCCTGCGGCGGCGGCATGGCCTCCCCCGCCGTACTCCTTGAGAAAGGTGGCCGCATTAAAGGCATGGGAGGAGCGCACGCTGGCCTTGGTGAGCCGGGCTTCGACCCCCGTGAACAGTATGCCAACCGCCACACCGTCAATATTCCGGAGATAGTTGACGAGTCCGTTGAGATCTTCTTTCTTTCCACCCACTTCGTCGATGTCTTCCTGCGTAACGTAGGAGGTAGCCACGCGCCCCTCGCAGGAAAGCTCCATTCGATCAAGAACGGTCTTCATCAGCAGGATCTTCGGGCGCGAGAACATATCGAACACATCGCTGCAAATATCCGCGTGGTCGATAGCGACCTCATGGAGGAGCGCCGCAATGCGGTGGGAGCGCGCCGAGGTGTTGGAATAGCGGTAGCCACCGGTATCGGTAATTTGGGCGACGTAGGCGCAGTGGGCTGCTTCGAGAGAAATGGGAACGTCGGCCTCGGTGAAGAGGTCCACCATGATCTCGCCGGTGGCCGCATAGCTGGCGTCGATGAACCCAAAGTCCCCTTCGGGGTGTTCTTCGAGGTGGTGGTCGATTACGACGACTTTCTCGTCCTCGGTTATCAGATCCGCCACGTCACCGATACGATTCAAGCGCGCGACATCGACAATCACGGCCACTTCGTAGTCCGGGATTTCCGCATCGGGGCTCTTGATGGTCGAGGCGCCCGGGAGATTGGCATAGATGGCGGGAACCGGATCGGCCAGAACGCAGTGGACTTCCGTTTTTCCCAGGCCTTCCAACAGGAATTTCAGGGCCAGCACGCTGCCCACGGCATCGCCGTCGGGGCTGACATGGCTGGTTATCAGGAAGGAATTCGCGGCCTTGAGTTCCTCCAGCAGGGCGGAGAGTTCGAGTCGGATCATGGGCTGTTGCTTTCGATCTTCGTGAATCACTTCAAACACTTTTTCAAGCGCATAGACCTGATCCAGGGTTTCGTCCGTGCGAAAGCGGATCTCGGGGGTGAAGCGCAGACGGACATGCTTGCCCACCTCGCGACGGATCCAGCCAGCGGAATTCTGCAGCGCGATCAGGGAGCTCTTACGCTCCTTCTCGTCGCCGTACAGGCTGACGTTGACGGTGGCGTAATGGAGGTCCTTGGACATCTCCACATCCATGACCGAAACAAACCCGATACGGGGATCCTTCAGGCCCTTGGTAAGGAGCCCGGCTATTTCATGGCGAATCAACTCGCCCACCCGCTGTCCGCGGCCTTTAGTACTCATAGTAATTCAATCTGGCAATCGGCGATGTTGGCGCCGAGCCGGCTCTCTACAAAGTGTAAGATTTCATTTAATTGCGAATTGGCGTGCTGCGAATCACCGGAGACGACCACCATACTCAGGCGGCCCCGCTGCCAGAGATCCTGATGTTCCGTCTCCGCAACGGCGCAGTTGAAACGGGCCCGAACTTGATCTTTCACGCTCCGCAAGACCCGGCGCTTATCTTTAAGCGACCGGGCCTCGGGAACGAGAAAATCAATATTCAACAGCCCGATGGTCACGGGACGACCTTATTCCAGCGTCTTGGCGATGCTTTCGAGTTTATAGGTCTCGATAATATCGCCCGGCTGGATGTCGTCGAAGCGGTCCAGTTTCAGGCCGCACTCGTAGCCTTGCGTGACACTTTTTACTTCATCCCGTTCGCGGCGGACCGTGGCGATCTTGCCGCTGTATATCACGATATTATCGCGAAGCAGACGCGCGAGCGCACCGCGCTCCGTGTCGCCGTCCAACTGGAAGCTACCCGCGATATTACCGACCTTGGACGACCGGAAGACCTGTCGGATCTCCGCGTGGCCCGTGATGATCTCCTTGGTGTCGGGCGTAAGCATACCTTCAAGGGCCCGTGTTACCTGGTCAATGGCCTCATAAATGATGAGGTAGGTGCGGATATCCACACCCTCGGCCTCGGCCATCTGGCGCACTTTGACGCCCGCCGTGACGTGGAAGCCGATGACAACCGCGTTGCTCGCACTCGCCAGCAACACGTCGGACTCGTTGATCCCGCCTACACCCGCGTGTACAACACTTATGCTCACTTCCGCGTTACCAAGCTTCGCAAAACTGGAGCAGAGCACGTCGACCGAGCCCTGGGCATCCGCCTTGATAATGACATTGAGGGTCTTCTGCTCGACCCCTTCCATCAGCGCGTGGAAATCTTCCAGCGTCATGCGCTTCTGCGAAACACTGCGCTTCTGGCGGCTGAGGGCGGCGCGCTTCGTGGCGATGGTTCGCGCCACGCGCTCTTCCTGCACCACTACAAACTGGTCGCCTGCTTCGCACACCGCGTTAAAGCCGGTTACGAGCACCGGGGTCGCCGGACCAACCTCTTTGACCTGGCGTCCTTTGGACGTCGTAATCATGCGCACGCGACCGTAGGTCTCGCCGCAGAGGAACACATCCCCTATGCGCAGCGTGCCGTTCTGCACCAGAACCCAGGCTACGGGGCCATGCCCCTTGGAGAGCTCCGACTCAACAATGGCGCCGCGGGCGCGTTTGTTCGGATTGGCCTTGAGCTCGAGCATTTCGGATTCGAGGACGAGCAGTTCCATGAGCTCGTCGATGCCTTCGCCGGTATGGGCCGAAACGTTTTTGACGATGGTCTTACCACCCCAGGACTCGTCCTGGAGACCGTAGTTGGCCAGTTCGCCTCGAACGCGATCCGGCTGGGCGCCGGGCTTGTCACACTTGTTAATCGCCACCACGATGGGCACATTGGCCGCCTTGGCGTGATCGATCGCTTCTATGGTCTGAGGCTTCACGCCGTCATCGGCCGCCACCACCAGCACCACAACGTCGGTGATTTGGGCGCCGCGCGACCGCATCTGCGTAAAAGCTTCGTGGCCCGGCGTATCAAGAAACACGACGCGCCCCGCACCCATCGCCACGTCATACGCCGCGATGTGCTGGGTTATGCCACCGGCCTCGCCGTGGGCCACGTTGGCCTTGCGCACCACGTCCAGGAGCGACGTCTTGCCGTGGTCCACGTGTCCCATGACAGTGACCACGGGCGCACGGAAGACGAGGTCTTCGGGCGCATCGGGCTCATCAAAGAGCACATCGTCTTCTTCGGGAATGATTGAGGTTACGTCAAAGCCGCGTTTCACGGCCAGCTTGCGGATCACATCGATGTCCAGCGACTGATTCTTCGTAACCATCATGTTGTCATCCATGAGGTCTAGAATAAGGTCGTTGACCCCAACGGACATGGCATCAGCCAATTGCTCGACGGTCATGGACTCATCCACTTCGATAGAGCCGCCGACTATCGCTTCGTGCTCCAAATCGCCCTCATGAGCCCGTTTCTTGCGACGCTTCTTACTGCCAAGGCCGCCGGTGCCGGACTGGAATTCCTTCACCGCCGCCGCAGCGTCGCGGCGCAGCGTGTCTTCGAGCACCCGGGCGCGCTCGGCGCGTTTTGGCTTCTTCTTTACCGCCTTGCCCGCAGCGCCGATGCCCTTTTTCGGGGCGTTTCGGTACTGCTGCTCTTTCTGCGCCTGCTCTTCGATGGTGAGGGGGATCACCTTGGGAAGGCCCCTGGCGTCCTTGCCGGAATCGCGGGGCGGCTCGTTCCGTGTGTCCCGACCGCGCGAAGCACCCGCCGGAGGCGGTGTGGCTCCCAGCGCGCCGGGGCGTTCGGGACGGCGTCGAGCGCCCGCTTCGGCGCGAAGGATGCCGGAGCGCTTCTCCTGGTCGCGGCGGATTACCGCGGCAACCACATCGGGATCGGGCGTCGGAAGGGGGCGTTCAAGTTTCTTCTTCTGGCGAAGGCGGTCTTCCTTCTCATGGAGGATCTCCGCCTTGGCGAGGGTTGATTCATGCATGGGGGAATCGTGACCACGACGGCCTCGAGCGGACTCGTCGTCCTGTCCGGGTTCGCCTGGTGCACCGGGTTCTTCCGGCGGGAGTATTTCAGCCATGGGCTCCACTGTGGGGGCAGGGGTGGGTGCGGGAACCGCTACGGGTACCGGAGCTTCCACTGTCTCGACAACCTCTACAGTCGCGACAACCACAGGCTCGGGTTCGGGCTCGGCCACGGCCACGTCGACCGAAACGACGGGCTCCGCAGTTACTATCTCAACGGGCGCAGCCCCGACTGCGACTGGAATTTCCTGTGCCGGCGCTTCCTCGGGTGTGCTGTCACCCAGGATTTCGGCCTCGGGTTCGTCGCCGACTTCTTCGTCAACGATCACCTCGGCCTTCTCATCGCCGGTCTTACGGGCGGCCGCCTTCTTTTCGTCAGCGGCTTTCTTGTCGGCCTTCTGTTTACGTTTCTTTTCGGCCTCGTCGTCTTTGCGCTTCTTCTGGAGAATCTTGTCCAATACCGACGGATCTTCATCCACATCGATCAAAATGTCTACCTGAGCGGCCGTAATTTCTGATTCCACACCCTCAAGTGGGACACCGATCTTCCGAAGGGTTTCCACCGCTTCTTCGGCACTCATATCAAGACGTTCTGCCAAACTGGCAACGGTCTGCATCGTAACAATTCCTCCAAGACTTACCTGTACACGGGACGGAAGGGAATTCCGGCGGCCACTACGATGCTGCCGCCGGACGCGGCATATTCGGCTGATTAAACTACGTCTTCGTCGCCGGCCGATGCCTCTTGATTCCGTGCCCCGCTGGAGGCGTCCTGTCCTTCGCCCGCTTCGTCAAACAGCGCGTCATCGTCGTCCCCACCACCGTCCGCCTCGCCCTGAATGTCGATGTTCCAGCCGATAAGCTTGGACGCCAGGCGCGCGTTCTGACCGCGCTTCCCGATGGCCAGCGAGAGCTGGTCCTGGGGCACTACCACCTGGATGTTCCCGTGTTCTTTATCTAATAGAATATTCAGTATGTCCGCCGGATTGAGGGCGTTGGCGCAGAGTTCCACCGCATCATCGCTCCACCGGACGATATCAATCTTTTCGCCCGAAAGCTCCTCCACCACCGAGCGCACGCGCGCGCCCTTCATGCCGACGCACGCGCCCACCGGATCAACGTTCACGTCGTTCGATTTTACAGCAACCTTGGTGCGGCTACCGGCCTCGCGGGCGATTGCGCGGATTTCGATGGTCTCGTCGTAGAGTTCGGGCACTTCCAATTCGAAGAGCGCGCGAACCAACTCCGGGGAGGTGCGGGACAGGATAACCTGGGCCCCCTTCTGAGACTTCTCGACTTCCACCAGGATCGCGCGGATCCGATCGCCCGTGCGGAAGGTTTCGCGGGGCGACTGCTCGCGATAGGGAATGAGCGCCTCGGCTTTCCCGATGGAGACAATAATATTACCATGGCTGACGCGTTTGACCGTACCGGTGATCAGTTCGCCTTCGCGTTGCTTGAACTCCTCGAAGATATTGTCCCGCTCGGCATCCTTGATCTTCTGGATGATAACTTGCTTCGCAGTCTGGGCCGCAATCCGGCCAAAATCCTGTGGATGGGCCTGCACCTTGAGGCGGTTGCCCGCAACGACGGCGGGGTTCAGCTCCAGGGCGGCTGTCAGCGTGATCTCCGTTGCGGGATCGGAAATCTCCTCCACCACGGTGCGAATTTCAAACACCTTGAAGGCGAGGGTATCCGGATCGACCTCAACGGTTATATTGGCAGCGTTACCGGCGTCCTTGCGGGCAGCACTTTCGATGGCGCTGCGGATCGCTTCGATGAGGGTGTGGCGATCAATACTCTTGTCCGCCTCGATTTGCTGCAATATTAAGCGCAGATTAGGATCCAAAACAATCTCCCTTTTCCATTTCTACCGGTTAAGATTCGCTCGTTTGAGATTCTCCAAATGAATCTCAAACGGGGTATCTTCGCAGTCCACCTGTATCAACCCATCCTCAAAACCACGCAGGATACCCGTAAACTTCTTACGGCCCTGAAGCGGAGAATGGGTCTGTACGGTGATTTCTTCGCCGGCAAACCGGATAAAGTCGCCTGGCTTCCGCAACGGGCGATCAATGCCCGGTGAGGATACTTCCAGTATGTAGTTTTCAGAAATAAAGTCTTCGGCGTCGAGGAGCGGATTGAGAAATTGGGAAACCGCAGTACAGTCTCCGAGGCCAATACCGCCGCCGGGCTTGTCGATATACAAGCGAAGAATTCGCGTTCCACTCTGGCCCGCGATCTCGACTTCCACCAACTCGTAACCCTGCTCGGCGATTTCGGCGTCAAAGCGTTCCCAGAAATGCCGAACCAATTCCTCTTTACTCACACGTGTCCTCTGAAATGTAATAAAAAAAGTGGGCCAAGACCCACTCGTTCGCGAAGTCGCACTATCAGAACGGGTAGTGTAGCATAATTAAGGAGCCCGGTGCAATCAGTAAATGGTGTATTTCTAGCAGCTTACCCCATCGCCGAGCCTGGCGACGCCCTCCGTACCGCTGAAGCCTCTACCCCATGACCACCGCTAGATTACGCTCCGCCGTACCCCGTGCCCGGAAGGAAAAGTATCCCGGCTGGCAGATCGTGCAGGTCGCGTCCACGGCAATATGCGCATTGGGTACTCCCGCAGCGGACAATTGGGTCCGGTTCGTTTCCCAAAGGTCCAGGCGATCCCCCACCGCCACCAGTCCGGTGGCGGCAGCCTTCTCGAGAACTTCCGGGCCCACCTGATAGCAGCACGGGCCCGCCGAAGGGCCTATCAGTGCGAAAAGTGATTCTGGGGACACCCCGTAACGCTCCCGGATCAGACGCACAGCCCGCCCGGCGATGTTCAGCTCTGTTCCCACTCGTCCCGCATGGACCACGGCCACGACCCCGCCACCACACAGAAATACGGGAACACAATCGGCCACGTTGATGCCCAGCGGGATACCAGGAGTCGCGGTCATCAGGCCATCCCCATCCCCCAGGGCAGTCTCGCGGGAGCGGGAACCTTTGCCCGCGTCTTCCGGCGCCACGGCATAAATGGCGTCGCCGTGACACTGACGTAACACGACGAGCTTCTCCGAAGGTATCGGGGCAGTGGACAGAAAAGCTTCACGGCTGCCTGAAACGCACCCCTCCCAACCGCAATCGCCGTCCTCCACGCCGGTCATGAGAGCGACCGCCGCGCCACGCTCTTCGAGCCAGGTGAAGCGTTTCATGGGTGAACTCCCGTATGGAAAGGGGATTGAAAACTTGAAGGGAGGGCATTCCTGTCCCCCATTTTCGTACAACTGGGTTGCACCATTCGGGGGCTTGAAAGCCTTCGCTCCATATAAGTCAATAGCCTGATTCGACCTAAAGAATGTACCGAGACAAGTCGTGGTTCTCGACTTTGAGCGCCAGCCGCTCCCGAACCATGGCGGCATTGACCCGGAGGACATCACCAGGACGCTCGGGGGCGGTGAAGGAGACTTCCTCCAATAGATTCTCAAGCAGGGTATGAAGGCGCCGGGCGCCAATGTTTTCCGTCTCGTCGTTCACCCGCTGGCAATACTCGGCGATGGCGTCGATGGCCTCTTCCTCAAACTCGAGGGTGACCCCTTCCGTTGCCATCATGCTCTGGTACTGCTTGATGAGGGAGCATTCGGGTTCCCGGAGGATCCGGGCAAAGTCGGCGGAACCCAGATTGTCCAGCTCCACGCGGATCGGAAAGCGTCCCTGGAGTTCAGGAATCAGGTCGGACACCTTGGCGATATGGAAGGCTCCGGCGGCGATAAACAGAATGTGGTCGGTGCGCACGGGACCATACTTGGTCATCACCGTGCTACCTTCCACGATAGGAAGAATATCGCGCTGGACACCCTCTCGCGAGATATCCGGACCGCTTCCCTGCCGCCCACGACCCGCGATCTTGTCGACTTCGTCGAGGAATATGATCCCCGCGTTCTCCACGCGGTCAACGGCCAACGCGGTCACAGAGTCCATATCGATGAGATCCAGCGCCGCCTCCTGCTCAAGGATCTTTCGCGCTTCCGCCACGCTAACCTTCTTTCGCTTCGACTTCTGGGGCATCATGCGCCCCATCATTTCCTGAAGGTTCGCCCCCATCTCCTCCATGCCCGAGGCGCTGAACATCTGCATCATCGGCCCCGCGTTGCTCTCCTTTACAGTGATCTCCACTTCGCGCTGATCCATCTCGCCGGCACGGAGTTTTTTCAGAAGGATTTCCCGCGTTCGGGTCTCGGGATCGCTTTCCACGTTCCGGGCCGGGCCCTCGTCGCCGCTGTACGGATCGCTGGGGCGAAAAATCTTCTGGGGACCCGAGGGCTGGGGTGGCAGCAGCAGATCGAGCAGCTTCTGCTCCGCGCGCGCTTTCGCCGCCTCCGCCACATCCCGCTGCATCTCCTCCTTGACGAGTTTGATACCGACTTCGGTCAGTTCTCGGATCATGGACTCGCAGTCTCTACCGACGTAGCCCACTTCGGTGAACTTGGACGCTTCGACCTTTATAAATGGCGCGTCGGCCAGTTTGGAGAGGCGTCGGGCGATTTCCGTCTTGCCCACGCCCGTTGGGCCGATCATGATGATGTTCTTTGGGGCAACCTCGTCGCGCAGGCCCTCGGGCAACTGTTTGCGTCGCCAGCGGTTACGCAGGGCGATGGCCACCTTCTTCTTGGCTTCCTGCTGGCCGACGATGTGCTTGTCCAGCGCTTCCACAATTTCACGGGGCGTCAATGCGCTCATGTATCGAACTCCACGGTCAAACCGTTTGTGAAGAATGGGTCGTATGTGGGTTTTAGGTTGTACGGGGCCGCATTATTCATCATTGCCCAAACGACCCACCCGGCGCATCGGTGCGAGGCGCTTTCTGTGCACAGGGTGGCCCTTCAGCAAAGGCTGTCGAGCTTTTCGATGCGCCGCTGATGGCGCTCGCCGCCGCTGAAGCCTGTTTCCAGGAAGAGTCTGATCAGAACCTTGCACTCTTCCAGTGTTGAAACACGGCTGCCGATACAAAGGATATTCGCATTGTTGTGGTCCCGCGCGAGGCGAACCATCTTCTCGGAAACGCAGGCCGCGGCTCGGATGCCTTTGTGGCGATTGGCCGCGATGCTGATCCCCATACCAGTCCCGCAGAGCAGGATGCCGAGATCGGCGGAATGTTCGAGGATGCGGGCGCACACTTTGGCCGCGAAATCTGGATAGTCTACGGAATCTGGACCGAAGGTGCCGACGTGCTCCACGGTGTGTCCGAGGGATTCAACGTACGCGATGATCTCGGGAGCGTAATAGGGTTCAGGGGCTTCGTAGCCAGCGTGGTCGCAGCCAAAGGCGAGTCTCATGGGAGGGTACTTTCATTGGAGGTCATTGAGGCAGAAGGGTATTGTAATTCCGCAATGGCCCCCTTCACAAGTGATTCGGGGAATCCGAGTAGACAAATGGGATAAATTGGACCGACACGACGGATAAAACCAAACATTCAATCCCATCCGTCCTATCCCAGAACCTGAGCGAGCTGTTCCCGCGATATCACACCCTCCCTCAAGATCGCCCCGCTGTCCGCATCGATGATCGTGGAGGCCTGGGTCGAATCCAGGGTGCCGCCATCGAAGCCCAGTTCAACACCGGGCAGGCTCAGATTCGCCAGCGACTGGACGACGGGTTCCCCGCTCCGATTGGCGGACGTGGACGTTACAGGGCCGCCGAAGGCCTCGCAGAGCGCCCGCGCCCACTGGAGTCCCGGACAGCGCACACAGACCTTGTCACTGCCGGCGGTGATGATGTCTGGCAGGGATGGATGACGAGGGAACAGGATGGACAGGGGCCCCGGCCAGAAGGCCTCCATGCAGGCCCGCGCTCTGGGGCTGATGGCGGAAACCACGCGGCCCAGTTGCTCGGGTGATGCGACTATCAGCAGAATGGGATTACTCCGGTCCCGGCCCTTGGCTTCAAAGAGACGGTTCATCGCGGCCTCGTCAAAAGGATTCACACCCAGGCCGTAGACCGTTTCCGTCGGGTAGGCAATAACTTGCCTTTCGCGCAGGGCCCGCACGGCACGGGGAATCGAAGTCGCTGTGGCCTCAATGCGCTCCATGGCGCTGTTCCAGATAGGCGCGCATCTGCTTGAAGGCGCGACCCCGATGGCTGATTTTATGTTTCTCCGCCGGGGTCATTTGCCCGAAGGTGATCTCTTCTCCCCGGGGTACGAAGAGCGGATCATAACCGAAGCCCTGATCTCCTTCGATAATGGCCGCGATATAGCCCTCGACCGTGCCCGACTCCACGTGGGCTTCAACTTCGCCCGGGATGACCAAGGCCGCACAGCAACGGAACCGGGCCGTGCGCTCGTGCCAGGGAACCCCCTCGAGGGCATCAAGCAATTTCTCGTTGTTGTCGTCGTAGGAGCAGTGTTCACCGGCATAACGGGCGGAATAGACACCCGGTGCTCCCTCCAGCGCGTCCACTTCCAGCCCGGAATCGTCCGCGACGCAGGCCACGCCGAAATTGGCACTGTAGTAACGGGCCTTCAGCAGGGCGTTCTCTTCGAAGTTCGTTCCGGTCTCCTCGGGCTCTTCCACCGCCGGGTAGTCCTTCAGGCTTCGCACCTCCCAGGGGAGTCCGGCCATAAGTTCCACGAGTTCACGGGCCTTGTCAGGGTTGGCGGATCCGATCAAGAGTACATCAGTCATGGCTCAGGGCCTCCTTCTGGGCGCGCACAATGTGGGCAATGCCCGCTTCGGCATGGTCCAGCATTTGATTCATCTGTGCGCGGGAAAAGGCTTCGCCCTCGGCGCAGCCCTGGATTTCGATCAGCGCGCCCTCCCCGTTCATCACCACATTCATGTCCACGCCCGCCACGACGTCTTCCTCGTAGCAGAGGTCCAGCAGGGATTCGCCGCCAATCAGCCCCACGCTCACCGCCGCGCAGGGGCTGAGCAGCGGTGACGTTGTGATCGTACCGGCTTCGATGAGGCTCGACACCGCGTCGTGAAGCGCAACATACGCCCCGCAGATTGAGGCGGTTCGGGTGCCGCCATCGGCCTGGAGCACATCGCAGTCGAGGGTGAGCATCTGCTCTCCCAGGGCTTCCAGATTAACCACGGCACGCAGGGAACGTCCGATGAGGCGACTGATCTCCAGCGCACGGCCCTTCTTGTTGGAGTCGCGGTGAATCCGCTCTTTTGAGGAGCCCGGGAGCATGGCATATTCGGCGGTGACCCAGCCTTTGCCCGTATCGCGCAGCCATGGTGGAACTTTGGCCTCCAGGCTGGCCGTGCACAGCACCTTTGTGCCGCCAAAGGCCACAAGAACCGAGCCGGGGGTACTGCGTGTGAAGTGGCGCTGGAAGGAAAGTGGACGCAATTCGTCCGGACGACGTCCGTCAGTGCGCATGGTAACTCCGTTCGTTTTTTGGGACTTGGCGTTGTTGTGACTGTGGAGGGTGGGGCTTTCCAGCCCCCCTTTTAACGCGGCTCAGCCGCATGAAAAGCTCAATAAATTCTGCCGTGCAAGCCCGTTGCACGTTTCGGGGCAGGAAAGCCCCCGCTGCATGCTTCCCGCAGTCGTTGTTAAGAAAAAAGTCAAGCCTAGGTGCTGCCATGTGACCGGGAACGAAAACCGAGGCAGCGGGCGCAACCGTTTAGGCTGTGGGCCCGCTGCCGTTCAGTCATTTTGGCGGACTATTGGGAGCGCCGATGGCGCCGAATTCACGGCGTTGGTTCGGCGGTGGGCTGCTCGAGCTGGTAAATCTCGGCCAGGCTGCCGGGCTCGGGCTTGCTCAGATCTTCCGAGGCGGCAATTTGCGTTTCCTTCACGTCCCGATGGTACTTGTCAAAGGTGGCTTTCCAATCCGCCGATTCCTTGATGACCTCGACGGCCTTCAAGAGCGGCAGGTCTTCCACGGTCTTGTCGGTACGTTCTTTGAGACTGATGCTTTCGCGCAGGGTCTTGGACACGTCCTCGCCGTAGAACGCCGCGACCTGGGCCAGGAGCGCTTCTTCCTCGGCATTCGCGGTCTCGTCGACGGCGGAAACCGGGTGGCCCGTGACCGTACCGTGGTTCTGGGCATTCTTCTGCGTGTGATCCTTCTCAAAGGTGCGGTAGAGCTGGTTTATCAGCGCGCGGACGTCTTCCTCGGGCATGGCCGCTTCAATATCAGGAAGAATGCCCTGGTGGTCTATGGTCACGTCGGCCGGTGTATAGTAGAGCGCCGTCGTCAAGCGCAGCGCAGTCTGGGCGGGGCGTTTCAGGGGGATGATGGTCTGGACGCTCCCCTTGCCAAAGGTCTTCTCCCCGATAATCAGAGCGCGCTTGTGGTACTGGAGGGCGCCGGTCACGATTTCAGCCGAGCTGGCCGTTTCGCCGTTGACCAGGACAACCATGGGGAAGTCCAGCGGCAATACCGGCTCGTGCTCCGTGTACAACTCCACGTTCTCCATATTGGCCTTGCCGTTCGCTTGCTCGCGGCCTTTGGTGTAGGTGACCAGGGATTTCTTGGGCAGGAAGAGGTCGCAGACCTGGGCGCTCGCGTTCAGCAGGCCGCCCGGATTCCAGCGAAGATCCAGCACGAAAGAAGTCATGCCCTGTTTCTTGAACTCGATCAGGTGCCTCTTAATGTCCGCAGCCGAGTTGTCCTTGAAGTCGCGCAGACGGATATAGCCCACGCCGTCGGGAAGCACGCGCGATTCCCGGATGCTCTCAAGAGGTACTTTGTCGCGCTTCACCATAAAGTCCAGTTGCTGGGTACCCGAGGCGTCCGGCGCGATGCGGGAAACGGTAATCTTCACTTCCGTGCCGCGTTGACCGCGAATCTTGTCCGCAACGGCATTTACAATCTTGAAACCGGGATTGGTCTCGGCTTCTTTCCACATATCTTCCGTCGTGATGCCATCCACCGCGATAATTATATCGCCTGGAAGAAGACCCGCCGTGGCCGCCGGAGCCCCTTCTATGGGAGTGAAGATGAGCACCTGGCGGTTTTCCTCCTTGATGGAGATACCGATACCTTCAAATTCCCCGCGGGTATCTTCCCGCATTTCCGTCAGGGCCTGGGCCGGGATGTAGCTGTTGTGGCCGCCCAGGGCACTCATCATGCCGAAGATGGCCCCCTCCACGACCCGATCCAGATCGGCCTCGCGCACGTACTCATCGAGAATCTTGGTGAGAACTTCACCAATGGGCTCGACCTGGGGGTAAATGTCCACCTCGCCACCCTGGGCATGGATTCGGGGTGCGAAGCCGTTGGTCAGCAACAATGTCAAAACCGTAAGGAAGGTCAGGAGTGCAAAGAACTCCTTCTTGCTGCTCTTATTCTGCATGGGATCTCCAAGTTGGCCGCCATGGCTGCCATGGGGCAATTTTGGGCCTGTTTCCATCGACCGTGCCGAAATCGGGATAGCCGGTCCGGACTGCTGCGGCACCCGACGGGGTATCGCCCGCGCGCCGACCCAGGGGCCAGCGGATACTACACCCCATCCTGCTACAAGGAAAGTCTACCAGATGCCCCCGGAGTAATGCGACACGATTGAAGGGTAATCGATGAAGGATGAGCCCTGTCGGTCCGATGCGTCGTCATGAGGGGGGATTTCCACAATCCCAGTAGGTCCCATTGCCGCGTGTTCGACCGGGTGGCTCCATGCTAGACTATGACCGTTGGAGTTGGCATAAGTTTTTTGAATACAGGGCCTCCGGTGGCGTCTGGTGGTGTGGAATGAGGAGACCCTGCGAATGAGTATATCGTTGGATGTCAGACTGCTGTTTGGCAACTTGGCCGCAGATGAGGAGCGCTTGGATATCACTACGGTCCCCCGAGATGCCGAGGATTCGGAGCTGGTAGCCCGCGCCCGAACCGGCGAGGAAGCCGCGTTTGAAGAGTTGGTTCGCCGATATCGAAATGATGTGTACGGCCTGAGCTACCATTTCCTTCGAAACCGGGAAGAGGCCTGGGACGTGTCCCAGGAGGTCTTTATCAAAGCCTATCGCTCGCTGAACCAGTTCCGGGGCGAGGCCGGTTTTAAGACGTGGGTGCTGCGGATCGCCGCCAACCACTGCAAAGACTATTTTAAGAAACGGCGTGTGCCGACAGTGTCTATGGACGCCCTGCCGACGCAGGATTTTTTCGCGAGCCAGTCGGACCCAGGCCAGGCCCTTAGTAATACGGAACTGGGCGCCGCCATTCAGCAGGCGCTGGACGGGCTGCCCGCCAAGCATCGGATGGCGTTTGTGCTGCGTGAATTTGAAGATATGTCCTATAAGGAGATGGCGGAGGTGATGGCGTGTAGTGAAGGTACGGTGATGAGCCGTTTGCATCATGCCCGAAAGAAGCTGCAAAGCAAACTTGCGCTTCTGGGCTTCGTGGAAGGTGGAAAATTATGAAGACCTGCAATTGGTTCAAAGACGTGGAGGCCCTCGTTGACGGCGAGGCCCGGAACGAAAAAGCCGTGGAAGCCCATGTGGCGGCGTGCCCGTCCTGTGCGGCCCATCGCGATAGTCTTATGGCGTGGCGCCAC
>JBHEKR010000328.1:0-5767 GCA_041859365.1 Candidatus Hydrogenedentales bacterium
GCGAGGGTTGCGCGACCAAGTTTTGCAGACTCGCTCGCCCGAGCGAGACGCTCGTCTGGTCCCCCCCGCTTGCGGGGGGGTAGGGGGGGTAGAGCCGAGGTGGATGTGGGCAGGTGAGGTAAATCCCGCGCGTCACAACCAGCGCGGGACCGCCCTCATGTTCGCCCTCATGGTCATGGCCATACTCAGCATCGGCACTTCCGTGCTTTGGTCTCAGATTCACTCACAACTGGCGCAACAACGCCAGACCTGGCATCGCGAACAGGCCTTTCAACTCGCCGAAGCGGGCCTGGAGCAGGCCATCGTGGCCTTGCGCGCCGCGCCCGCCCAATATACCGGCGAAGCCGACGTGCCCTTGGGGCCGGGAACCTTCACCGTCACGGTGCAGTCCACTGGGGATGCCGGTGCTTACCAGATTGAATCGTGGGGCGCGCTGGACCTCGCGACCTATCGCTATGACCGCGCGGGGCTGCGCGCCGAACTCAAACTTTCGCCGTCGGGCCGATTGGAGCGCTACGCCATCCAGCCCATCAAGGGGGAACCATGAGGTACGCGAAACTTGCCCGCCGCCCAGGCTTCACGCTGTTCGAATTGCTTGCGGTCATCGCCACGATTGGCATTCTCGCGGCCATCCTCCTGCCCGCCCTGGCGCGATCGCGGGAATCGGCCCGCCGTGCGAGTTGCCTGGCCAATTTGGCCCAACTCGGCATGGTGTTGAAAATGTACGCCGAGGAGCATGATCGCAATCTACCCTGGAGCGGCGGCGGTGGCAACGCGGATTGCCTGCTGGCGTTGCGGGGCGATTACCTGAGCGATTCGAAGATTCTATTCTGCCCCTCGGATACGAATTACAGCGATGGAGAATTTGTCCAGCGGGAATGGACCGTAATTCTGAACGGCGATGGCGAGGGACGCAACGACGCAGATGCCCGCCCGAGCATGCGCCAGAGCTACGATTATTTCGGGGCCTACACCAAGGCGCCCCTGCGTTACCCACACCCGAGCATGCCCACACCCGCCGTGCCACTGATGTGGGACATTACGCTGCGTTCGGACGAGGCCTTTCCGCACCAGGACATTGGCACCAGCTTCAATCATGTTCCGGGCGGTGGCAATGTGGTCATGATGGACGGTTCGGTCGTGTTCGTAAAGACTGTTGAGTGGTTCGAGAACAATATTCCCTTTGCCACGCCCGGTATCGACTACGTCAAGCCGATGGACGTGCTGAAAGCCGAAGTGCCCGAGGAAGAGGCCGTGGAAGCGGTACCACTCCCAGGTGGACCGAGAGGAACGGCGAAGCCGTTGATGCCCGGACTCGGACGAAGGGGAGTTTCGCGATAGGCGTAGGGACAGCGTCGCCCCATGTCTATAATCAGCAACAATCACTGCGGGTCAACAATGCGCCCCGGACCGTGCGAAAGAGACTTCAACCGGCGGGGCTGTCCTGTAGCGAGGGAAACGCACCCACACGATACGTGAGTACATCGTGCGCGAACGTGATGTCCGCATCGTCCCGTCGTTCGATTCGATCCCCTGTGGCGTAGCGCGTCACGACGCCAGACGGCAGGACAGCCACGCAGCCCGACGTAATCTGTGCATCGCGTAGGAGCTTTTTTGCACGGCAAGTACCCGGTGCGTCCGCCAAGTCGTCCGGCGCCGCTGTCCCTGTGTCCCCTACCCCCGAATCTCTGCACGGCGCATGGCGTCGTCCACCAGCGAGGCGACCAGTTGTTCGTAGCTTATGCCCGCCGCTGCGGCGGCCTGGGGAAACAGCGACGTCGCTGTCATGCCGGGGATTGTGTTCACTTCGATCCACACCGGACCGTGCTCGTCGATGATGAAGTCGCTGCGGCTCCAGCCGCTGCACCCCATCACCTCATGCACGTGGGCGGCCATGTCCATGATGTCATCCGTCAGCTCATCGGAGATGCGGGCGGGTGTAATTTCTTCCGTGGCGCCGGGGGTGTACTTCGCTTCATAGTCGAAGAAGCGCGCCGTGCGCGGGCAGATCTCCGTGAGCGGCAGGGGCTGTATGCGCCCGCTCGGATCGGCGTCGAGCACGGAGCAGGTGACCTCGGTACCCTTTACAAATTTCTCCACGAAGACGTTGTCTTCCACATCCATCACGGCTTCCATGTCTTTGCGCAGGCTCAACAGGCTGTCGCAAATGATTACGCCCTTGCTGGAGCCCTGGGAGACGGCCTTGATGACGCAGGGGAAGCCGATGTCCTTCTCGATGGCCTCAATGACCTGGGCCGAGTCGATGGCCCACGTCGGCCGGTCCAGGGCCAGGTGTCCCGCCACGCGGATGCCCTGGGAGGACACCACGGCCTTGCTCCGCACCTTGTCCATCGTCAGTGCGCTGGAGGCGCAGCCCGAGCCCGTGTAGGGCAGGCCGATCATATCGAGCAGGCCCTGCATGCGCCCGTCTTCACCGTAGGGGCCGTGGAGCGCGATGAAGGCGCAATCCACGTTCATCGCGTCCAGTTGGTTCAGGGCGGCCGCCGGGCGAAGGGCTTCCGCGTCTCCGATGGACCAGTTTCCATCTCGGCCGATGACCACGGGGGTCACGGTGTAGCGATCACCGGACAACGCCTCGGCCACGCGTGCGCCGGATTTCATGGAAACTTCGTGTTCTTCGCTGCGCCCGCCCATAAAGACGGCGACGTGGGTCTTGCTCATGATTCACCTGCGTTGAAGGTCGGTTGGAAACACTGCGCGCCCCGCCACTCTCGCGGCCGCGCAGGGAATAGAATACGAATGAAAGGCGGGAAGTTCCCCTATGATATAATCCGCGCACGGGAATTTTCCATTTCCCCGCGCTTTTGCAGGGCGGGGCCACCACGGGATAGCGACGATTGCGCGGACTGCGGCATCTGAAAAGCATCGGAATTGGATTGGCGCTCACCCTGGCGCTTGCGGCCTGCGCCACAAAGAAGGACGTGGAAGCGCCGCCCAAACCCGAAGATCTCGGGGTCACGGACCGGGTTCTTCACTACCAGAACGAGCTGAAATCCGCGCCGGATAATCCGGAGCTTCATTACAAGCTCGGCAATGCCCTGCTGGACATGGGGCGGTACCAGGACGCGTATTATTCCTATCAGAAGGCGATCACCCTTAAACCGGATTACGCCGACGCCTACTCCAACCTCGGTTTCACCCTGCGAAAGATCGGGAATCTGAAGGCGGCCGCCGGGGCCTATGTTCATGCCCTGGACATCAACCCCGATGATGTAGTCACCCTCAACAATCTGGTGGTCGTAGCCCAGCTCCTGGAAGACTGGGAGCAGGCCGTCTGGTGCTATGAGCGGCTGGTTTCCCTACAGCCCGACGACAACGGCCTGCTCGCGGGCTATGCTGATCTGCTCTACGGCCTTGGCGGCTTCGAGGAGGCCCTGCCGCTGTACGCGATACTGACCAGCCGCCAGGTGGACGCCGTGCGCAACCAGTTCCGTGTGGGCCTCTGCTATGCCGATCTGGAGCGCTGGGCCGAGGCGGCAGAAGCCTGGGAGCAGGCCCGCAGCCTGGACCCGGACAATGTCAGCGTGAACCGCAGTCTCCCCGTGGCCTATTGGGAAGCGGGCAAGACCGCGGAAGCCCAGGCCGCCGTGAAGCGCTGCGAGGAATTGGGTATCGAACTAGACCCCGAGTTTCTGAAAGAGATGGGTGGCGGCTGAACAGACCGCTCGGTCAGATCAGACGGATCTGATTGACCAGGCAGCGCTGTATTGCGAGCAGCCCGTAGCCCCATAAGACCCATAAGCCCCATAAGACCCATTCCCGACCCGGAGCCCCCATGGAACACGTCACCTCCCACCTCTGCATGACCCGCGACCTCGGCGTTGGGGGCAATCTCTTCGGCGGCACCATGATGGCCTGGATGGACGAAGCCGCCGGTATCTACGCCCACGTCTACACTGGCGAACCACGTATGGTCACACTGAAGTACGCCGAGCTCCTCTTCAAGTACCCCGTGCGTGAACGTGACCGGGTCGATTTCTACGCGGGCAATGTCAGTATCGGACACACCAGCATCACCTTCGATATTGAAGGACGCGTGGGCAAGCATGTGGTCTTCAAGACTACCGGCACCTTCGTCGCCATCGAAGAAAACGGCCGTCCCAAAGCGCTGAGCCTCAAGACTGCCGGAATGCCGCAGACGGTGGAAGATTAGCGGACCAGGGGACGTACCGCCGCACGGGAACTGGTATGAACATGTAGAACGTCACACGTCGACCGGAAGCCCGGTCGAGCGAAATCTACTCCAAAGCGGCGGCATGTCCCAGAAAATGCTGGAATCGTGACGTCGAACGTTCGAGATCATCCACCCATCGTCTGGGACGGGCAGGCGCGTTGGCGGTTATTCCGCAACGGGAAAATCCCTGATTGTTGCGACGTGACCTGCGCTCGAAGTAGTGGCGAGCGCGAGTCCGTCCCCAGAACTAACGGACCAGAAGTTCGCGGAGAATGTCCAAATACTTCGGCACTTCCTCTTTTGGATTGTCTTCCTCATATTCCAGAACAATATAGCCCCGGTAGCCCGCGTCTTTGAGGATCCCGATTATCCGCGCGAAGTCCGCCTGTTCTCGATGGCCATTGTTGGTCACCATCACCTTGATCTGGGCGTTGATGGTGTAGGGCGCGATGCGGGCGAGATCGCGATAGGGATCGTCCGTGTTGAAATTGCCGCCATCGAGGTTCACGCCAAACCAGGGCGAATCCTTCACACCGTCGATGATGCGCAGCATGTGGTCCGGCGTGTCCGTGATTCCACCGTGGTTCTCCAGCGCCAGGAAAACACCCTTCTTCGCCGCGTACTCCAGTGATTCATTGAGGCCTTCGATACACCGGCCGATGGCCGCGGCTTCGTCGTCGCCTTCCTTGACCGTACCGGCAAATACCCGGATGACCGGCGCGCCCATCGTGGCCGCGTGGTCGATCCACTCCCGTGTCAGGGCCAGTTGCTCGTCCCGCTCCGCTCCGGGCTTGTGGCAAAAGTCATTGCCGATGGCGGTGCCGGAAATATCGAGCCCAAGGCGAAAGCACTGCTGCTTAAGGTTCATGAGATACTCATGCGTCACGTCCTTCGGAAAGTAATAGCTCGTCAGCTCGATGCCATCCAGTCCATATTGGGCCCCCAGATCGATCACGTCCTCCAGGCGCATGCCCGCTTTTGCAATCTCCTCCGCCGTGCCGCGCGTGGCCAGGGAATCTCGGAAGGAGTAGGCCGCCATACTCAATTTCATGTGGCTGGCGCCGTTGCGGGGCAGGGGGGCGGCGGCGTGGCCGGTGGCCGCGAGGGCGCCGACTGCCGTTCCCAGGCCCAGGCCGCTGGATTTGAAGAATGTACGCCGCGAAAGAGCGTCGAGGTTGGTCATGCGTCACGTCTCCTGTTTGGAAAGGGTTGAGAGCAGCCGACATTGTAGCGTGCGACCCGGCGCGCTGCAAAAGATGGGCGGTGTGGAAAGCTTGACATCGTGGGCGGTTATTCTCTAGAATACGCAAACATTCGGCACGCGGTTTCGTGTGTCTTTTGGGGGGTATAGCTCAGTTGGTAGAGCGCTTGACTGGCAGTCAAGAGGTCAGCGGTTCGATCCCGCTTACCTCCACCAAAACGCCCGAGGCCGGAGATTCGTCTCCGGCCTCGTTCTTTTGTTTCCGGCCTATGGGTTTTCCTCTCGAATCGCCCGGATCTCCTTCTCGAAGCATTCCGGGCAGAATCCATGGGTGAAGCGTGCCTGTGAGCGCTTGCTCACGTAGGATTCCA
>JBHEKR010000459.1:0-11905 GCA_041859365.1 Candidatus Hydrogenedentales bacterium
CTTCGCCACGGTTACGGACGAAATCTGGTGGCAGAACATGAATGAGAATCTCTTTCCCGCCGTGCGGCTGGACCGCGCGTTTCTCCCCGCCATGATCGCCCGGGGTACGGGGGTGATCATTCACATTTCCTCCATCCAGCGGACCTTGCCTCTATTCGATTCGACCTTGGCTTACGCCGCCGCCAAGGCGGCCCTGAGCAACTACAGCAAGGGCCTGTCGAAGGAGGTGAGCCCGAAAGGCATTCGCGTCAATTCCGTCGCGCCGGGTTTTATCGAGACCGATGCGGCTCAGCGCATGATGCAGCGCATGGCGGAGCAAAATAAAACCGACGCGACCAACGCGCGCAAATCGCTGATGGAAATGCTCGGCGGGATACCCCTGGGCCGCCCCAACCGCCCGGAGGAAGTCGCCGAACTCGTTGCTTTTCTCGCCTCGGATCGGGCCTCGTCCATTACAGGCTGCGAATATGTCATCGACGGCGGAACCATCCCCACAATCTAGGAGAAGAATCATGACAATCGAAGTAACCGGTGCAATCAAGCAGTACGTCGACGCCTGCAACCGCCACGACGTGCAATCGGCCCTTGCGAGTTTTTCCGAGGAGGCCGTAGTTCACGATGAAGGGGCAACCCATCGCGGCGCGAAAGCAATAGAAGCATGGCTCGCCGATACGATGGATCAGTTCCGGTTTCAACTCAAACCTATCAGAAGCTTGCTCAATGGTGATCATGAGGTGGTGAGCATGGAAGTTTCCGGCAACTTCGACGGTAGCCCTATAGTCCTCGATTCTCGCTTCAGGATCGAAGACCGAAAAATCGCTTCACTCGAGATCGGGTACGGATCATAGGGGCAGCGCCGTCCCCTGTTGAATATCGGCAACTAAAAGTACGGGTCAACTATGTCGCGAATCTCCGAAGCGCTTTCGCGGCGTAGTCACATCAGGCGCGGCAGGCAGTCCCCCCCCCCCCCAACCCCATATCATTGCAACCTTTACGGATACGCGGGTATTATACCCCCATGGCCCGAGTCCAACGGCGGTGCCTCCCTTTTGTCGCCGAAGTGGTCATTTTTCCCGAATTTCATGGAGTTTTTCGATGCGAATCGCCTCAGCTTGGTTCCTGATCGCGCTGGCCCTCTGGGTTTCAGGCGCGGTGGCCCAGGAAAACACCACGCCCGATCCCGTCCCCGCAGCGCCCGCGCCGGTGGAAGCCGCGCCCCTGGAGCCGGTCTCCATGGGCAACGCCGCCGTGACCGTGGTCGATACCGCCACGCCCGAGGCTGCGGGCCAGCTCACCCTGATGATGATGATCGAGCAGGGCGGTTTCATCCTGTGGGTCATTATGGGCCTCGGCTTCATTGCCTTTGTCCTATCGGTATACTACCTCCTCACCTTGACGCCCGGCCGCGAAGCCCCGAAGACCCTGGTAAAGCGGGCCCACGGCATGCTCCATGCCGGCGATCTCCGGGGGGCCTACCAGATGTGCCAGGAGCGCGATGAATATCTCGCCGTGGTGCTGCGCGCCGGACTGAAGATGTCCGGCCACGAGCGCTTCGTCATTCAGGAGGCCATGGAAAGCGAAGGCGAGCGCGGCGCAACCGCCTTCTGGCAGAAGATCTCCTACCTGAACAATATCGCGTCCCTCTCGCCCCTGCTGGGTCTGCTCGGCACGGTCTGGGGCATGATGCAGGCCTTCGGCGCCATCGCCCTGCAGGACGCTCAGGTAAAATCCCTCACTCTGGCCTATAGCGTGTCCCTCGCCATGATCACCACCGCCGGCGGCCTCCTTGTCGCCATCCCATCGCTCGCGGTGTACTTCGTCCTCCGGGGACGGGTGCTCAAAATCATCTCCGCCGTCGAGGCCCACGCCAGCGAATTCGTAGAGTTGATCGTGAAGGAGAACGAGTCATGAGATTCGGCCAGAACGTTCCCGAGCAGCCCGACGCCATCCAGCTCGCGCCCCTCATCGATATTGTGTTTCTGATTCTCATTTTCTTCATGGTGACATCGGTCTACGGCGCCCTGGAGAGCGAAGTGGACATCACCCTGCCCACGGCGGACTCCGCCGTTCAGACGGAACGCAATCGCGGCGAAATCTTCATCAACCTGCGGGCCGACGGCGCGATTGTCGTCAACAACCAGGAGCAGACGATTCCCGAGCTTCAGGAACTTCTGCATCAAGTGGCCGAACTTTTTCCCGGCGGCGCCGTGATCATCCGGGGCGACCAGTCCGCCATGCTGGGCCGCGCCATCGAAGTGCTCGATTGCTGCCGCAACGCGGACATCCAGAATGTGTCTTTCGCGGCGATTGATACACCGGTTTCTCCTTCGTCCGCGGATGCGCCGAACGGAGCGGGCTGAGATGGGCCGCCGGATTGTATACACCCTCCTGCTCTGTGGGGCGGTGTTTTGCGCCGCGCCGCTCTCCGCTCAGGAAGAGAACGATCCCCTCCAGTCGAAGCTCGACTTCGCCAACGGCCTCTTCGTGCGCGGCTTCTTCACCGAAGCGTCGGAGCAATACGAGGCCTATCTGAATGCGCTGGATGGCCAGGCCGCGCCCCCGGAGGTCTGGTATCGCCTGGGCGAGTCCGCCTACGCCGCAGGCGCCCATGCTCGCGCTTTGGAAGCCTTCG
Organism: Candidatus Hydrogenedentales bacterium; assembly: GCA_041859365.1. Taxonomy (GTDB): domain Bacteria; phylum Hydrogenedentota; class Hydrogenedentia; order Hydrogenedentales; family JAEUWI01; genus JAEUWI01. The sequence goes on from JBHEKR010000459.1 coordinate 2,633, forward strand.
ACGCCCTCCAGGCCCTGCCCGGTGATTCCCCCTTCAAAGAGCGCGCCCGCCTGAGCCGCGGCGAAGTCTACTATTTCATGAAGGAATATGCCGGCGCCATCGAGGCCCTCGGGCCCCTCGCTATGGACGGCGAAGATGAGCCTCGGGGCCGCGCGCAGTACTTCCTCGGGAAGGCCTTTTTCGACAGCGGCAAAACAGCGGAAGCCATTTCCCAGTTCAACCAGTTGATCGAGGAGCTTCCGGGCCATGCCCTGGCGCCCTATGCGGAGTTTCAGCTGGCCTATGCCTACGCGGCGCAGAAGGACTTCGAGAACGCGGCCATCCACTACTCCGCCGTTGCAGGCTCGAAGGCCGATGACGCCCTGCGCATGGAAAGTCGCTATCGCGCCGCTCAGACCTACGATCAGATCGGGTGGTACAGCGCCGCCCTCGGGGCCTACGAGCAACTCCAGAAGGACTTCCCCGAGTCCCCCTTTCGCGAGCAGGCGGAAGTGGGTCACATCTGGGCCCTCTACCATGAAGGCAAGTGCCCCGATGCCGTGGCCTTGATCAAACGCCACCTGGAGCGCTTTCCCGAGTCGAAGCACAAGGTGGAGTTGGACTACGTCCGCGCCAATTGCCTCCAGCAGGAAGGCGAAAACGACCGGGCCATGGAAGCCTTCACGAAGATTCGCGAGGAGTTCCCCGACACCGACTTCGCGGGCCGGGCGCTCTACAAGATGGCCTGGATCCAGTTTCAGAAGGGCGACACCGCCCGCGCCCAGACGCTGGTCACCCAGTTCCTGCAGGACTTCAAGAATTCTGATCTCAGCGGCGAGGGCGCATTTCTGCTGGGCAGCGTTCTCGTGGTCCAGGGCAATCTGGAAGCGGCCCACCAGGAGTTTCGCCTCGTGGCCGAGCAATATCCCCAGAGCGAGTTTGGCGCCGAAGCCCTCTTCAAGTCGGCCGAGTGCCTGGAACAGCTCGCCATGTCGGGCGAAGCGGCCCAGACCTACGAACAGTTCGCCACCCAGTTTCCGGAGCATCCGCTGCTGGGCCAGGCCCTCCTCCGAGCGGGGGACGCCCGCTTCGCCTCGGGCGCTTTCGATGTGGCGGCGGGCCACTATGCCCGTATCCTCGAAGGCGCGTCCCAGCCTCTGGTCGAAGAACAGGCCCTTTATCGCCTGGCGCTTACCAAAAATAATCTGAAAGACTTCGAAGGTAGCGTCGCGATATTCGCCACGCTGCTGGAGAAGTATCCCCAGACCACGCATCGCGAAGAGGCCCTCTATCGCACAGCGAAACACACGCTGAAGGCGGGGGAGGTCGTGAAGGCCATGGAGCTTTACCAGGCTCTCATCGACGCCGCGCCCGAAGGAACTTATGCGGGCGATGCCCTTGTCGGCATGGCCCTGGCCCGCTATGAGCACAAGGACTATGATCAGGCGGCGGACCTATTCCTGAAGATCATGGAAGAGCGCGAGGGCAAAGGCCTGAACGAAGAATCCTACAACTGGACCGGCCAGTGGTTCTTCGACAACAAGAAATGGAAAGAGGCCGCCCGGGCCTTCGAAGCGCTGTTGAAAGCCATGCCCGCCTACCCCTACGCCGATCAGGTGCGCCTCAAGATAGCGGAGTGCAGCGAACAGGCGGGCGATCACGACGAGGCCCTCAAACAATACGAGGCCGTCGCCGAGGCTTCCACCGCCACCGCCATCTCCACCGAAGCCCGCTGGCACATGGCCCGAATCTATGAGGCCCAGGGCGAGATGGAAAAGGCTTTCGAATGGTACGAAGCCGCCGCGAATTCCAACAGCGGCGACATCGCCGCCCGGGCCCGTTTCCAGCTCGGCGCACTCCACGAAAAGCAGGAGGACTGGGACAAGGCCGCGCTCAGTTTCATGCAGGTGGCCATTCTGTTCCTCCACGAAGAGATGTCCCCCGAGGCCCTCTGGCGCGCGGGACAGTGCTATGAGAAAGCGGGCCAGGCGGAGAAGGCGCGCAAGGCCTACGCGGAGCTCGTAGAAGATTTTCCCGAGAGCGCGTTCGCGCAGAAAGCCGGGGAGGTCCTCAAGGCCCTCGGAAGCGCGTGATGTTGAGTCGACGCGTGCTATTCGGCCTCAGCGTGGCGATGGCCGCGGCCTTCTACGCCGCACTCCTCGTCGCCGCGCCGAGCATCCGCATGCTCCAGTCGGGCGCACGACCCGAGAAGATGCTCGCGCGGCTGAACGTCTATCTGCGCGATCCAGCCACCCTGCTCCAACCCGACACCCAGGCCGACCGCCAGGCCTTCAGCGCCCGGCCCGGCTCGGTGCGCGACCTGCTCAAGATGGACGAGATCCCCGCGAGCAACGCCGACTTCGACACGCCCGAGGTGGAGATTCCTGACTTTGCCCAGCGTGTCGCCAGCGACGCCGTGCCGCCCACCTCCGCGCCCATGGACGACTCCTTGAAGCGCCTCGAAGCCAGGGTGCTCGAAATTACCCGCGAAGCGGCCCGCCGCGATCTGGAAGTGCCCCGACGCCTCGTACGCCCTGGCACGGAGGATAGCCCGGGCGTCGAAGGTTTTCCCGACCTGAAACCCGCCGACGAGACGGGGGAGGGCACCGCATTGAGCCTTCCCCAATCCGGTCTTCCCAGTCTCCTGGCCCAGGGACCCGGCGTGTTGTCGGGCGCAGGTACTCCCGGCGGCGGTCCCGATCTGAGTCAGCCCCTGGTGCAGCTCGAACTGCCCACCAATATGCCCACACTGGAGCCCGAGTCGGAGCCGTTGCGCGAGCCCGTGCGCCAGGCCATGGCCTCGGCCAGAGAAGAGCGAAACTTCGACTTTCTCGACGGACTGCTCGATCTGGAGTTGCGCACGTGGCGCAATCCGGGCGATCCGGAGGGCTACTTTGAGCTTCGGATCACGCCGAAGAAAGGCGAGTCGATCCCGGTCCTGTCGAAAGATGTTTCCTTTGTCGTGGATGCCTCCAGCAGCATTCCACAGCACAAACTTAATATCACCGTCAAAGGTCTGCGCGCCGCGCTTAAACAGCTCAAGCCGGAGGACCGTTTCAATCTCGTGGTGTTCCGCGACGCGCCCCAGTATTTCCAGCCCGAGGCCGTGCCGGCCACGAAGGAGAACCTTCAGGCCGCCGGCAAGTTCATCGACAACCTCGCGTCTTCCGGACAGACTGATGTGTTCAAGGCGCTGCAGCCCATGGTTCAGCAGCCCCGGCGTGAAGGAACACCCGGCGTGGTCGTCGTCGTGAGCGATGGACGCCCCACGGCGGGCCTGCAGGACAGCCGCGCCATCATTAACAGTCTCACTTCGGACAATGGCAATGGCAACGGCGTCTATGCCTTTGGCGGCGGCAAGACCGTGAACCGCTATCTGCTCGATCTGCTCGCCTACCGCAACAAGGGCGCCGCCCAGGTAACCTCGGATATTGAAGATATCGAAAAGGGATTACCCCAGTTCTTTCTCACCCTCCGCGACCCTATACTCGTGGACCTGAATGCGGATTTCGGTCGCGTAGATACTGGCAAGGTCTTTCCTCAATCCATGCCTGATTTTTTCCAGGGTCAGGCCGTGTCGCTTTACGGGCGCTACAACCCGGAATCCAGCGAGACCTTCGCCTTGCGCCTCGCGGGGAAGGCGGGCACGGAGAAGAAAGAGATTATCTTTCGCACCAACTTTGACGACGCCGAAGAGGGAACCCGCGATATTGCCCGCAACTGGGCGTTCCAGAAGGCCTACCACATCATCGGCCGAATATCGCGCGAAGGCGAGACACCCGAGCTTCTGAAAGAGCTTAAACAACTGCGCACGGATTACGGGGTTCGCACCAGCTATGACGACTGACGCGCCCCGCGCCTCCGCCTGGCTCGCGGCGCTCGGCGCACCCGATGCGGCTGACCGACACGGCCTCAACGCAATCTACGGCGACGCGGCGCTCATCGAAGAACGCCTTCACCGCCTGTGCTCGGTCCTGAATCGCTATCGGGATGCTTACGGCGACGATCCCGTCCGGATTTTTCGCGCGCCGGGCCGCATCAACCTCCGCGGCATGCACGTGGACACCCACGGCGGCTGGCTCAACCTCATGACCCACCAGCGCGAGGTGATCGTCGTGGCGGGGCTATCGCCGGATGGAAGCACCCACGTTGCGAATACCGACGTCGCATTCCAAGCCCTCGCGATCCCGTCAGAAGAATTGCCCCAAGTGGGAGGGTGGACGTGGGCCGAATTCATCGTGTCCCCCGAAGTGAGTGAACGGATCGCGACCGCACCCGGCCACTGGCGCAACTACATCGAAGGCGCGTGGCTCCGCGCGCGTCATGCCGCTCCCGAACGCAAAATCGGCGGACTGCGGCTGGTGGTCGACAGCAATCTGCCCCAGGGCGCGGCCCTCAGCTCGTCCGCCGCGCTGTGCATCGCCCTGCTCCATGCCTGGTTCGGTTGGAACGGAATCCACCTCGACCACGAAACCCTTATCCTCGCCGCGCAGGACGCCGAATGGTACACCGGGTCTCGCTGCGGCACCTGCGACCAGGCCGCCATCGTGCTGGGCCGCCCCGGCGCCATCATTCACGCGTCCCTCTACCCGAAGGACTTCGGCACCGCGGGTGCACGCGCCATCGCCTTGCCCGAGGAACTGCGCGTGCTTGTCATCAATAGCTTCACAAAACGCAGCATCAGCGGTGCGGAGAAGATCGCCTATACCCTCAATCGTTTCGCCTACTCCATGGCCATGGAGATCTTCCAGCAGGCCCTGCGCAACGCCGGTCACCCTGACGAAACCGTCGCCGCCTGCGGTCGCCTTTCCAACATCACCCCGGACGCCCTGGGTGGTCACGCGGCGCTCTATGCCGTTCTTCGCCAGATACCGGAGCGCGCCTCCCTCGCGGAACTGCGCACGCGCTACGCCCTGCCCAATCTGGACCGCGAGTACCAACGTTACTTCGGCGATGTGCCGCCCGCCATGCAGCCTCAGGAAATCGGCCTGCGCGGCCCCCTGCTTTTCGGTATTGCGGAGAGCGAACGCGCACGGCATTTTGCCGCCGCCCTCGAATCGGGCGACTACGTGCGCGCGGGACAACTCATGACCATTGGTCACGACGGTGATCGCCGCGTCGACCGCGCTGGCAACGCAATACATCAGCGCTCCGATGATGCCTGGCTTCACGAATGCGCCATCAGCGGTCGCCCGATCGAGGATTGTCCCGGCGTGTATGGGGCGAGCAGTCCGGCCCTCGATCAATTGGTTGACGTCGCCCTGGAGCACGGCGCACTCGGAGCCTCCCTCACCGGGGCTGGCATTGCAGGGACCGTCCTCGCCCTGTGTAACGCCGCCGATGCGGCCAGTATAGCGGACGGCCTGCGGTCCTGCATGGCCGGGGAGACGTATCGGCGCATCGCGGGACTCCAGCACCTTCTTGACCCCCATCAGATCGCCGACGACACGGTCCGCAACCTCGCCTGCATGGGGGCCGGGGAGATAGTCTGGAAACTCAGGTAAAGGCCGAGCAGATTCCAGTTGCGCAAAATTCCGCGTTTTGATCCATTCCCGTGGGCTTTTTGGCGAAATCGTTTGCCTTCCAACAACAAACTTTGCCATTTGTTAATCAAAAATAAACTCCGATTTTGCTAAATACTGTGAAAATGCTTACTCAAGGATTAACTAATCGGGTAGCGTTACCACAGCAACAAAGAGGAGAGAACTGAAATGAGAAGCTATGTACATATATTTGGGGTGGGAGTAGTGCTCGGATTCGGGTTGTCGGTCGGCGCGTTGACTACCGACGGAGACTGGTCCGATTGGTTTTCATATGGGGGAAACGTAGCATCAAATGTCTGGGATGAGGGTCTCGTTACCCTGTCCTTAGGCACTATACGCACACTGAACGATGAAGAAGGCCCAACGCCCGGCGTTGGCGGTCAGGCATACGATATTGAGCAGATTTTCTATGCGTTCTCCGATGATGATCCCAATGCCGTCACAGGAGGCACGTTACACATCGGGCTTGTCACGGGTTACCCACCTGAAGGCCACCCGCTGGACAACTTGTTCGCCGGCGACATGTTCATCGATTTCGGAAATACTGGCGACTACAGCCTGGCTGTGGCAACCAGTACCAGTCCCGTCAATCCAGACGTCCCCGGCGGTGTGGATGCGGACTACTTCGGAAACAACTATGGCAACGATGGCACGCCAAACTGGACCGTCCGCGATCCCGTGTTTTTCCCTGCCAGTGGCCCATGGCGTGTCAACCGCAATCCCGCTATCGAGAATCTGCTGACTTCAAGCGTGGCGTGGGGCCAGCAGGGAGTCCACTACTTCCTCGAAATCTCCGTTGACATTGATGCCGCTCTCGAAGACGTCCTCACCAATCCAGACGGCGGCGTCGGACTCCACTGGACCATGGAATGCGGCAACGACGTCATCGATGTCATCGATGACACGCCCTTGATTCCTATCCCGGAACCCGCCACCTTCATCCTGATGGCGACTGGTTTGTTGGGTCTGGCTTTACGCGGGCGCTTTACCGCTTGAAAGACCGACTCAGCCTCCCCTGAGATTGGCGGCGCTTCGTTAGGGCAGCCTGCCACGTTGACAGGTTGCCTTTGTATTTGGCACAAGGCGTTTCCCGCGCTTCACCTGCCGGCGCGGCGCGGGTACGCTTCAAGCACTTTTCCACGCGGACGACGCGAGGGACGCTGCACACTACATGTCGCCGCTCTTGGTGGGGGAGAGCTCCAGGCGCATCGCAGGATTGTCCGATCCGCCCCGCACATAAACTGGCCTGAGGTCACTCAGGCGTTCGATACTTTCTTGAAATCTCCGTCGAAGCCGACGGAGCTATTGAAGAGGGTAAAGTTTTGATATTGCCGCTCACGGAATACTTGCAAGGCTTGCCTCGGTCTGCCGAAGATAGACCTTTCTTTTCAACGGGTACGTCAATCACTGCAATGAAGCAGAACGATATGATTTGGTCCAATATCGGTAATATCGGAACTTCACCCATCGAAGACTTCCTCACCAAGCGCCAGGGCGGTCTCGGCCTCCGCTGGACGATGGGCTGCGGCAACGACCTCATCGACGTGCGCGACAACACCCCGCTCGTTCCCGAGCCTGAGCTGTCCGCGCTGGCCCTGGGCATGGCGGGCATGGCGCTGCGCAAAAGATTCAGCGCCTGAACATAAAATTCGGAAACCGCGACGTGGCGACATGTTCCCCGAGGCAGTCTGGTTCCCCGCCAGACCGCCTCGCTTCCACATGGGGGTGTAGTTGCCCTCGCGTCCCCCCGGCCCCGCGCCAATGCTCCGCCCGGAACAGCGCCTACCCTTGGTCGGGGTAACTTGCTATACTCTGATGGCAGTCCGGGAGGGCAGTACGAGTTCCGGCGGGCAGAGTGTGTATTGGAAAAGTTTTTTTCTGAGTCAACCCAGGAACCAAACGGGGGATCAATCCATGCAAGTGCGATTTGGCGTTCAGATGAGTATCGTCGTCCTGGGGCTGGTCTTTTTCACGACGTTGCGGGCCTCGGGCCAGGAGCAGGGGGCCGATTGGCAGATCACCTTCGCCTACGACGCCACCGGATGGCGAGCGATCAAAGCCGCCGAAATCCACGAGATGGCCAAGGAAGTACGCACCCCCGGCCTCGCGGGCGCGCCGGGCACCGTCGCCTGTGAACTGGAGTGGCTCGGTGCCGATCAGAAGCTGCTCTATAGCGCTCCAGTGCAGATTCCCCTCGGTCAGCGCGTCGTACCCCAGGGCAGCGAACCCTGCGTGCCCATGATCCCAGTGGCGGGCGTTGCGGTCATCCGTGTCCCAGGACCGGCCGTGAAGTCCGCACCGGTGGCCCTGCGCATGCGTCATGCCGCTCCTGTCCGCGGAAAAGATATTCCCGCCGCAATCAAGCATGCCGCCAGCGCCGGGACCGATATCATCACCATTGAAGAGCTGGTTCCAGCAACAACGAAAGTTGCCGGACCCCAGAGCGCGGTGAAAGTACAGGACACCGGCGACGATGCCAATCGATTTGTCATGGTCGTTCTCGGTGACGGCTATACCGCGCAGAATCTGAGCGATGGCGACTTTGCGACCCACACCAACAACCTGCTGGACGCCTTTGCCGCCACTTCGCCCTGGGACGTCTACTTCGACGTCACCAACGTCTATCGCGTCGATGTGGAGAGCAATGACCAGGGCGCGGACAACGAAGACGGGCAAAACGGCACCCAGCGCGACACCTATTTCAACACGGCCTTCTGGACGAGCGACATCGAGCGGCTGCTCTACGCGGACGGCACAGGCCAGATCCGCGCCTTCGATGCGGCGGACGATTTTGTCGGGCCCGGTGTTTGGGACTACGTCTTCCTCATTGTCAACTCCACCAAGTACGGCGGCGGGGGCGGCTCCATCCCCGTGGCCTCCGTGAACGAATTTGCGAGCGAGGTCAGCATCCACGAGTTCGGCCACACCTTTCCGGGGCTCGCCGACGAGTATGACTCCCCCTATCCCGGTTACCCTGCGGGGGACTCAGAGCGGAACGTGGATTTTGATTCCGACTTCGACAATATCAAGTGGAACAAATGGATAGTCGAGAGCACGCCCCTGCCCACGCCGGATGAATTTGCCTATGAAGGGATAGTAGGAGCCTTCGAGGGGGCCCGCTACCTGACAAGCGGGATCTACAGGCCGGAGCGCAATTGCGCCATGCGCAGCCTCGGCCAGCAGTTCTGTCGCATATGCAAAGAAGCCCACATTGAAGACATCATGAGTCTCGTGAACCTCGTGGATACGGCGAGCCCCACCCCGGGCGCGGTCACCGTGCCCGAAGCGGGTGTCGAACTCAGCGTAAGCACGTTAGATCTGCCCAATGTACGTTATAGTTGGTACATCGACGATGTTCCCGTTCCAGATCAGACTGCCGCTGCCGTTCGAGTTTATCCGGCGAGTGCGAAGAAAAGCGGGGAGAAAGCGGTCCATTCTGTCAGGGTGTTCGTTACCCATAGTTCGGATGATGTTCGGGATGTGATCTTCTTCAGAGAGCGCGTGTGGTTTTCCGATGTTCCTGTTTCCATTGTCCAAGGTGGTGGAGGTGAGGGCGAAGGCGAAGGCGAAGGCGAAGGCGAGGGCGAGGGCGAGGGCGAGGGCGAGGGCGAGGGCGAGGGCGAGGGCGAGGGCGAGGGCGAAGGAGAAGGCGAAGGCGAAGGAGAAGGAGAAGGAGAAGGAGAAGGAGAAGGAGAAGGAGAAGGAGAAGGAGAAGGAGAAGGAGAAGGAGAAGGAGAAGGAGAAGGAGAAG
>JBHEKR010000436.1:0-17964 GCA_041859365.1 Candidatus Hydrogenedentales bacterium
TTGAAACTCAGGCAAAGGACTTTACCTTTCCGGGTCCCCCCCGCTTGCGGGGGGGTAGGGGGGGTAAACGCCCCGACAATCGGACTCCTTACAAAATCACGCTCTATGAATGTTGAACTCATCCCATCACCCTTCCACGCCGCGCGGCGTCGCGCTGGCGGTGTGCTCCACGAAGGGCTGCTTGCGCTCGCCCTCTTCGCCCAGAACTTTCACCCGCAAATTCACCATTGGCCGCGCGCCACTGCCGTCCACCTCAATGAGGAGGGATTCCAGGGGCTGGCGCAGGGTCTTCATATAGACCTCCTCCAGCTTACCGTCCTTCTCCGCCAAGCCCATCACAGCGAAGCGATTCGCTTCGCGCAGAACCCCAAGCACCGCATAGTCAAAGCCTTCTTCCTGTCCCGGTGGCATTTTCAAGACGATACGGTCCTGCCCCGTCTTGTATTCCCCGACTTCCTGCACCACAACCGATGCGCGCCGCGTGTACTCCGTGAACTCTTCCTGCACCTCCCGAACACCCTCCATACGCGACATGCTCAATGTGTTCAGCGCCGACAGTTGCGAGCCCGTGCCCAGCAGCGACACAAAAATATTCACTGCGACGGCGAACACCGCCACATACACCAGAAGCTCAAGAAGGGAGTAGCCACACGACGGGGACTGCATCCGCCTGGCACGCGATGAAGCGTCCAATGTCGTGCCCCTGAGCCAGGCGGTGGCCGTCCCCCTGAAGAATCGCCCGGAGTATGGGCGTGGAACATGGGTGCCACACTTCTCAGGGGGACAGCCACCCTCGTTTAGCATCACGATTCCACGCTTACGCGGCAACGTCACCTGCACCTCGGGAGGCAGTCCCCTCTTGCTTTTCATAACTGCTCCTTATCCGCGATCAACGTCGTAAGTTCCCGCGTGATTCTGCGCCCGCCCCGACTCTCCCACGTGAGCGCTACGGCCACTTCCCGCAAGCCCGGCGCGCGTTCGGAAGCCTTGATCGCCAGGATCGGCTCGTGGAGCGTCTCCAGGGCCGCCGAGGACGGGGAAACCGCCATGCCATCGGCGATGGACGCGAAGGGCATCGCCCTCAGCCGCTCGACCTCGTTGCGCAACGTCACCGTAACTACATCGTACTCGCGCATCATCACGATTTTGCTCATGCCGATGGAGTAGAGCTGAATGGAGCCAAAGCCCGCCACGGTGACCACGAAGAGGGCGCAGGTAAGCTCCAACAGGCTGAAGCCGCCGTTGCGCGCCCGCGCCTTTGATGGTTTATGCATTGATCATCTCCGAAAGGTCCACCAGGACCCGAAAAACCGCCACCTGGGTTGCCATGACGAGGTAGCCCAGGACCAAGACCCCCGCAGGCAGGACAATGGCCTGCAAAATAGCGAGTCGCTTCTCCGTATCGCGTCGGTATAGCTCGGCGATATGCCCCAGGGTCTCGGGCAGTTGCCCGGACCGTTCCCCAGCCTCCACCAGACCCGTAAAGGAATCCGGAATCAGACGCCGCGAGGTCGTTCGGTGCAGCGCCTCCTTCAGAGAATCCCCCTGGCACACGCGATCACGGAGTTGCCCCAGCCAGCGGCGATAGGCCGGGTGGACATCGCTCCCCAGCGCCATGGCCAGGGCGCGGTCCAGCGGCACGCCGGCGCGGAGCAGGCCCTGCAGCATGAGGGTGATCTGGCCGAGGTTGTGGCGCACGACCAGATTGCGAAACCAGGGAAGGACCGTCAAGGCAGAGCTGAAGCGTCGGGCCGACCAGCTACGCCGCAGGCGGAAACGCCGGAGCATGGCCCAGGCCACGAGGAGCGCAAGGATAGCGCCGATGAAGGGTGCCGCGTAGTAAATTCGTTCGGAGGCGGCGACCAGAAAATCGAGGCTCGGCAGCAGGCCTCCCACGAGCGGCGCAATGCCGCTGGCCAGAGGATTTGACTCGAAGGCCACACCGGCATCGGCGACAGCTTCCTCGCGCATCTCCACAAAGACCGGGATGACCTTGATCAGCAAGAAACTGGTGATTAGAACCTGCGCCCCGAGTACGAAAGAAAGGTACAGGAAAATCGCACGAAGCTGCCGCTGTGCGCCTAGCGAGCGAAGCATGGTGTCATTAAACTGATCGAAGGCGGGATCAAGATTACCGGTGGCTTCACCCGCCTCAACGAGATCCACCAGGTGGCGCGGAAAGAAGCGGGGCAGCGAGCCCATGGCCTCGGAAAGGCTCGAACCGCACGCGATGCGGTGCTCCAGCGCCAGGAAAACGCCCGTGCGTCCGTGGCGCTCCGTGATCAGCACCTTCACGATCCACAACGCCAGCAGCACCATGGCCGTTGCTTGAAGCGCGACAATGGGCGTGTCCAGCCCCTCGTCTGAAATCGCGATATTGAAACCAAGGGCGATCACGAAAACAATCGCCACGGCTACCCGAGTCAGCAAGGACGCCCGCTGGGGCGACCAGGAAGTGCGCGCCCGCAGGTCTTCGTGCGCGCCCGCCGCAAGCCCCGGAGCCAGCGGCATGTTGCAGGCTATCAGGCTGCGCAGGTGCTCGGCGACGAGAGTGACGTCGCGCCGCCAGCCCCGCGCGTTCCAGTAGACCGGTCCGCGCCACGTGGGATCCAGGGCCTTCCGCTGGAGTCCCGCCGGAAAATGCGGTACTTTGGAAAAGCGCGGGGACACCGCACGGGCCTCAGACGATTTCGCCCGGCGTCGGAACCACGACCACCAGTAGACCGGTTTTCCGGCAGGCGCGGACGTGGGCGGGCGCCGCATGAGCAGCGCGCCAAGATCCAAGTTGAGCAGCTCTTTCCAACCCATGGCTCAGCCGCCTATCTGATCGCCGAGCGTGAAGATCGGCAGGTAGAGGGAAAAGGCCACAAACGCCACGACAAATCCGATGGCCAGCACGAACACGGGCGCCGCCATGACGCCCAGAAAGTTCTCGTGGGCCACCGCCTGATGCTCGAATCGGCTGGCCAGGCTGGAGAAGGCCTCCTCGGTCGATCCGCGCTCCTCGCTCGTGGACAGGAGCCAGCAGGTGTCGTGGCCAAAGAAGCGCGTGTGCTCCAGGGCGTCCGCCAGGCGCTCACCACTGGCCACCTCCAGCACCGCATCTTCCAGCGCGCGCTCCAGCACCGGACTGCCCGAGGCCGCGCCAGAGAGCTCCATGGCGTCCAGCACGGGCACGCGGGACTCCAGCAGCAGTGCCATGAGACGGCAGAAGCGCGCCTGCACGCCGAGGTGGTAGGTCGGGCCAATCCAGGGCAGATACAGTCTAAGGGTATCCAGCCGGCAACGGCCCGCCACGGAACTGCGCAACCAGATCAACAGCCCGAGACCGAGCCCGGCCAGAATCGCCAGTGTCACCAGGAGATTGCCGAAGGAGTGCTGGAAAAGGTCGCTGATTTCCAGCATGAGGCGGGTGGGCCCGGGAAGCTGACCGCCGAATTCCTGAAAGATCTCCTTAAACACCGGGACCACCTTCAGCATCAGGAAACTGATGATAAAGAGAGCCGTCACCGAGAGAATCACGGGATAAATAAGGGCCGTCTGCATCCGCTGCTTAATATCGGCCATCCGCGTCGCATGCTGGCTCACCACCCCCATCACGCCGGCCAGATTGCCCGTGGCTTCGCCCGCGCGGATGAGCGCGGGATACACGCGGGGGAAGTACTCGTGCTGTTTGTCCACCGCGTCTTCCAGCGATATACCCCGCTCCAGATCCTGGTGGAGCCGCTCCAGCACGGGCTTGAGCCGCGGGTTGCGCAACTCGGACGCCAGCGCCTTCAGCGACGGCACCAGGGGCATCCCGCTCTTCACGATGGACTCCAACTGCTCGGAGAGAAGCTGTAAGTCCTCCCACGTAAGCTTGCCCGACACCCGCAGAAGCCGCCGGTCGGGATAGGCCTCCACCACGGCGCTGACCGTCAGGCCGCGCTCCTGCAACTTCTGCGTCACCGCGTGGGCCGACGCGGCCTCCATGGAATCCTCCACCGGATTCCCTTCCAGGTCCAGCGCCCGGTATTTGTACATGGTCATGGTTGGTTCCCTCTCGCCCGAACGGGGCTGTAGAGGATATGGCGGATCGGGGGAAAAGCGATCAGTGGCACACGGATGATGGCAGATGTGCTCATGGCAAAATGGAATCCGCGAGGTCGACGAGCGCCTGGAACATCGACGCTTCGATACTCAGAACGATATAGCCGAGGAAAAAGACGCCCAGCGGGAGTACGCAACTTCGGAGCAGTTGCTTGCGGCGATCTACCGCCTCCTGGTACTGCTCCGCGATATACGAGAGTGAACTTTCCAGACGACCATGGGTTTCGCCCATGCTGAGTAGAGACACAAAGGAGCCGGGCACCGGAATCGCAGGCTTCCCCGCCAGACAGGCATCGTGGAGTGATGACCCGTTCAAGATACGTTTCCGTACCTGCATCACCCAGCGGCGGTAGAGCGGGTGCAATCCGCCCTGCCCCACCGCTTCGAGAGCGCGCTCCAGCGGAACGCCCGCTCGAAGATACTGGCCGAGCAAGAAGGCGATCGTGGCCAGGTTCTGCCGCGCCACGAGGCCGCGCAATCCGGGAATGGATAGCAGGAGCGTCGACTCAATCCGGCTCGACCATACGCGGCGTTTGCGCCAGGGCCGCAACACCATCCATAAGCCCACCAACCAGCAGATCATGGCCACATGGTATCGGTGGACGCTGATAAAGTTGGCCATGAAGAATATGTCCTCGATTGAGGGCAGTGGCAGATGGAGGGGCAGTCCCGGAATATGGTGCTCGCTACCCAGCGGAATACTGAGCTCCAGGAAAATTTCCTCAAACACGGAAAGCACCTTGACCGCAAGAAAAGAAATTATCCCAGCCTGCAGGATAAGGCTGAAGCCGATATAACGCAAGACGCGACCAAGATCCCGCTGCGCCGTCCAGTTCTTGACTGTGTTGTTGGAGAAACTTCCCAGTATTTCGGCGAGGTTGCCCGTTTTCTCCGCCATGGCCACCAGGGACGCCAGTTCCGCAGGGAAGAAGCGTGGCAATCGTCCCATGGACTCGGAAAGGGAGTTTCCCGCTTCGATTGACGCCTGTAGGGAGGCGAGTACCGATGCCGGCTTGTGATGGCGCTTCAGCGCAACAAAAAAGAGCCAGATGGCGACTGCAACGGGGCGAAACAGACCACGAATTGCGTCCGGTCCCTCGACCGCAATCGCACCGAGCGCGGCGAGCAGAGAAAGGGCGAGGAGTAACGATAGTCCGATTATTTTTGACAGGCGGGCAACGCGCTGAGGCGACCACGTGTTTTCTCGGTGGAGATAGTCTTCGGCAGCGGCGGCGAAAGCCGGGCTCAACGGCACATTCGCCTTAACGCTGAGCCGTATCTGCTCCAGCACCAGCAGCAAATCCTCATGCCATCGGCTCGACCGAAAATAATAAGGGCCTTCCCAGCGCGAACTCATCGCCTGCGACTCGATGCCGCGGGGATAGCGTTGGCCACCGGGTCGCAGCGGCAAGCCTCGACGTATGCCCGCTGCGGGCTCGGCACCACGTCGCCACCATGCCAGCACCGCCATTACTTGCCCCCGATCTGGTCGCCCAGCGTGAAGATGGGGAGATAGAGAGACACCGTGATAAATCCGACTACACCCCCGATGAAGACCACCAAGGCAGGTGTGATGACGGCGCCCAGCATTTGTTCCCGCGCGCGGACACTTCGCTCGGCGGACTCGGCGAGGTTTTCCAACGCATCGACCACTTGACCCCGTTCCTCCGCGGTCCCAAGAAGCCAGTGAAAGCTCGGGGAGAAAAAATTCGTCTTGCGCAAGGCATCGGTGAGGCGGGCTCCATAGGCCATTTCGTCTGTTGCCGGCCCCACCAGTCGCTCCAGCACGGCACTGCCCGAGGCCGCGCCCGCAAGCGACAGGGCGTCCAGCATGGGCACGCGCGCTTGAAGCAGGAGCGAAAGGGTCTGGCAGAATCGGGCCTGGACAACGCCCTGATACGCCACACCGATTCCGGGAAAGTAGAGCAGGCAGCTATCCAGCCATCGTCGTCCCGAGGGATTGCGCCGCATCCATATATAGGCCGCGACGACAACAATACCTGCAAAGGGGGCCGCAGCAGTTAGAAACGGCCAGTGTCCGCGCAGGATTTCAGAGAGTCCCAGAAGGAAACGGGTGGGTGCTGGAAGCTTCCCCCCCATCTCGCCAAAGATGTCCGCGAACACGGGAACGATATACAGAAGCTGGTAGGTGATGACGCCTATCGCGCTCACGGTGAGCATGAGCGGATAGGCCATGGCCATCTTCACACGGTGCGTCACCCCGGCCATACGGGTCGCATGCTGCGACATCATGCTAAGGACGGCCGAGAGGTCGCCCGTCATTTCCCCTGCCCGCGCGAGAGCACTGTAGAGCGGCGGAAAGCGATGTTCCTGACGGCGGAAGGCCTCCTCCAACGACGTGCCCCGCGCAAGATCATCCCGCAGCTTTTCCGTAGCGTCGCGAAGGGCCGGCTGGTGGAGATCACGCACCATGGAAGCCAGCGACGGCACAAGGGGAAATCCGCTTTTTGCGATGGAGCCAAGCTGCTCGGAAAAAAGCCGCAACTCCTCCCACTTGAGCTGGCGGCGTCCGGAAAACAGCGGCGGCGGCTCCTGCACGGGCGTCACCGTGGTCACCGTAAGCCCCCGCGCCGTCAGCGACTGCGTCAGGTCGTAGGTGGAAAGGGCCTCGACCTGCTCCTCGACGGGCCTGCCCTCGGCGTCATGGGCGCGATAGCGAAAGCGTGGCATGCGTACCTCCCTCGGCGATGAACAGCCGCCGCACGGTGCAATTCAATCAGATCCCCAGCAATGCCGCTCCACCATACTGATGCGGGTGTGTGGCGGTCAAGCATACTGATTTTTTTGCCCCCGATTGGAGGGACATCGGGACAACGTGGGTAGCAGAGACTTCAGGCTCCGCAGTCCCTGTTGTCGCTGATGTCCCTGTTGGTTTTACTCCGATCCCGAACAAGCGCTAAAATGCCGGTTTCAAGTGCGCTTATTTCAGCCGTCCCATAAAAAACCATACCGCTGGCGCGCGCATTTATTCACGTCAATTCACTCGCGAGGATCCCCCCCCATGGCCACGAAACGAACCGCAAAAATCATCTCCGGCACGGAACTCTCCGCCACCATCCGCGAGGAACTGAAGGCCGAGGTGGCCGCACTGGCCAAAGCGGGGAAGAAACCGGGCTTGGCCGTGGTGTTGGTGGGTGAAGATCCCGCGAGTCAGGTCTATGTGGGCAGCAAGCGCCGCTCCTGCGTGGAGCTGGGCATCAATTCCTATTCCCATGACCTGCCCGCCACGTGCACCGAAAAGAAGTTGCTCAACCTGATCGCGAAGCTGAACGCTGACCCGAAGGTGAACGGCATTCTGGTGCAGATGCCGCTCCCCAAGCACATCGACGAGCAGAAGGTGCTCAACGCCATCGATCCGAACAAGGACGTGGACGGCTTTCACCCGGTGAACGTGGGGCGCTTGCTCAATGGCGAGCCCGCCTTTGCGCCCTGCACGCCCGCGGGCTGCATCGAGATGCTCCTGCGCCATGGCCATGACCCGGCGGGCAAGCATGTGGTCGTCCTGGGCCGCTCAAACATCGTGGGGAAGCCCGTGGCCGCCATGCTGATGCAAAAAGGCCCCGGCGGCAACGCCACGGTCACGGTGTGCCATTCGCGCACAAAGAATCTGGCCGCGATCACGAAGCAGGCCGACATCCTCGTCGCGGCCATCGGCATTCCCGAATTCGTGAAGGCGCGGATGGTGAAGGACGGTGTGGTGGTCATCGACGTGGGCATCAACCGCATCCCCGACGCCACGAAGAAATCCGGTAACCGCCTCGTGGGTGACGTGGACTTCAAGGCCGTGAGCAAGAAGGCCAAAGCCATAACGCCCGTACCCGGCGGCGTCGGCCCGATGACGATAGCCATGCTGATGAAGAACACGGTCGAAGCCGCCCGGCGCGCGAAGTAGACCTCCGCAATTTTACTGACTTTTCAAGAATTCCTCCAGAAAGGTAGCAGCGACATGAGATTTTGTTTCTCGCTTGCCGTGATCGCACTTGCGTTGTGCGGAACACGTTCAGACACCTTCGCGGAAGATGCCAGCAAGCCCCGCGTGTTCGTCTCCACGGACATCGGCGGCAGCGACCCGGATGACTTCCAGTCCATGGTTCACTATCTGGTCTATGCCGATCGCTTTGACACCGAGGGTCTGATCAGCTCGCCCCCGGACAAGGGACGCGCGGAGCACATTCTGGAGGCGCTCGCGGCCTACGAAAAGGACTATGACAACCTCCGCTCGTGGTCGGCGGACTACCCCGCGCCCGATGCGCTGCGCGCGGTGGTGCGCCAGGGCGCGATTGATCCACAGCCGGGCGACCTACCCGAAGCACTCAGCGAAGGCGCGAAGCTGCTGGTCGAGCGTGCCCTGGCCGATGACCCACGCCCGCTCTACGTGCTTGTGTGGGGCTCCATCACGGATGTGGCCCAGGCGGTGCATGCGAACCCGGCGATCAAGGCGAAGATCCGCGTCCATTTCATTGGCTCGTGGAACACCGCCCAGGACCGCAAGTCGCGGAATTACCTCTTCAATAACCACCCTGATCTCTGGTTTATCGAGAGCGATTCCACCTTCCGGGGGATGTATATGGGCGGCAACCAGGAAGGCGAATGGGGCAATGTAAAGTTCCCCGAGCTCCACGTGGCGGGCCATGGCGCCCTGGGCGCTCTCTTCATGGCGCAGAAGACCGACATCAAGATGGGCGACACGCCAAGCGTGCTCTACATGCTCCACGGCGACCCCAGCACGCCGGAGACGGAACACTGGGGTGGGGCCTTCATCCGACCCGAACCGGAAACGCGCCCCACCTACTGGCACGACAACCCCGACCCTGCCTTGCAGCATAAAGACAAACCCGGCGCGATCACGGTAAATAGATGGCGCGTGGACTACCTCGACGACTGGAAGCAACGCATGGACCGCGCGCAGGCGAAGAAGCCGACGCCATAAGGTCTCTCATCGAGCGAGAAGCGCCGTGCAAATCGCTGATATACCTGTTGTGCGCGATGGTCGTCATGGCGCTTGGGCTCGCGTCGCGGTGCTATGGTGCCTCGCTGCCGCCCGTCCTGGCCGAATACGCGGGCGACACCTTGTGGGCGCTCCTCGTTTTTCTTGCCGTCAGTACCCTGCGGCCCAATGCGTGGCTGCCGTTCCGAGGCGCAACGCCTCTGGGACTTGCCTTCCTGGTTGAGCTGAGCCAGCTTTACCACGCCCCCTGGCTCGATGGAATTCGCGCGACGACGATCGGCGGGCTTGTTCTGGGCTTTGGTTTTCTGTGGACCGATCTGGTCTGCTACGCGGTGGGGGTGGGTATTGGCATACTCCTCGATTGGGGCGCGCATTGTAGCAGGAGGAATTTTTATTCATGGCGCCAGAGAGCTACTGAACGAGTTCGCTGAGCATCTCCGTGTCCTCCGCGGCGCCCATGTAAAGCAGTACGCCCGAGCCCGGCGCGACGGTGACCTTGTATCCACCCTCGCCGGAGATCGCCCCTCCCGTTTTCAGGTCGTATACCCCATCGCCCGGCTCCTTCTCCGTCAATGAAAACCGCACGTCCGTTGGCTCGGTGAAGGGAACATACCCCACCAGGTTTCCATCGTCGTCGATCGTTATCGGGTCATCGTCCTTGAACATGGTCCGGCTTTCGGCGGGCCAGGTTCCGATGTTGGCGTTCTGCATCACTATCACGCGGCCCTTGAGGCCGGGGAAGGTGAAGGCGCGGCTGTGGATGTTCTTGTCCTCGGTCTGGACGGGGCAATCGGGGGCCTTGGCCATCCGGGTGATGATGGCCTCGTAGGCCCGGATCTCGCGGGACGCCTCCGCAAACTCGGCGAGCTGGGGGTTGTCCATATCGGGGCGTCCGGCGAGGGTGACGTACTGGATCTCCCAGAGACCGGAACGCGCGGCCTGTTCGGCATTCAGCAGCCGGTCCGGGTTGCCGATGGGTTCATAGTGCCACATCAGGAACAGCTTTGCGCCCTCCAGGACACCGGTCCAGGCCATCGCCTTCACACAGTTCTTCGGGGCGCGATAGTATCTCCAGACGTCGTAGAAGTCCCCCTCCGGCGTTGCGAATTTCCGCCAGCCCATGCGGCCTTCTTCGGCGAAGGCGAGGGCCTTCTTCTGCATGGTCAGTTGTTCCTCGGGCGTTGTGGGATAAGCCACCTCGTGGGGTTTGTTGGCGAGGGTGTTGGCCCATTGGGGCATGAGCATTCCGCTCGCCGTGGTTACCAGCATGAAGTCAGCACCGCGCCTGGCGGATTCCTCGTAGTACACGGCGGCCTCGCGACGCGTCCAATCCAGGGCGAAGGCCGGTGACGCGAGGTAGCCACCGCCGGAGAATTCCCACCAAAAGGCATAGCGGTCCGTCCCGGAAATGATGGGATCGGGCACGGGCTGATCCTTCGCCGCGCCCAGACTATTGTGCAGCGTGAAGAATTGGGTATCCGGCGCGTGCTGGAGAATCTGGAAGTAATACGTCGCCAGGCGATTTACATCGGCGTGGAAGACCTCCTCCTTCACGCTCCACGCGAGCACACGCGGGTCCTTCGCATGCTCCCGCAGGAACGCGCCCGCCTGTTGGGCCCGGGCTTCCCGCGCTTCGTCGCTCTCCGCGGGATTGAAATACACAAAGTCCAATTGGGGTAGGAGCTTGATACCATGTTTTTCGGTCAGGCGCAGATGCTCGCCAAACTGCTCGGGCTTCGAGACCGCCAGGTGTATGACGTTCACCCCGTGATCCTGGAGAATTTTGAGGTGTTCCTCCAGGAAAACGAAGTAGTCCTTACCCAGGCTCTCGGCTGCGGCGGCCATCTGGTAATCGTAGAGATATACGCCCATATAAAAGGGCTTTGGCTGCTCCGCGTGTAATGGGCAAGAGCAAAGCGCTGCCATAATCAGAACGGTCAGACCAAAGAGTTTTTTCATCATGTCTACCGAACTCCGGAGGCTGGGAAGGGTTGTGCGCACTTTGTTTCGTCCCGGTCATGGGAGGTGCGTTGCCGCGCAGTCCGGAAGAGGAATTTACGCACCGCATTTACGAGTAGATGCCGACTCGAAATAGACGCCCCGCTCCAGTGTTCGAGCGGGGCGTTCCTGTGGCTACTGGACTTCGCGTGGACTATTCACACAATTCAAAAATCCCGGCGCCGCCCATGCCGCCGCCGATACACATCGTCACCAATCCGTACTTCACATTGCGGCGTTTCATTTCGTGGAGGAGGGTGGCGACGAGCTTCGCTCCCGTGCAGCCGAGGGGGTGGCCCAGGGCGATGGCGCCGCCGTTGACGTTGACGATGTCCTCGGAAAAGCCCATCTCGCGGACGACGTGGATGGTCTGGGTGGCGAAGGCTTCGTTGCATTCGACGAGGCCGATTTCTTCGGGCTTGATGCCGGCCTGTTCGCAAGCTTTCTTGATCGCGGGAACCTGGGGCGGACCGAGGTATTTGGGGTCGCCGGCCTGGACGCACCAGGCGCGCATTTTGCCCAGGGGCTTGAGTCCGTGTTTCTTTACGGCTTCGCCGCTGGCGAGAACGCAGGCGGCCGCGCCGTCGCTGGTCTGGCTGGAGTTGCCCGCGGTGCAGACGCCGCGGTCGGGGGACGCGGCGAAGGCCAGGCGGAGTCCGGCCAGGACTTCCGGGGTGGTCTCCGGTCGGGGACCTTCATCGGTGTCGAAGGTAAAGGTGCCGCCGTCGGGCGTGCGCACTTCGACGGGGACGATTTCGTCTTTGAACTTGCCCGCGGCGACGGCGGCCCCGGCGCGCTGTTGGCTCCGTGCGCCCCAGGCGTCGGCCTGCTCGCGGGTGATGTTGAAATCGCGTCCAACGTTGTCGCCGCAGACGCCCATGGCGATGAAGATCTCGGGCATTTCATCGGCGAGGGTCGGGTTGGGAGAGACCTTGTTGCCACCGGGTCCGATGAGGCTCATGGATTCGGTGCCACCCGCCACGGCGACGTCGAGCATGCCGCATTCGATTTTGGCGGCGGCGATGGCGAGAGCCTCGGTGCCGGAGGAGCAGAAGCGGTTGATGGTGAGGCCGCTGACGCTCTGGGGCAGGCCCGCGCGGAGGAGGGCGATGCGGGCGACATTCATGCCCTGTTCGCCTTCGGGCGTGGCGCAGCCGATGACCACGTCGTCAATGGCGGCGGGGTCGATTCCGGCGGCGGCCACAGCGCCTTTAATAGCGGCGGCGGCCAGGTCGTCCGGGCGGGTCAGTTGCAGGGTGCCCCGGCCCGATTTTCCCACGGCGGTGCGCTTGGCGGAGACTACGTATACGTTGTTCATTTATCTATCCTTTCGGCGATCATGACGGACGAGCCGTCTGATGGCGAATGTGAAGAGCTTAACCACGAATGGACACGAATTCACACGAATAGGAAAATCAGGGGTTATGTTGCTCTGACCCGTTTTCCGACACTCACTATGGATTTCAAATGATTTAACCACAAAGAACGCAAAGACCACACAGGGCAACTGCGCCATCCCGCGGCTGTCGTCTCTGCTTGCGTCATCATCCGGCATCTGTTACTGACGTCATCTCCGCGAATGCGGAGATCCAGAGCGCGTGCGACGCGATCTTCGCAAACCCACTGGATTCCCGCCTGCGCGGGAATGACGAATGAGTTGCGATGAGCGACCAGGCACGTTCACGCGAAGAAAGCAGTTGCTTCCCATTCGTGTGTATTTGTGTCCATTCGTGGTTCAATTTTTGAGTTCGGTCCAATCGACCGGGATCAATTACGCAGCGGTTTATTGTTCATCAGCATGTATTGAATGCGCTCGACGGTTTTCTCGGTGCCGCAGAGGCTGAGGAACCCTTCGCACTCCAAATCAAGCAGATCCTGCTCGGTGATGGGCGTGCCCGCCAGGCGGTTGCCGCCGACGAGCACATGAGCGGCTTTGCCGGCGATGAGCGCGTCGTGCTCGGTGGCCCAGCCGTTCTGCTGCATGTTCCACACGGCGGCTTTGAAGGCGGCTGCCGGGCCATCGCCCAGGGCCTTAAGACGCGGCGGGCGCGGGGGCGTGTAACCACTCACGACGAGGCCGCGACAAACGGCCTTCGCCTTGGCGATTTGGTGCTCGTAATTTGGCAGCACAATGTCGCTCTCGCGGAAGTAGCCCAGTTCGATGGCCTCGCGACCGCTCGTGCCCACCTTGGCCTGGCCAATAGCCTCGAAGGCGCGACGGATGAACGGAAACGGATCGACGTTTACATTGTCGGGGCAATACTCCATCGCGCGGATGTGCATTTCCTTGCAACCGCCGCCGCCGGGGATGAGGCCCACGCCCATCTCCACGAGCCCGGCGTAGGTCTCGCCCGCAAGGACGACCTTCGCCGCGTGCTGGCAGATCTCTACGCCGCCGCCGAAGGTGTAGTGGTGCGGTGCGGCGACCACGGGCCTGCGGCTGTATTTCATGCGCATGTTGACCGCATGCAGCCCGCGAATCGCCTGCTCGACGCGCTCCCAATTCTGCTGCATGATCTCGCCGAGAATCAGGAAAATATTCGCGCCCGCGCAGAAATGTGGGCCCTGATTGGCGATGACCATACCGTCGAATTTGCCTTCGTCCAGCAGGTCCACGCCCGCGTTGAGCATGGCCGTGAGGTCGGGGTCGATGACGTTCATCTTGCAGTGGAATTCGCAGCAGACGATGCCGTCGCCGAGATCGATGAGGCTCGCGCTGTCGTTCGACTTCACGACGTTGGTCTTGTTCGTCTTGATGTTCGCCAGGCGAATTTCACTCGGGTTCTTCGGCACGGCCGTGTAGCCCTTGCCGTCGAAGTATTCTTCCACGCCATTGTTCACGCGGTAGAAGCTCGTGTTGCCGGAATCCTTCAACGCCTGCGCGATGGGCGGCAGGGCCACGCCAATGGCGACCATCTTCTCCGCAACGACGTCGAAGCCGAGAATGTCCCAGGTCTCGAAGATCCCCTTCTCCCAGGCGAAGCCCCACTTCACCGCGTTGTCGATGTTTACGATGTCATCGGCGATCTCGGGGATGCGATTGCCCGCATATTGTGCGAGGTTCGCGAACTGCTTGAAGACGAACTGGGCGCCCTTGTCCTCGCCGAGGTACATGACCTTGAGCTTGTCTTCGAGCTTCTCCAGATTGCGCACCGAGCCGGTGCATTCGAAGCGCGGCTTGATCGGCGGGCGGTATTCGAGGGTTTCGGGGTCGATCCCAAGGATGATGGCCTTGCCCTTCTCATCGCGCTCTTTGGTCTTCTTGAAGAAACCCGAACCGCTCTTGTCGCCCAGCAGGCCCTTCTCCACCATCGCGTCGAACCACGCCGGGCCCGACATCAGGGCGAGGCGTTCGTCGTCCGGGCAGCCGTTGCGCACATTGCCCACCACGAGCCGGAGCGTGTCCAGGCCCACCAGGTCCGCCGTGCGGAAGGTGGCGGAGGAGGCGTGGCCAATCGCCGGACCCGTGAGCGCATCGATCTCTTCCACGCTCAGGCCGTCCTTCGTCATCTCGTGCAGTGTGAACTGCATGGCGAAGGTCAGGAGACGATTCGCCACGAAGTTGGGCGTGTCCTTCGCGTAGACGATGCCCTTGCCGAGGACGTTCTCACAGAAGGCCGCCATCGTGGCGATGACCTCGGGCTTCGTCTTCGGGCCGGGGATGATTTCCAGCAGCTTCATGTAGCGTGGGGGATTGAAAAAGTGGGTGCCGACAAAGTGGGCGCTCATCTCGTCGTCCATGCCCTCGGCCATGGCCTTGAAGGGGATGCCGCTCGTGTTCGAGCTGAGAATGGTGCCGGGCTTGCGGTGCTTCGCCACGCTCTCGAAGACCTTCTTCTTGATGTTCAGGTCTTCCTTCACCACCTCGATGATCCAGTCGCAATCCGCGATCTTCGCCATGTCATCGTCGAAGTTGCCCGTCTCGATCAAGTCGAGCATGGCCGACGAATAGGCTGGCGCGGGCTTCGCCTTCAGCAGGGCCGCTTTCGCGCCATCGGCGATGGCATTGCGCTTCGCGCGCTTCTTCTGGTCCTTTTCCGGCAGGTTCGGCGGCACGATGTCCAGCATGATGCTGGGAACGCCGCAATTGGCCAGGTGCGCGGCTATTGCGGCGCCCATCACGCCGGAGCCGAGCACGGCAACGCGCTTGAAATCGCTCATGGGAATGCTTCTCCTTGTAGACTCGCCCGAGTGCCTTGTGGCGTACTTACCGGTCGTTAGACGCGGTCCCCCATCCTACAGGCGTCCGCTGGGGCACGTCAAGACCGGTGGGGTGGGGGAGCTTCACTCGCTTCATGGGGGTAGCTTAAACTATTTGCACTCTTGTTGGTAGTGAAGAAGTCAGACGCGACGAGAAGGGCGGGGTTTGCGATATACTCAGACGGCAGCACGGATGTTTACCGGTCCGAATGAACAACATATTTCGAGGAGCGTTCAAACCATGCATGATCCACTTTTTTCTTTGCGGCACGTTGTTCCGTGCGTACTGGCACTCATCGCCACCGGGCTCAGCGCGTGCTCCCCGCCCGAGGTTGCCCGGATTCCGGTCCAGTTCACGGGCGGGCACGACACCGACCCGGCGGATCACGGGCGGCCCGTGGTGCTTATTGCGGCGGCGCTGGGCGTCGAGCCTGAAGTGTTTCAGCAGGCCTTCAGCGGCGTGAATCCCGCGCCTGCGGGTGCGGCGCCGAGCGGCGACCGGGTTCACGCGAACAAGGAGGTCTTGATGACGGCTCTGGCGCCCCGTGGTGTGACCAACGAACGGCTGGATGAAGTATCCGACTACTACAGGTATTCCCCGGGTCCGGGCGAACTTTGGAAGGTGCGCGAAGCGGAGGCGGTCGCGCTGGTGAAACAGGGCCAGATCATCGGCTTCGAGATTGAGGACGGTGGTGCGGGCTACACGACCCCACCGACGATCACGGTCTCGGGCTTCCCCAGTCTCCGCGTGGCGGCTCAGATGCACTTTGGTACGGACCTGAAGACCAACGGCTCGATCAAGGGGTTAAGCGTGGCGGAATAGGAGGTATCCCTCCGAGCACTTAACGGGACTTTCCGGGTATAATAGGCAGAACCCCCACGGAAGCCCCATGAACGACCTTGAACAGATAGTCCGCGCCGCGCAAGAGGGCGACACGAAAGCGTTTACGACGCTGGTGTCGCGTTTTGAGCGCTTTGCGCTGGATCGCGCCCACGCTTGGGTCAATGATCGGCATCGGGCGGAAGAAATCGTTCAGGAGGCTTTTCTGGAGGCGGCGTTGAAGCTCCACCAGCTCGACACGCCCGTGGCTTTCGTCTCGTGGTTCAAACGGATTGTGGTGAAGCAATGTGACCGGGTGACGCGGCTCAAATCCCATCCCACGGTGGAATTGACGGCGGCGGCGGGCGCGCAAGACCTCGCGCCCCTGGCCCCGGCGCGCATGGCGTCGGACGGTCGCAACTCGCTGGTCGCCCTGGCGCTCACGACCCTTTCCCCCGACCAGCGGGACCTGATCCACGCGGTCTATTGGGAAAACGAGCCCCAGAAGGAACTCGCCGAGCGCCTCGGTCTGCCCCTGACCACCGTGAAGAAGCGTCTCTACACCGCGCGGCAGAAAATGGCGGAATTCCTTGGTCAGACGGCGGCCAATGAGCGGGAAGACGCGCCCAACGAAAGCGAGGCCTTTCCCCGCGACGTGCAGATCTTCATGGCGGCGTGGCACGGGCATGCGAGTCGCGTGGAGACCCTGTTGGCGGAGCTGCCCGAACTGGCGGAAGCCACGAACGACGAAGGATTGTCGCTGTTGCTCTTCGCAGCCCATGCGGCCCACTATTCCGGCAATGATCGCGTGGTCCAAATGCTGCTTTCGCGCGGGGTTCGTCCGGGACGCTTCGAGCGGGCCGCGCTGGGAATTCCGTCGAATGTACTTGATGGAACGGTCAACTTTGTCGGACCCTGGCAACGCACGGCGCTCCACTGGGCCGTATGTGGCGGACACCTCACTCTCGCGAAGAATCTCATCCTGCGCGGTGCGAATCCGAACCTTGCCGATCAATGGGGCTGCACGGCGGTCCATTTGGCGGCGGATTTTGGCCACGGGGACGTGCTCACCTTTCTGCTGGGGGCGGGCGGCGATCCGCACCGCGTGATGAACAACGGCAAGGGCCTCATGCACCTCACGGCGGGGCACCCGAGCCGGGGGCTCATCGGCATCGCGCGCAATGCCGGGCTTTCGCTGGACTTGTTTGCCGCGGCGTCGCTGGGCGATCTGGATTTGGCCCACCGGCTGATCCGGCGCGATTCGGACAGTGTGAACCAGCGCCTGAAAATTGGTGCGTCGCCGCTCAACATCGCCGCCGAGCGCGGCCATGAAGAACTGGCGGAATACCTGATTTCGCGTGGGGCAAAGCTGGACCCCATCAGCGCCATCGCCCTCGGGCGCAACGAGGCCCTGTTGGAGATGCTGGCACAGCAGCCTGGAACCATCGACAAACACGCCGGTTCCTTCGGGTTTACCCCGCTTCACGCGGCCTCCGTGCGCGGCCAGGACGGCCTTGTGCGTCTGTTGTTGCACCAGGGCGCGGAAGTAAACCGCTGCGACCGGATGTTTCAGAAGACGCCCCTGCACGAAGCGCTTTTCTTTGGTCGTGAGAGTGCCGCTCGACTGCTATACAGCCATGGCGGGCGTATGGGCGTGGGGAAGGGGAATTAGGGCCGACTTCACTCGTTCCCATGAGGAGCTTGAAGATAGTCGAAGAAATCTATTGTCCAAGGATTATCCAATGTCCCTGCAAGGCACAAGCGGTTCCGCATCTTCGCCACACTCTGGCTCGATGACCTATTCGAGGCACCTCAGCGCAATGACGAACAGTGATCCGGGCGGTGCGACCACCGGGGAGCCTTACGAGCCAATTCCAGCAAACAACGG
>JBHEKR010000467.1:0-8108 GCA_041859365.1 Candidatus Hydrogenedentales bacterium
TCAAGCCCTGGGGAAGTTGCTGCGTAACGAAGTAGGGCAGGATCTCTTCCGATTTGCGGGTGCCGTCGAGCATTTCGGCAACCTGCGGATCGGGAAACTGCTGATAGAAGACGTAGCACGCCGTGCCGAGAAACATGAACATAGCCCAGGTGGGAACGCTGAAACAGGTACAAACCCACATGGCGATGCGGGCCTGCTTCATATCTTTTGAGGCGGCGTAGCGTTGGACAACATTTTGATTGCCGCTGTATTCGGTCAGCCAGTTGCCGAGGCCCACGAGAAGGAACAGAAGAATCGTTTTTTCATGGACGCTGCCCATGAAGGGCACCGGAGACATCGTTTTGTCGGCGGGGGTAAGGTAGTCGTAGAGCCCGAATTTATTGTTCTGCATGCCTACATCGATTATCTGGCCAACACCGCCGGGCAGCTTGTAGATAATAACGACAAGGCAAATCAGGGCGCCTCCCCACAATACCAGAGATTGGATGAAGTCGGTCCACATGACCGCCTTTATACCGCCCATGACGGTGTAACCGGAGGTGATGCCGCCGCCGAGGAGGATTGCGAGATAGGGATTGATACCGGTAATCGTGTAGAGAAGCACGGAAACGAGGTACAGGATCAGGCTGACACGAACGACCTGCATGATGACAAAGGCGCCGGCGGCGTACATGCGTGTAATCGGGCCGAAGCGCGCTTCGAGGTACTCGTAGGCCGAGGTAATCTTTGTTCGCCGAAAAAAGGGAAGGAAAAAATACATGGCGAAGAGCACCGCCAGCGGCATCATGTAATTCGGCACCATGCGGTACCAGGCGGTCTTGAACGAGTCACCGGGATAACCAACGAAGGCTACGGAACTGATCGAGGTGGCGAACATGGAAAAACCCACGAGCCAGCCGGGGAAGTTACGGTCCCCCAGCAGATAACCTTCGGTCGTCTTGCCGGAACTGGCGAAGAGCGGCCCCAATGCTGCCATCGAGCCGAAATACAGCACGAGTACGATCGTATCAACCCAAGTGAAATGCGCGGCTACCATGAGTGCTCTCTCCCAGAAAATCAATTAAAAGCGGCGCGTCATGGTAGCAGCCGTCCTGCAGCGAATCAAGTTGATGAGCGCTTCGTTAGCAAGTCCTTCTGTTCTTGAGCATCTCCGCCGCGATTTCCTATACTAAACCCCGCTTCAAGCGGCTCGCTCAGGCATTCTCGTGTTACGGAAGGAAAACGAATCATGTCCCACTTCAAGCTCGGCATCATCGGCGCTGGTTTCATCTCTCGATTTCACACCAAGGCGCTGAAAAGTGTCCGCGGCGTCGATCTGGCCGGCGTCTTCTCGCTCAAGGGAGGTCCTGAGTTGGCCGCCCTCGCCCGCGATCTGGGCGTGGGGGACTGCACGGTTTATAACAGTGTGGCCGAACTCTGCAACAACGTCGATGCCGTCTGTATTTTCACGCCCAACTTTGCCCGTGTCGAAACCATGGAGGCCGTGGTGGACGCGATCAAGGCCGGTGCTCCTTTGAAGGGCATTATTATCGAAAAGCCGCTCGGCCGTACCGTCGCCGAGGCGCAGACGCTGGTGGACCTCGCGAAGTCAGCGGGTGTGCCCACGGCCTATTTCGAAAACCAGATCCACATGAAGGCCATTCGCGCGGCCCTCGCTCAGATGCGCCCGCAGCAGGAGAGCATGGGGCCCCTGACGCTTGCGCGCAGCTCGGAAGAGCACAGCGGCCCCCACGAGCCCTGGTTCTGGGATCCCGTGCGCCAGGGTGGCGGCGTGTTGAGCGACATGGGCTGTCACAGCATCGCTGTGGGCTGGTATGTGCTCACGCCCCATGGCAAGCCGGTGGATTTCCTGCGGCCCATCGCTGTTAGCGCCGATACCAGCCTCCTCAAATGGGGAACCAAAGCCGGCCAGAAAAAGCTGCTCGAACGCATGGGCGTCGACTATGGCAAAGCCCCGGCGGAAGATTTCGCCACGGGCATCATCACCTTTGAGAATCCGGAGACGGGTCAGCGTTCAAAAGCCCAATTCACCAACTCCTGGATGTTCGACAAGCAGGGCATGCGCCTCTACATGGACGGCATGGGCCCGGGCTACGCTTTCGAGCTCAACACCCTCCAGTCCTCCCTCCAGGTCTTCGTGGGCGATGAAGCCGCGAATGCCGTGGCCGATGCCGAGACCGCCCTGGAGAAATCCACCGCGAGCCGTGGCCTCCTCGTCGTTGAGCCCAACGAAGCCGATCTCTATGGTTATGTGGACGAGATCGAAGATGCGGTCCACTCCTTCAAAGCCGGCCACGACGCCTTCCTGAATTTTGAGTATGGCTTCGAAATAACGAAGCTTTGCCAGGCGGCCTACATGGCCGCCGAGCGGGGCGTGACCCTCGACCTCACCGACCCCAAAGTCCAGGAGGACCTCAAGACCTACACCTCGCTCATCGCCCAGGGGCGGGGTCGGGAAGTGCTTCATGTGATGTAGTGGGACGGCATCCGCCTGGCAATCGACGCCTTCTCCAGTATGGCGACACTGGCCAATCGACCACTGTCCCCGCCATTGTAATAGCCCGCCTCTCGTGCTATGCTGAATTTTCCAAGGAGAGGCAGCGTCTATGGAATATCAAGAGATTGTCTATGCGGTGGCCGATCACGTCGCCACGATCACGCTTAACCGACCCGACAAGCTGAACGCGTGGACGATGCGCATGGAGGCGGAGTACCGTCATGCCATGGCCGATGCCGAGCACCATGATGATGTCCGAGTAGTAGTGGTTACCGGCGCGGGTCGGGGTTTCTGTGCAGGCGCCGACATGAGCCTCCTCGCCGGCATTACGGGCGGCAGCGTCAACCTCGATGAAGCCCAGGAGAAGCATCTCGCGCAGCCGGGCAGTGGCCCGTGTGTGCGCGATGACTTCAAAAAGCCCTACACCTTTCCCATCGGCATACGAAAGCCCATCATTGCCGCCGTGAATGGTCACGCCATGGGCATCGGTCTGGTACACGCCGTCTACTGCGACATTCGCATTGCGAGTGACAAAGCAAAATTCGGCACCGCCTTTTCCCAGCGCGGCCTCATCGCGGAGCATGGTCTGGGTTGGATGCTTCCGCGCCTCGTGGGTCTTGAGAACGCGCTCGACCTCCTCTTTACCGCGCGGATCATCGACGCGGAAGAAGCCAAGGCCATGGGCCTGGTCAGCCGCGTGGTGCCCCACGACGAGTTGCTACCACGCGCCTATGAATATGCGGCCCACCTGGCCACCCAATGCTCGCCCCGCGCGCTGGGCATCATCAAACGCCAGGTGTACGATTCCCTTCTGAGCGATCTTGGGTCGGCCACCGACATCGCCATCAAGGAAATGTTTGAGAGTTTCGGTACCGCCGACTTCGCCGAGGGCGTCGCCTCCTTCGTCGAGAAGAGGCCGCCCCACTTCACCGGAAATTGACACATCGTTTCAAGAGATCATCGTGAGGAGTTCAATATGAGTGGCATGAGTGCATTCCTGATCGTCCTGAGTTCGCTGTCCGCCGCACCGGATCAAGTCATTCTTCAGGACGTTAAACACGTCAAAGTCTATCGGGAACCAGGCCGCTTCGGCGGCTGGCCCGCCAACCACGGTATATGGATCTGGGACAATGAAATTGTGGTCGGCTACAGCCGCGCGTGGTACAAGGACATGGGCGACCGGCATCACGTGGACCGGGAGAAGCCCGAGGAGCACTGGCTCGCTCGCAGCCTCGATGGCGGCGAAACCTGGATGCAGGAACATCCGGCGGAGCAGGGCCAACTTATTCCGGAAGGCGAATCCCTCCATGGGATCGAGACACCGGGACTCGAGATTAAGCCCCTCCTCGACTGTCCGGGCGGCATCGACTTCTTACGGCCCGGTTTCGCGATGACCGTACGCATGAACAATGTCGGCTCCGGTGTTTCCCGATTCTACTATTCCTACGATCGCGGTAAGAACTGGGAGGGACCCTTCAAGCTGCCCAACTTCGATATGCCGGGCACCGCCGCGCGTACGGACTACATCGTGGAAGATCAAGATTCCTGCATGCTGTTCAGCACCGCAGCCAAATCCGACGGCAAAGAGGGCCGCGTCTTCTGCATGCGCACCGACGACGGGGGCAAGTCCTTTCAGTTCGTCTCCTACCTCGGTCCGGAAATGGGCAAAAGCGATTTCGGCATCATGCCCGCCTCCGTCCGCCTGAGCGATAACGAACTCATCTGCACCACGCGCATCCACGAAGGGACGCGGCGCTACATCGGCCTTTTCCGTTCCGTTGACAATGGCAAGACCTGGACCCAGGAAGCCAACCCCGTGGAGGACACCGGCAAGGGCAATCCCCCCGCCATGATCCAGCTTCGCGATGGCCGGATCTGCCTCGCCTACGGTTACCGCGCCAAGCCCTTCAGCATGTGCGCCAAACTCAGCGACGACGGCGGTAAGACCTGGGGGCCCGAACTCGTGCTCCGCAGCGACGGCAACACCACCGACATGGGCTATCCCCGCATGGTCCAGCGATCCGACGGCAAAGTGATCACGATCTACTACTTCGCCGATGGCGTCGAAGGTCCTGAGCGCTACATCGCCGCGAGCATCTGGACACCGCCCGCGAAGTAGGCGGGGACAGCGGCCGATTGGCTCATGATGGAGGTTTGGTGCCTGATCGTAGGCCCAATCGCTAACTGTACCCACCAAGAGGCGTCTCTCGTACCCCAAGGCATTGCCGTGAATCAGACCGCGTGACACGTTTCCCGGTCTGGTTCCCGGCCTCACTTTTTGGCTCAGAGCACCGCCTCGCCGCTCAGTGTGTCGATCACCATATCGCTCCACGCACTCTCGTCTTCCGCAGTCTCCGCCGCCAGCGCCTTCTCTATCGCCGCCACGACTTCCGGCGCATCGGGCTTCACGTCGGGTTTGAATCGCGCGATAACCTTGCCTTCCCGGTCGATCAAAAACTTCGCGAAGTTCCACTCGATCGCCCCGCCGAAAGCCCCATTCTTCTCCGGGGACGTAAGGTATTTGTAGAGCGGGGAGGCCTCCTCGCCCTTGACCGAGATCTTGGCGAACAGATCAAACTCCACGCCATAAGTCGTCTTGCAGAATGTCTTGATCTCCGCGTTGGTACCCGGTTCTTCCGCTTCAAAGTCGTCGCACGGAAAGGCGAGAATCGCGAGCCCCCGGTCCCGATATTGTTTGTCCAGCGCGGTCAGTTGTTCATATTGTGTGGTCAGACTGCACTTCGAGGCCACATTCACAATCAGGCAGACCTTTCCCCCATAGGTTTTCGCCAGGTCGATATCCTTACCGTCAATGGATTTGACGGTCACCGTCAGCGGTCCGGCGGGCGTATCGGCGTCGGCCACCAGGGAGCATAGAAACAGCAGAAGTATGGAACAACAGGGGCGCATGGGTCTTCTCCAAGGGTTGGTGGGAGGGGGCTGTCCTTTTATAACGGTTCAACGGTCCCATCCGTTCAAAAAAATCGGGCCGGACAACCTGAAAGGCTGTCCGGCCCGATTTTGATAAGCTTTTGGTATTAAAGAACCGCCTGGCCGCTGAGGTTGCCCACGTTCAGGTCGTCCCACTCGTCGCCGCCAGCCGCTTCCGCCGCCAGCGCGTCTTCAATCGCCTTCACGACCTCGGGAGCGTCCGGCTTCACCTTCGGTGCGAAACGGGCCACAACCTTGCCGTCTTTGCCAATCACGAACTTCTCGAAGTTCCACGTGATCTCGCCGGCGTGATCCTTGTTGGTCTCGGCGGAAGTGAGGTACTTGTAGAGGGGGGCCTGATCGTCACCCTTAACAGAGATCTTGGAGAACAGGTCAAAGTTCACGCTGAACTTCGTCGCGCAGAATTCCTTGATCTCGGCTTCCGTGCCGGGTTCCTGCTCGCCGAAGTTGTTCGCCGGGAAGCCGAGCACGGCCAGTCCCTTGTCCTTGTACTTCGTCTGCAGCGCTACGAGCTGCTCGTACTGGGGCGTGTTGCCGCACTTGGAGGCGACGTTTACCACCAGGCAGACCTTGCCTTCATACTTCTTGGCCAAGTCCACTTCCTTGCCATCAATATCCTTCACCTTGAAGGCGAGAGCGGACGAGGGGGCTTCATCGGCGGCGCCCGCCACGAAGGCCATGCCGACGAAGGCGGCGGCGGCAAAGGCGAACAGAGTCTTGGATACGCGTTTCATGATTTTCTCCTGTATTTCCATGATGCTACGGAAACCCATACGGGTACAATATACGTTTCTGCCGAGGCCCTATACGCTACAACACCGCCAGCGCGTGATGCAACCCGACAGGCCCAATGCGCCTTCGGGGTGGCCGTATGCTATGCCTCACCTCTACTAACGACTGGGCGGCAATTGTATTTAAAAAAATATTCCTGACCGACCGCTTTCGGGGTCGGCATGCGTCAAAGTGGTCCGCTTTTCCCCCGGTAAGCTGGTATAATCCCGCCATGGCACGGGTCGGGTACCGACGTGAGCGCTCCGACCGTTCCAGGATGGAAGGAGTATTGCCGTTTCATGCACGATCTGGAGCTTCGGGGCGCCGTTTCGCCCGATGACACCACGCTGGCCCTCGATTTGATGGCCAAAACCTTTGGGCCCAACTACTTCGCGCTGGTCCGCCGTCTGGACGCTCTGGCGAAGGGCTATCCCGGATTCCATCGGGAGCACACCCGGGTGGCGTACCGTCAAGGTCAACTGATCGGCGCCCTGCGCATCACCACCGACACCATTCGCATCGGGGAAGCCCGCCTCAAGATGGGCGGCCTGGGCTGGATCTCGGTGGATGACCAGTTTCGCGGCCAAGGCGTGGCCCGTGCCCTCCTCCTCGACGCGCTTGCCTACATGCGCGCGCAGAACTACCACGTTTCCATGCTCTTCGGCGTTGTGGACTTTTACCATCGCTACGGATTCACCACCATGCTGTCCGACTTCCTGACCTCGGTGGACGTGCTGGAGGCGGAAAACGCCGAACATATTCCCTACAAGGTGCGCCACGGCAAGCCGGGCGACATACCCGCGATTCAAAAACTCCACAACGCCGGCGAGAATGACGTCGCCTGTTCCATCGTCCGCTCCAGTGCCCACCTGACCAACCAATGGGAGCGCTGGAAGGAGGTTCGGGTCCTGACCGATCAGCAGGGCAAAGTATTCGCCTACTTTCTCCCCGAATTGGCGCGCGACGGCCTCCTGATCAAGGAACTGGGCCTCAGCGGGCGCGAAGCCTGCGGCGCCCTGCTCCACGCCTGTGCCCGGCTCGCCCTGGATGAGCATGCACTCCAGATTCGCTTCGCGGCGCCACCGTGCCACGTCTTCCTGAAGTATTTGCTTCAGTTCGAGTCCAAATACGAGATGCATGTCAAACGTAACCGCGATGGCATGATGGCCCTGATTAACCTCGGCGAAACCCTCGAATCCATGATCCCGGAGTGGGAGAGTGGCCTGGCCCAGACCGCACTGTCCCGGGAGCGCGCCGAAGTTACGCTGCTCGTCGACAAGAAGACCTATCGTATCCGGGCCAACCGGGGCGCCATCGACATTTCCGCGAACACCGGCGAAAACCGTGTTTCCTTCAGCGCCGGTGAGTTCGTCCAGTTGCTGTCGGGCTACCGCTACCTTGACGAAGTCCTTCTGACCCGGCGCCGGATTCTTAACTCCACCGGAAAGGCCCTGCTTGGCGCGCTCTTCCCGAAGCGCCTGCCTTTCGTCTGGCCCGTGGATCACTTTTAGGTCACTGGCGCGCCCGACTTCCTTCGGTCGGATACGGAGCAAGGAGAACGAACCGAAGGGCCATTTACAAACGGGGAATTCCACAATTCTTTCGAAATGGATGCCAAAGCCCTCTTTGCGCCCACTATGCTTGACATATCAACTATTGTGTGGTACATTTATTGCGTCGCCGCAGCCGAAGGGTTGCCGCGCAACTTACGGGCAATTAGTTGATGTGTAAAGTATTGCCGTTGCGATCTCAACGTCTTGCCAAAAACAGGAGAACCCACCATGCTCACAATCCGCCGCGCCAACGAACGGGGCCACGCCGACCACGGCTGGCTCGACTCGCACCACACCTTCTCCTTCGCCAACTATTACGACCCGAAGCACATGGG
>JBHEKR010000492.1:0-3190 GCA_041859365.1 Candidatus Hydrogenedentales bacterium
CGGTTATTATATCGCAAACAAGCTCATGTGGAATCCGCAGGTGGATGTGGATGCGCTGCTGGCGGATTTCTACACGACGGCCTTAGGGCCCGCCGCCTCGACGATGAAGCGTTACTACGAACGGCTCGACCCCGGCAACGAACCCCTCGCCAGCGAGGACGCGCTGGCGCGGGCGCTGCGCGATCTGGAAGAGGCCACGACGCTGGCGGACGGCGACGGGAAGATCCTCGCGCGCCTCGACCACCTTAAGCAATACCAGCACTATGTGCGGCTGCGCTGGGACTATGATCGGGAAAGCGATTCGGCGCGGAAGAAAGAGCTCGCTCTGGCGGCGTTGTCCCACGTCTACCGGAACCGCTACAGCTACATGAATCACTGGGAGGCCATCCGCCAACTGTGGACCGAGCAACTTGCGAAGGATCTCGGCGAGCCAACGTGGGCCTACACCGAGGCCACGATGCCCAAGCCCTGGATGGTGGAGACGCCCTCAACGCAGGAAGAGACGGCGGCGGACTTCCAATCGGACCTCGCGCGCTTTCAGCCGGACCCCGTGGAGGAGGTCACCTTCTCCAAAGACCTCGTGCCCTCGGGATTAACCAGCCCCGATGCCCCCGTGTCCGAGCAGCGTTATCAGAACACAATCCCCTATGCGCTCTATAGTAAATCGGGCGAAGCGCTCGACATCGCGCTCCACAGCGGCCTCATCGCCCACTACCGCGATCGTGCGGAGGCGAGCTACGTGATCACCGACGGCAACGGCAAGGAGATTACTCGCGCCCGGGTGCCGCAGGACGGCGAAGCGCGCGAGTTGTCGGTGCCCGTGCCCGCCGCCGGGGTGTATTGGCTGAACTACGAAGATCAGGCCGTGGGCTGGGGCATCACCGTCGCGGCCGGGCGCAGCGCCTCCATCGCGCCCAAACGCTATGGTCCGCCCTTGCAGATGGGCCAGATGGCGCGCGTCTATTTCTACGTTCCCAAGGGCACGCGCCAGATCCAATACTTCTGGGAGGGCGGCCCCCACAAAGTCCTCGGGCCTGACGCCCAACTCGTGACGGCGGTCACGTCGCGGGGCACCTACGTGAAGATCGACGTGCCCGAAGGGGCCGACGGAAAAGCCTGGTCCTTCGCGGAGCTATCGCTGGGGCACTTGTGGTTTTTTAACGTGCCGAACTACCTCGCCGCTTCGCCGGAGGCATTGCTGGTGCCAAGGGAAGTCGCGGCGCGGGATGGGTTGTTGCATTGAAAGCGCGCTCGACATCGACCCATTTCACTCCAGCGAAAACATCCGGACCTCCCAGGGCTTGAACGCTACCGTGAATTCGGTGGTGTCCTTCGTGACTTCAGCGCCGCTATACGCGTCGCGCACGGTGACCGGTGTGCGAAGGCGAATCGTCCTCGGCCCGGCATCCCCGCTCGCCGCAACCGTCAGCCATGCGCCGCTGGCGTAGACCTGATCCTTCGGGTTGTCGCTGTACAGGTGTACTCCTGCGGCCGAGGCGATATCGCGCAAGTACAAAGCAGGCAACGGTGCGCGACTCGAATAGACCGAACGCCAGCCTTCCCGCTCGGCACTGCCCGTGACGGTCAACGTGTCGGCTGCTGCTTGCACCGCGAACTGCTGGCCCTGCATGGGGGGAATCTCCACGGACGCGCCGCTGGCCAACAGGGGTGCGTTGACGGCTTGATCGGGGGCAACCGATACGATCGGGATACCGGTGAGCGCCTGCATAGCCTCCGCGCTGCCCGGCATGCCCGCCCCGGCGAAGTAACCCGGCGCGTAGAGCCACAGCACGGTTCGCCCATCGCGGAGAATCGTCTGGGACAGTGAATCGCGCTGGGCGCTGTCGAGCTTGAAGGTGTTGGCCATGATAACGAGCTTGTATTGCGCGGGGTCCACGCGCCCGAGGTCCGAAAGGAGCACGGAATCATAAGGCGCAACGAAGGGCAGCTCCGCGAGTTGCTCGATGAGCACCTTGCGCACGAGGGGATCGCGAAACTTCAGGTAGTGCATGGAGTCTTCATCGAAAACCACCAGGATCTGCGCGGTAGAGCGCCGATCGCGCCCGAGGGCCGCCTCGCGGATGCCGCGCTGCTTGGCCACATGCGCCAGAATTGTCGGGTCGTCGTAGTAGCCGCCGTGAAGGTCGAACCAGGCCATGTTCACGCCATTGGCCAGAGCATTCCCCAGTTCCCGGCCCATCATCCACGTGAACTCCTCGGCCGTATCCGTCACCGCGAGGACATCGATCCACGGAGCCAGCGCCGCCTTGTCCTTGTCGTGAATCTTGAAGCTTGCCGGGTCGAAGTCGTTCCAGAACAGTTTTCCGTGCTGGCGCAAGGACAGCAGTGGTGCACGGAAGCAACTCTGGCCGCCCTTCAGGTTCCGCCGGTGATAACTCGCGGGCGCCATGATGAAATCGAGATCGGGACATTCCATCAGTAGGCCCAACGCCAGGTGGCCCGCGTCTTCCGCGAGCTCGGCGAACTCGAAGGAATAGGCGTAGAAGCCGCCCACCACTTTAGTGCGTCCCGTTTTCTCTTTCACCACCCCCGCAAAATACGCAATGGTGTCCGCCATGATGTCCGACCAGAATCGATGGAAATCGATGACATTGGCCTCCTTCGCCGGATCGCGAAAGGTCCCGCCCGCCGCGCCATAGCGCTCCTCTTTCGTGGGGATGGCCGCCGAGTCCAGGGTCGCGTCGGGCCGTTGCCACGCGGCGCGCAGGGCCTCGTCCGTGCCATAGCGCGCCTGGAGCCACGCGCGCCATGCCTTCACCATCGGCACGGAGTAATCCCCCAGCTCCGGCGTGTTCATGCTCCAGTGATACCACTCCTGCGTCTTCTGGCCCGTCACCTGATAGCCGATGACCCGCGCGCCATAGTCCGATTGCGCCACGTGATCGATCAACACCTCGATGACCCGCTTCATGTCAGCACGCCACACCTCCGACGCGATGGACGGCAGCTCCCCCGGGCGCGGCAGGGCGAAGAGCTTCTCGCCGAAGGTCGTCTCGCCATTGCTCAGGCGCAGCAGCTCCTCCGGGTACCGCGCGGACCACCACGTCGGCGCGTCGATGTACAACTGGATCATCACCTTCGCCTCCGGACCGCCCGCCGCCAGGATCGTCCGCGCCGACGCATCCAGGTAGGTAAAATCGAAGCGATCCGGCTCCGGCCACACCGTCGG
>JBHEKR010000577.1:0-2576 GCA_041859365.1 Candidatus Hydrogenedentales bacterium
CCTGCCCACCGATACAGGCGGGCTCCGTCGACGGTAGACAAGCGGTCGGGTGTTGTAATTCTACGCTTGACTGAGGTTTGAGCCTCGGCGTTGCCCAAAGTCTGATTAGGCCCCTCGGGGCGCGAACAAAATGATGCTCGCACCTAACAGGCAGATTGCGGCTCCAGATATGTCCAACCGATCAGGCCGATGCCCTTCAATCAGCCATAGCCACGCTATGGAAGCTACGATGTAGACACCTCCATAGGCTGCATAAGAGCGACCAGCCGCTGAACTTTCGACTAGGGTCAGCAGGTAAGCGAATAGAGCCAGCGCGATCATACCGGGCGCCAGCCACCACGCTGATCGATCAAGGCGCAGCCAAGCCCAGAACGCGAAGCATCCTGCGATCTCAGCGATCGCTGCTCCCACATACGCGAAAACTGTCACCATGGCGCTCAAATTGCCACAATCGCGCATGCGCCGTCTATCGAGCATAATGGTGCAAAAATCTTGACTACTGATAAAGCCGCCAGAGTCCAGAGCGGACATTCCAAACTTCCGCTTGGGGCCCAGCAGCAGCTTTCGGCCCGCGTCCGGTTCGCGCCTCTATTGCTGACATTGGTAAGCAGGCCGAAAGCGGACCTATATCGCATCGCCCGGAAGAGGGCTGGCCATGCAGAATACTGCCGCGGATGCAGACGCGGTTGCCGAAAAGCGGCAACCGCGATCCATGAGTTCGAAAGTGCTTCTTGCGCGCCTCAGCGGCGCACTCATTTAGGGCGGCTTCGAGCAAATCGAGACCCTCCGAGAACCTCTCGTCGCTGATCGTCAATGGCGCGCGGAACCGGATGACATTGCCGCAAACACCGCATGTCAGCAGAATGAACCCCTTCTGCAAGGCGCGCTCGCGAACCTTGTTGGCAAATTTCGGCGCGGGCACCGACGTCTCCGTCAGGTTGAACTCGACAGCGTTCATGAAGCTCGGTCCCCGAATGTCCGCAATTTAGGGAACCGCCTCCGACAGAGAATGAAGGCGCTGTTTCAGCCGAGCCCCGAGAATCTCCGCCCAAGCGCAGAGCTGCTCGTCCGCGATCAGATCCAGCACGGCGTTGCTCGCCGCGATGCTGACGGGATTTCCAGCGCAGGTCCCGCCAAGGCCGCCAACATTCGGCGCATCCATAACACTGGCTCGACCTGTGACCGCGGCAATGGGAAACCCACCACCGAGGCCCTTCGCTATCGTCGTGAGATCTGCGCAGACCCCAGCGCGCTCCATTGTGAATATTCGCCCGGTGCGGGCAAAGCCGGTTTGCACCTCGTCGGCGTTCAGCAGGGTTCCGTGCTTGTCGGCGATCTCCCGCAGCGCGACTAGGAACTTGGCCGGAGCCTCGTAGAGGCCCCCCTCTCCCTGCACGGGCTCCACGATAAATGGAGCAACCTGCGAGGGATCGACATCAGCCTTGAACAGGCTCTCGCGGGCCGCCAGCGACGTTTCAGTGGTGGTGCCGTGCAGCTCTACGGGAAGGGGAGTGTGATAGACGCCCGGCATTATCGGACCGAAGCCGACCTTGTAGGGTTCAACCTTGCCGGTCAGTGACATTCCCATGAAGGTCCGGCCATAGAAGCTGCCTGCGAAGGCAATGTCCGTAGACCTGCCGGTGGCTGCCCGCGCGATCTTCACGGCATTCTCTGTGGCCTCGGCGCCGGTTGTGACGAAGGTTGTCTTCTTGTGGAAATCTCGCGGCACCACATGTCGTTTAGCCGCTCGGCCAGTCGGACGTAATTTTCGCAAGGCACAACCTGGTGGCAGGTGTGAGTGAATTGATCGAGCTATTCCTTGACGGCCTGGATGACCCTCGGGTGACGTTGAACGGTATTCACAACGGCGATGCCGGCCGCAAAATCGATGAGACGGCGCCCTTCAACATCTCAAATCTCGGCGCTCTTGGCCTTTGCGGCATAGACATCCGTGCTCACGCCCACGGCTCGGGAAATCGCCACTGTGCGGCACGATTGAATTGCGTTGTTCACGACCGGGATTCTCACATAGTTATCGTGTTGGACGATCAGTGAATGGTAGCAGGCGATCAGAAGAACGCCTGAATTCCGGTCTGGGCGCGGCCGAGGATGAGCGCGTGCACGTCGTGGGCGCCCTCGTAGGTGTTGACCGTCTCCAGGTTCACCATGTGGCGGATGACGTGGTACTCGGCCGAGATGCCGTTGCCGCCGTGCATGTCGCGGGCCATGCGGGCGATGTCGAGCGCCTTGCCGCAGTTGTTGCGCTTCATCAGCGAGATCGCCGGCGGCGCGAAGGAGTGGTCCTCCATCAGCCGGCCGAGGCGCAGCGCGCCGTGGAGGCCGAGGGCGATTTCGGTCTGCATGTTGGCGAGCTTCTTCTGCACGAGCTGGGTGGCGGCCAGCGGCTTGCCGAACTGCTTGCGGTCCAGCGTATACTGGCGGGCACGGTGCCAGCAGTCTTCCGCCGCGCCCATGGCGCCCCAGGCGATGCCGTAGCGGGCGCGGTTGAGGCAGCCGAACGGGCCGGACAGGCCCTTGGCGTTGGGCAGCATGTTCTCGGCCGGCACGAAGACGTC
>JBHEKR010000316.1:0-8001 GCA_041859365.1 Candidatus Hydrogenedentales bacterium
TCGCGAATCTGTCAATAGAAATAGTTTTAGTGTTCAAAAGCAAGACAATGTGGCGTGTGTTAAAGTCAAATAAAGCGATTAAACCTATGTTTTTCGCAGGTCGCAGTGGGAAATTGGAGGCTGGAGGCTGGAGGCTGGAGGCTGCTGAAAGCTGCTGAAAGCTGCTGAAAGCTGAAAGCTGGAGGTTCAACATGAAAACTGAAAATCCCATACGACCCATACGACCCTACAGCCTCTCGCCACCTTGAACCCACCGATCACGGCCCGTATACTTCCACTCGCAAGGATGCTGTACCAAGGAGGGATCGAATGCGTGTCTTAGTTACCGGCGGAGCCGGATTCATCGGGTCGCACTTATGCGATGCGCTTGCGGCACGGGGCGACACGGTATTCGTGCTCGATGACCTGAGCACGGGGCGTTTCGAGAACATCGAGCATCTCGACACCGTCACCAGCATCATCGACACCACCCTGAATCAGGAAATCGTGCGCGACCTTGTGCGCGATGTCGATGTTGTCTACCATCTGGCCGCCACGGTCGGCGTGAATCTGGTCGTCGAGCAGCCAATCCGCACCATCGTGAATAATATCCGGGGCACGGAAGTCGTGCTGGAAGAGGCCTGCCGGTACCGGCGCAAGCTGCTCATCACCTCCACGAGCGAAGTGTATGGCAAGGGCTCAAAGGAAATCTTCCAGGAAGACGATGATCGCGTCATCGGTCCCACGAACTGCCACCGCTGGTGCTACGCGGCCTCCAAGGCCATCGACGAATACCTCGCCTTTGCCTACTGGCACGAGAAGCGCCACCCCGTGGTGGTCGCGCGCCTCTTCAACACCGTGGGCCCCCGCCAGACCGGTCGCTATGGCATGGTGATCCCGAATCTCGTGGCGCAGGCTATCGAAAACAAACCCCTGACCGTTTTCGGCGACGGAAAACAGACCCGCTGCTTCACCTACGTGGGCGATGTGGTTCCCGCGCTGATCAAGTTGATGGACTCCCCCCAGGTCAATGGCGAAGTCTTCAACATCGGCAGCAACCACCCCGTGAGCATCGAAACCCTGGCGCAGCGCATCATCGAACGGAGCGATAGCACCTCGACCATCCAATATATCCCCTACCAGGAAGCTTATGGTGTGGGCTATGAGGACATGCGCCACCGCGCGCCCTGCCTGCAGAAGATACGGGACGCCATCGGCTATGAGCCGACGACCAGCCTGGACATGATCCTGGATACCGTCATCGCTTCCATTCGGGAGCGCGGAAGCCGCTAGCCGCCCACCTGCCTTACGTTCAGTTCGGGACGAGTTCCTGGCCGATTCGGCGCACTTCGGCC
The DNA here is from genome assembly GCA_041859365.1 of Candidatus Hydrogenedentales bacterium. Lineage (GTDB taxonomy): Bacteria > Hydrogenedentota > Hydrogenedentia > Hydrogenedentales > JAEUWI01 > JAEUWI01. Next base: position 1,335 of record JBHEKR010000316.1, read on the forward strand.
TCCAACTGGGCGGCCTTCGCGGGATCCATCCCCGGCGCGGCGCGCTTGATCACCCCCATAAACCAAGCAATCTCCTCTGGCTTCGCCGGATAACCCGTGTTGCCGGCCTTGGCGTCCGAGGTTGCCACTACCTCGCCTGTGGCATCCAGCGCGGCATACCACGGGATCCCCCCGCTCAACTCGGAGCCATGGCCCGCGCGAAATTCCTTCGTGCCCGCCACCTTCTCCTGATCGAGCTTCAAGAGTACAAACCGTTCCCGCATGATCGGGCCCACGATCTCGTTGGCCAGCAGCGCGTCCAGGTGCTTGCACCAGCCGCACCACTCCGCGCCGATCGAGACAAAGACGCCTTTGCCTTCCTTGACCGCCGCCTTCAACGCTGCGGCCACTTGTTCATCCGCGTTGCCCTGAACACTTTCTTCCGCAGCGGCGGGCTGCCACTTCTTCAGGAACGGATTGACTTTCTTCGGGTCGTGGCGCGAACCCGTTTCAAGCGCCCCTGTCTCCTGATCCACCAGCTTCTTGCCCGCCCCGTCCAGAATCGTCAAATAAGGAATCCCCTGGGGCTCCACCGCCATCTCTTCCAGAAGGGCCTTGTTCGTGTCCGTGTCCACCAGCACCACCACATAGCTCTCAGCCAGCAGGGCCCTGGCCTCGGCGTCGTCCTCGAAAAACTCATGGAGCAGATGGCACCACCCGCACCAGTTCGCCCCCCACTGGATGAGCACCCGCTTGTTTTCCTTCCCGGCCTTCTCCACGGCCGCCGCAATGTCGGCGCGGGCATCGGCTCCGGGCTTGTAAATGGCCTCGCGCTCGCCATGGGCCGTCCCCCCGGAAGCCAGCGCAAGGCTGAGCAAAAGAACGGTGATCAAATGCCGTTTCGTGTTCATGGTTCAAGCGCCTCCTGTGGAATTGAAACAACGCACAACCGTCAAACACCGTCACCAGATTCGGATCGGAACCCGAAAAACTAGCGCAGCCACTTCGCCTCGTCCGTATACTGCGAGTCCAGGCGAACCCACGTCTTGTTCAGGTCCACCGGGCCCGTCATCAACAGGTCACCGGCAATGTCATCCGCGTAGATCGGGCTGGAAAGGGCAACGACCTCCACCGGGCCATAACCCTTGGCGCCGCTCTCGGGCTGGCGGATCACGCGCACCCGATACACCGCCTTATAGTCCGTCTTTTCCGTGAAACTCGCGCTGAAGGTGTCCCCCTCCACCATCTTCCGCATGATCGCGTGGCCGTTGCGCAACAGCTCCACTTTGCACCCGGCGGCCGAAGTAACGAGCATATAGAAACCCACATCCACGCCCAGCGGCACCGCCCCGCCCATGCCCACGTCGACTTTGCCGTCGTTCAGGGCATCCGCGCGAAATTCGACCCGGGTGCCCGTGGGGCTGTTGCCGACAAACGTGCGCCCCTTGCGCAGGCCGTGCATTAGCGCAGGCAGGGACTTGTTGGGCGCCTTGATCCATGTGACCGGCTGCCCCATCGGGACCTTCGGATCGCTGGTGCCGCTGCCGGCTATCACGCTGCACACCGAGCCCCGCACTGTCTCGTAATCCCAGAAGAGTGACGCCTGGTCGTTGGCCGATATCAACAGGTCCTTCGCCTTTGCATTGGCCGCGATCTCCGAAGTCTTGTCCGCCACCGCCGCCGCCGCCGCCACCGAACGGACCAACTCGCCCGTGCCCGTTTCCCGCGTTTTCATGTTCTCGGGAAGGGACGCCAGCCGGAGCGGCGCCGGAGCACGCCACGGACCGGTCCATACCTGCACGGCGTTCACCGATTTGATGTTCCACTTCCAAGGGGCTTCGGGCAAACAGGGATGGGCAATGGCGAATACACCGCCCTGGCTCTGAATCCGGAAGCACTCCGCCTGGGCAAGTTCCTGCGAATCCGCCGATTCCGGCATCGTCCCCGGACCATAGATCAGCGCGATACCGTTCTCCGGGTTCCCCCACGCCATCGCCGGAATGAGAACGACCGAATCCGACTTGAAGGCCGGGTCGTTGAAGGCCTCCATCGTGTTCAGGTCCGTTATCGCCAGAAAGTCCAGGCCCGCCTGCTCGGCGCGCCGCACCAGCTCGGCCACGGTTTCCTTGCCGCCGCCATAGGTGCTCACGGCGTTCAATTCGCCTTTGAACCAGCGCTCGCCCTCCTGAAGCACGCGCATGTCGTAGATGAAGGGCTTGCGCCCGGGAATGCTCGCCGCGTTCTGCGGATCCGTTCCCGCCTCCAACTCCACCCGGTCAATGGCCAGATCTCCATCCAGATCAAAATCCCGGATCCCCAGTTTGCCGCTGGCCCCTTCAAGCAGGTTCACCGATAGCGCGGCGGGCTTCTCCTTGCTGATCAGCACGTCTTCCACATGCACCAGGACTGGAACCTTATTGTCGTAGACGTATACGAAGGCCCTGAAGCCACCAAGCGACGGCTGAAACTGCGACTTCCCCTGGGGCGCTTCGTAACGATCCTCCACCACCCCCGCCGCATCCTGCAATTCCACCCGTGTCGGAAGACTGCGCCCCGCCACATCGATAACGCTGACATCAAGGAGTCCCGTCTCGCCTTTGGGCCGCGCTTTCTCGGTCGCTTTCGTCTCGTAGAGCGAAGCGGATGACGCGGGCGGGGACGTTGCATCATCAGCCGGTTGAGCCCCACCGGGACCGCTCGGGGTCGAGGCGCATCCGGCGAGAAGGACGAGCAGGAAGCAACACTTCGGAAATCGCATACACAACTCCATATTCCAGTTAGATACCCGAAATTCCAAGCGCGCCGTACCCGTTCCAGGCTGCAAATCGGGTCATTCATGCCGTGCCGGACCCGTCCTGTTGTCTAACGACGAGACACGCCGGAAAGCTGACACGGCGCGGGCCCCTAATTTATGCAACAAATAAGTCGCGAGCGGGCACGTCCGCAAGCCCCGATTATACCGATCATCTTGGAAAACAGCAATCTTCACGGGGGACGGATCCGCGGTCTGGCTGTATAAAAACTACTTAAATGAACGAATATGCTTGTCTCAATCTCATATAACGGTTTAAAATGGAGTACGCTAGCAAGGTGTATTATTAACACCGGCTGGCCGCAGTCTCCTTCCATAGCGCTCCCGCTTCTGCGGGAGGAAGGGTACGGCACCGTTTCCGTAACCGTCCCCCTTATTGGCTCCGGAGAATTCCGGCGTAGAAAGCCCCCGCCCATGCCGCGACAGAAGCATCAGTCCAGCGAAGAAATGTTGAAAATGTTGTCCAATATCGACATACACAGCAGCGTTGCTGTGTACCTCCAGATCGAAAATCACGTGCAATTCGCCATCACGGCAAAGCGGCTCAACCCTGGGGATCAGCTCCCCTCGGTCCGCGAACTCTCCGAACGCCTCGACGTCAACCCGAACACCGTGGCCAAGGCCTATCGGGACCTCGAAGTCATGGGACTCCTCTATACCCGCCGTGGAAAAGGCGTCTTCGTAAAGGACGGCATAGAGAGCCGTTGCCGGGAAGAGTGCCTCAACCGCATCGTGGCGCGTATGCACGAGGTGATGGTCGAAGCGCGGGTCGCGGGTATCAGCAACGCACTCGCCACGGAAATCGTGGCGGCGAGCCTGGCCAGCGACTCCAGCCCCTATGGCGCGACGCCGCCCAGCATCCTCAAGCTCGTCAAGAAAGCTTCCAAGAAGTCCTGACAGGTTTTCGGGGGAAGAACGGGGAAGAATCGGGGAAGGTATCACGCTGTCATCCGCCCAAGGGAGAGCCGCGTTCACTCAACGATGCACAATGCCGCCCCCTTACCCCTCGAATTTGAAGGTCGGATTGAGGTTACCCCGCCGTCTCGCACAGGCCAGCCGCGCCTTACGTCATATTGACGAAAATGTACAGGTTCTTGCCAGGCAACTTAAATCATTTATTTGCAACAGCATACACATCTTTTGCACCGTCGGATCGACAAAAATTTAACACATATCTCTTGACATAGGAGTTGATTGTGTGTACAATAACGGTGTATGGCTTGGGACCAATATACAGAATGGCCTGCGGTTTAAGCCGGACTACCCGGCAACCTGCGACAGGCACCACGGTACACCGCTACGCAGCGAGAGAGTTTCATAACGAATTCATCTGGTTCTTATCTGCGGTGAACCGCCGGTGCGCAGGACAACTCAAAACTCATGTGGAGGTGCGAAACATATGAGTACAGAAGCAACTTTAGAAGTAGAAAGCGGCGACGGATCGGGTCGACTGACCCACGGCGCCAAGGTGAAGCGAGGTCAACTGACTTCGGTTCAACAAGGCCGGTATGGCACGGGGCCCGCGCCCTATGGCTATCGGCGGGGTTTGGAAGGCGAAAAGCCGCTGGTGGTCGATGACCGGGAAGCGGAGGTCGTGCGAATGATCTTCCGCGAGTATCTCGTGACGCGAAGCACCGGAAAAGTGGTGAACTACCTTCACACCAAAAACATATTCACGCGCAAAGGAAATAAGTGGTCGCGCCAAGCCATCGCGATCATCCTTTCCAACCGCACCTACCGCGGGCGCGTGAGCTATGGCGAACTGGAAACGGAAGGGCTGCACGAGCCAATCATCGAGCCGGCGCTGTTCTACAAGGCGAACGCTTTGAAAGAACGCAAGCGCCGCCAGGCAAAAGGTCAGCCCCAGCTTACCGCTACGCCGAAAAAGCCCGGAAGTTTCCGCTGGCTGGTCTCCTGACCCAAGTCAATACAGTTCAAATAAAGTCGGCCGTCCGAGAATAGCCTCGGGCGGCCGGTTTGTTTTGGAGGAGTAATGGACAATGGACAATGGACAATGGACAATGGACAATGGACAATGGACAATGGACAATGGACAATGGACAATGGGCAATGGGCAATAACGGGCTCATTACCACACACTGGCAGGATGAGCAATATCCGTCCCAGCACTGTCAACTGTCAACTGTCAACTGTCAACTGTCAACTGTCAACTGTCAACTGTCAACTGTCAACTGTCAACTGTCAACGTCCCGTCCATGGATCGGGCTCGCCCGTCCCGCTGGATTCCGTGAGACTCTTGAGGTGCTCGAAGTCGGGCTCCTCGCCATCGGCCCCGGACTCGACCTCAGCTTCTCCTGACCCAGGCTCCGCCACAGCGGAACTGTCGGCTTCCGACGCGGGCGACTCGGTTTCACCATAGCCGACCGTTCCCTCGGGGGCCACACTGGATTCGGGACCGGCATTCAGCCCCTCCTCCCCGCCACGCCAGGGGTACGCGTCGTCGCCGAAAGATTGGGCCTCCGCCATGACCTTCTGGTCATCCGGGTTGACGGGTAGATTTGGGCTGACCGCGGGCTTGGCGGGCACCTCCGCCGTGAGGGAGTCTATGTATTTCTCCGGATCAATCTTGGACAGTGCGTCCATTTCCTTCTTCAGCGGCTTCAATTCCTTGGCCACTTCCGCCTTCATCTCATCCATGTAGCCGCGCAGATCGCGGATTGTCCGAATGACCAGCTTCGCGAAATCGGGGAACTTCTCGGGGCCGATCACCACCAGGGCGATGCCCGCGATTACGATCATCTCGGTAAAGCCGATACCCATCATGCTACAAACTCCTCAGTCGTTCTTGGCCGCGGCTTTTTTCTGGCTGCGGAGTACAAGATAGGATACCCAGATGCTTCCCTCATAAAGCAGGTAGAGGGGCACCAGCATGAGGGTCATGGAGACCGGATCGGGGGGCGTCAACAAGGCCGAAACGACCGCGAGTCCAACAATCACAATTTTCCGATATTGGCGCAGCGTGTCGGGGGTCAGCACGCCCAAATATACCAGAATAAGCACCACCATGGGGAACTGGAAGGCGATCCCGAAGCCGAGCAATCCCAACACGATCATGGAGATCGTTTCGTTCATCCGCAACTGAACGTTTACGTCTTCCGGAACGAATTGCGCCAGGTAGGGCAGCACGAAGGGAAACACGCCAAAATAGGCCACGCATACGCCCGCAAAGGCCAGTACCGTGCACCCGGCGATGAGATACTGGGCCGCCTTACGCTCTTTGGGGTGGAGTCCCGGAAAGATAAAGGCGCACAACTGGTAAAGCACATAGGGCATGGCCAGGAAGAGCCCGCCATAGCCCGCGATCTTAAAAGTGACGATGAGCGGCTCCATCGGGTTGAGCACCGTCCAGCTCGCGTCTAAGCCCTCCTGAGCCGCTTTCGCCCGCACTTCCAGATCCTCGATGGTCTTCCCCACAATCTTCAAGCGCAGCAGCAGGGTCTCATCGGTGTTCACCGTCAACCAGATCGGCTTGCCCTCGGCCACCGACTTCACGATTTCGGACGGGTCCGTCACCTCTGGCTCCACGGGCGGCGGCTCCACGGGTGTCGCCGTCCCGTCCGGAGTCGCCTCGGGTACGGGCAGCACTACGTCAACCCCGGCAATCTCGCGCTCCATGATCTTGATGGGGCCCGCGAGGATCTCGAAAATCTGCGAGGAAAAACCGTAACAGACTGCGGCACAGATGGCGATGGCGACCGCAGAGCGAATGAGGCGATCGCGGAGCTCGCCCAGATGCTCGGTAAAGCTCATGCGTAATTCTTCGTCGGACACGTTAACATCCTTAGTTTCCATATACAATCCCGCTATTATACAAAAGAAACCGGGCGCCTTTACAGACACCCGGATGGTAATTCA
>JBHEKR010000359.1:0-10907 GCA_041859365.1 Candidatus Hydrogenedentales bacterium
TCGGTTATTTTATCACCGGACTCATGGCCCTGGGCGCGCTCTTCGGCGCGCTCAACACCATGTACAGCGCCGTGGCCGCCCGCACCCGGGAAATCGCCACGCTCCGCGCGCTCGGCTTCGGCGCCAGCCCCATCGTGCTCTCGGTCATGTTCGAGTCCCTCGTGCTCTCCCTCGTTGGCGGCGCCGCGGGTGCTGCGGCGGCCTACTTCGCCCTCGACGGCTACCAGGCATCCACCATCAACTGGCAGTCCTTCAGCCAGATCGCCTTCGCGTTTACCGTAACGCCCGCACTACTCGCCAATGCCATCCTGTGGGCGGCGGTGATCGGCGTCCTCGGTGGGCTCTTCCCCGCCATCCGCGCGGCACGCCTGCCCATAGCGACGGCATTGCGTGAGATCTGAGAGTTTGTGAAAGTATCGAAAAGCGGGAGCACGGACTTTCCAGTCCGCGATTGTCGTGCGACTCCGTCGCACGATACGCGGGTAGGAAAACCCGCGCTCCCGATTGGCGACTGTTTTGAAGGAAAAAATCACAACCATTGACGAGTTCGATAAGAATGTAGCATCCGCCTGCGGCGGATCCCGACTGTGATTCAACGCGCCCCGGGCCCCATGGTCCGGGGCGCTTCCGTTTCCGTGACACCTGCGAATGGAGATGGAGACCGGAAGTGGACAAAATCTTTCCTGTGGAAGGTCGAAAGCTGCTACCATAGTCCGCACTGTGAACTATATCAAGGTGCCCCCGGCAACTTGCGGGGGAGCGCAGTCCCAGGTAGTACTGCGGCCGGAATCATGCCAGCCGAATGGAGTTCGTGAGGAACTTGATATCTGATCGGAAAGAGCCAGAGCATGGGCGGATGCTCGGCAAGTACCGTATCATGCACACCGTCGGATCGGGCGGCATGGGGACGGTTTATGCCGCGTGGGATACACAACTCGAACGGCGCGTTGCCCTCAAGATGGTCCATCCCCACCTCCTCGCCAACCCCGCTGTTTCAAAGCGCTTTCTGCAAGAAGCGCGTGCGGCAGCGCGCATTGAGCATCCCAATGTCGTGCGCGTGTATGGAATGGCAACCATCGGCGATGAGATTGCCATTGAGATGCAGTACATCGAGGGCACACCCCTTTCCGCCCTGCTTCGACCCGTTCCCCTGCCTGCCGGCCAGGCGGCCGATCTGGTCTATCAGGTTCTGACCGCGCTTGCGGCCTGTCATGCCCAGGGCGTTGTTCATTGTGATCTCAAGCCGAGCAACCTGCTCCTTGATGCCAACGGCCATCTCTACCTTAGCGACTTCGGAATTGCCCGGGCGCTGCAGCGCAGCGGAGGGGAGCAGGAGGGGCCAACGGCCACCACGGGGACTGCCTGGGGAACGCCGCGCTATACCCCGCCGGAAGCCTGGAATGGTGAGCAACCCACCGTCGCCTGGGACTTATATTCCCTTGGCCTGATGGTTTACGAGGCCCTCGCGGCGCGGCCCGCCTTTCAGGCCAATACACCCGCCGCGCTGATGGCCCAGATCCTCACCGCTACGCCGGAGTCGCTCCAGCGATTGCGCCCGGAACTCTCCGAAGATTTCGTCAATCTGGTCCATGATCTGATGGCCCAGGAGTCCGCAAGAAGACCACCATCGGCGTCTGCCGCGTTGCTCCGACTCCAGCGTACCGCGGAGTTCCAGCTCGCCCAGGGGGAAACCCAGCCCCTGCCCGGCGCGGGGGACGCCGCCAGGCCGACCTTGTACCCGAGCGCACGCACGTCGCGCATCTTGCACTATCCATACAACGCCCTCCTGGTGCTTTCACTGATCCTGGGCCTGTTAGCCGGGGTCATCTGGTGGCAGGGCGCGCACCGCACTGGTCATCCGACTTCGAATGCAACCGGCGCTCTCCAGGTCCCATCGCCAGCTTCCGCCCCGGCTGCAACCCCGGTTGGGCCAACGCCCCTTCCGGAACCCGTGGAACTCGTCGCAGGTCACGGCGGGGTGTACTTCGCCTATGATGATGGGACCCATGGCGCCGAGCTCTGGTTTGCGAATGTGTCGGGGGAGCTTCGCCTGCTGCAAGACATCGTGCCGGGGCCCGGGTCAAGCAGACCCCAGTATATCCTGGCTCGGCCGGGCGACCACGGCGTCATCTTCAGCGCGGATACCCCCGAGTACGGGCGCGAACTCTGGCATGCCCGCATGAACGAATACCCCAGCTTCGATGTGCGGCTGGTCAAGGACGTCATTCCCGGCCGGATGGGCAGCGAGCCCCAGGGCTTTCACGCCTTTGAAAACATCTACTTCTTCTACGCCACGACGCTGCACGAGGGGCGGGAAATCTGGATGACCAATGCGCGCGAGCAGCAGACCGCCATGGTAGCCGATTTGTATCCGGGCGTAGCCGGCTCGACGATGATGACCCCGAAGTTTGTGGCGGCTCCGCGCGGGTTCTATTTTCTGGCCTTGAGCGATGGCGATTTCGGTCAGCAACTCTTCCACTACAGCCACGACACCCTGAAAGTGGCGCACATCGCCGATGTATCCGAACACACGAATGCCATGGCTGTCCTGGGCGACTCACTGTTCCTGAGCAGCTCCGATCCCGACCACGGTATGGAGCCCTGGATATACCGGCCTGATCGTCCCGGCATCGAGCGGTTGATGGACATTTTCCCTGGGCCGATCGCATCGGATCCCAATCATCTATTCGCCGCTGGTGGTCGGGTCTACTTTACCGCCCGCACTGAAGCCACGGGATGCGAACTCTGGATCAGCGATGGCACACCCGGCGGCACGGCACTGCTCGCGGACATCAATCCCGGCCCCGAAAGCAGCGATGTCCATGCTTTTGTGGACGGTGGCGATCGCATATATTTTCGCGCCACCACCCCCGATCACGGTAATGAACTGTGGTGCTCCGACGGCACGCCGTCGGGCACGCGGATCATCGACGACGTGTGGCCCGGTCCCGATTCGGGTCAGCCCTACAACATCACCGTCGCCGGAAACCGTGTCTTCTTCACGGCGAAGGAGCCGGGCACTGGTGAAGAGCTTTGGATGGCCAATTTCGATAAAGGCGGCGAGGTTTCCTGTGTGACCGATTTGGTGCCCGGACCGCAAAGCGGCGAGCCCCACAACCTCCGGACCATCGGCGTGGGACAGGGCATCTTTTCCTTCAAGAGTCCTGCGGGGCCGGCGCTGGCCGCGATCGACTGGATTGTGGACCCGCCCACCATCAAAGTCATTGAACTGCCCCACGCAAGCAAGAAGGGAAGCACCCCGGACTCCTGACCGGCGAATGCTGTGGGAAAACACGGGCGCACGGGCGGAGGGCTACCAACGGTGCGCCGTGCTCGCGCGTTCAATCCTGAGTGACGATGCACAGCCCGGCGGGACGCCAAGTTCGCTAATTTCGATGGATGCGTTATAAATCAGATCAGGTCAAGTAGCTTTTTAGGTCGCAAATGCGCCGGGGACACAGGAAGGGAACGATGACACGTCAGCACGCATTGGAGGTTCTCACCGCAAATAAACCCTTGCTTGCGGAGCGCTTTGGCGTTGTTCGACTCGCGTTGTTTGGCTCTACCGTACGTGGCACCGCATCCAGCGATAGCGATGTGGACGTCCTGGTGGCCTTCGACGGGCCGGGAACGTCTGCGCAATATTTTGGTGTTCAGTTCTATCTGGAAGACCTTATGGGATGTCCCGTAGATCTCGTCACCGAGAAAGCGCTGCGGCCCGAACTTCGCCCTTACATAGAACAGGAACGGGTCTATGTCTGATGCTTCGTCCCGAGTAGGTATCACCTCTTGAATTGATTCAGGAACGATATCGAAGCACTGATCAGCGGCTCTATGCAGTGTCCGCCCTCAAACCCTCGCCCCGCACTCCTCCAGCCGTCGTGTGAGAAAGGCCTGTTCTGACGCGATGGCCGTCAGCCCCAGGGCGCGCTGGAAGTGGGCCGCCGCCGCTTCGTGTCGGCCGAGGCGCGCCTCAAAATCCCCGAGCACGGAGTGCAACAAGTAATAAGACTCCAGCATCGCGCGGTGCGGAATCGCCGCGATGCCCGCCTGCACGTGGTAGGGCGTGATCTCGTGCCCCGTGCTCGTCGTCCCAAACCTTGGAATTCCATCTGAGTACGCGTACACTCTGTATTCACTGGGTCGCTCCATAAGGGGCTGTTAAGTTATTGTCGCTTAACTACTTAACGCCATGAGCGACCCGCATATTCCGGGCTGTGTGAGATTTCCGGGCCAGCAACAGCTTCAGTCGAGCACTCGATTGGCCGCTTTGGGCTTCCCCTTATTTTTCCGCCAGAGGATTCACGCGCGCGACGAGATCACCGTCAAACTTCACAACGTAGCCGGTGTCCATGTGCGCCTCGCCCGACGGAAAATCCGTGGTGATGATCTGCGCGCCGGAGGCGAAGGCCTCGTCCCGCCGCGAAGTGTCGTTTTCGATGGCCTCTTTCAGGTCCGCGTCTGCGCGCGTGCGAACGATGAACCCCGCCTGGACGAGATTGGGCGTTTCGGAGTCCTCGGGCTCGTTGTTGACATAGACGGCGGCGTGGGCTTCGTCCGCGTGGGCTTCGAGAAACATCGCCCGCCCTTCGAGGGACGGACAACCCTCGGTGTAAAGCTTGGCCGGTGTACCGCTGGTGTGGAGTACAAAGACTATGCGGCCGCGAACGTCGTCGAGTTTGGGCCAGCCTCGTGTGCGGATGGCGGCATTGAGTGTGGGCGCATCGCCGCGCACATCGTCCGGGCGCAGCAGGTGTCCGGCGTCGAACACCGAGAGAAGTTCCTTTTCCAATTGCTCCATCGCAGGTGCGTCAAATGGGAGCACGGGAGTGTTTGCCTGGGGCACCTGCTCTTCCTTCAGCTCCAGCAGAACGATGAGGGGCACGTGATTCTTATTTGCCAGGGACCAGTCTTGGAGCGCCGCGAGGCAGTCCGTGAAAATCTCGCAATTGGACACCGCATCGAACTTGGGCACGTGGAATACGCGGATGGCCTGTGGATCGAAGTAGAGATCCAACTCAAAGCCGCGCACCCCGCTGTCCAGTTGCTCCTTGAGCGGGCGGTGGCTGTAGTCCCACGTTGCCGCATCCGGGTAGGCCGCCTTCACCAGGCTGAACATGGGTTCGCTCGCCCGCACGTGGTAGCTGTTGTGCGTGGCAATAATTTGAACCTGGTTCATGCGGAGATCGGCGCTGTTCTCCACCTCATCGGCGTGCATGTGGACCGGTGCGGCCAGCAAGATGATCGCAAAGAATAGTCTGTTCATCGTGGTGCTCCTTGGATTTTCGTGCGGCCGCCTCGCGATTTGGCGTCAGCTCCATATCCTACGTGCGACAGATTTGCCCATCATGAGGCCTTCGTATGGATTTACGCTCCCGCCCCACACTCCTCCAGCCGCCGTGAGAGAAAAGCCTTCTCCGAGGCGATGGCCGTCAGCCCCAGGGCGCGCTGGAAGTGGGCCGCCGCCGCCTCGTGCCTCCCGAGGCGCGCCTCAAAATCCCCCAGGACGGAGTGCAGCAGGTAATAAGACTCCAGCATCGTGCGGTGGGGAATCGCCGCGATGGCCTTGAGCCCAGCCGCCGGGCCGGACATATTGGCCACCACGACCGCGCGGTTGAGCGCGATGACGGGGGAGTCGTCAATGGCGACCCAGCGATCATAGAGCGCCAGGATCTGGGTCCAGTTCGTGCTCTCGAAATTGGGCGCCGCACAGTGGCACGCCGCGATGCCGGCCTGCACGTGGTAGGGCGTGATCTCGTGCCCCGTGCTCGCCAGGCCGATGCGGTAAAAGCCCTTGGCAATCATGGCGCGGTCCCACTTTGACCGGTCCTGGTTCGCCAGCAGCAAGATCTGTCCGTGCTCGTCCACGCGTTCGCCCAGACGGGCCGCGTTGAGCCACATGAGGGCCGCCAGGGCCTGCGTGCGCGGGCGCATGCCCGCCGGGTGCTCCACCAGCAGCTCCACGAGGCGGATAGCCTCCTGGCACAACTCCGTGCGGACAAGGCTGTCGCCGCTGCTGGCCTTGTAGCCCTCGTTGAAGAGCAGGTAAAGCGTCTGCTCCACACTGTCGAGCCGCGCGCCGAGTTCGTCGCCATGGGGGATTTCATAGGGCACGCCCGATTCGCGGATTTTCTGCTTCGCCCGCGTAAGGCGCTTGGCGATGGCGGCCTCGGTCGAAAGAAAGGCGCTCGCAATTTCCTGCGTGCCAAAGCCGCACAGGGTTTTCAGCGCCAGGGCCACGCGCGCCTCCTCGGGGATTATCGGGTGACAACAGGTAAACATCATCCGAAGCCGGTCATCCGCCACCTCCGTATCGAAAACCACGCCTTCATCTGCGGGCACGCCCGTGGGCCACTGGTCCATGAAGGCGATGATCCCCGCTTCCTTCGATTTGAAATTCTGCTCGCGCCGGAGGATGTCCAGTGCCAGATTCTTCGCGGTCTGCGTGAGCCATGCCGCCGGATTTTCCGGCACCCCGTAGTAGGGCCACGACTGCATCGCGCGGACGAGCGCCTCCTGCACCACGTCCTCCGCAAGCTGCAGTCGCTCAAAGCCGAACATGCGCGTCAGTACAGCCACCAGCTTCGTCGATTCATGGCGAAACAAATGCTCCGCCAGCCGGGAGGGATCCCCGACCGGCGGCGCGGAAGGCTTTTCATTCGGCGAGGCCAAGGTTCAGCCCGCAGCGGCGGCCATCAGGTCCAGCGCGCGTTGCTGCACCGCGCAGCACTCCGAAACCGGCCGAACTTCCACCGTCATGCCGTGCTCCAGGGCCGGGCACAATCTCGCAATTGCGAGCGCTTCGTCCATCGACTCCACCGTCAGCAGAAAATAGCCCGCGATCGCCTCTTTCGATTCCGCGAAGGGACCGTCCGCCACCGTGTGACCGTTCTTGCCCGACACGATTTTTCCTTCGCGCTACAGCGGCTGGCCGCTCTTCGCCCGCCCGTCTTCCATCAGCCCCTCAAACCAGGCCATCCAGCGCGTCATAACATCCTGGATCTGCTCCGGCGAAAGGTCCTTGTCCCAGTGGTTGCCCCGGAACAGCAACATATGGCCATTCTTCATTTCCACGTCCATGCCTGCGTCTCCTTGTGAGAGGTTCGTTCACTGCGGTTTCTATTATACGACGAAGCGGTGGGGAGGAAAAGGACAAGAGAGAAAGGATTTTGCCGCGAAAGAACCTGGGGCGGCGTCTGGAGGTTACCAAGAGGGGTTCTTCCACAGATGAACGCAGATGAACACAGATGAAACGAATATGTAAAATTGCCCATAGTTCGGCGTATTTCTAGAAGTCGGAATCCAAATCGCTACCCACGTTCCACACTCAAGAGTCGAGTGTTCCTGCCTTCCTACCTGTACTACTATCTGCGATCTTGATGCATTTTTTCGTAGAAGTTGGGAGGGCGAAATACCCCACCAACTCGCCAATTGTCGCGCCCTTTCAGGGCTTTCGGGTATCTTTGAACGCGTTTAACCCTGGGCGTTGCCCAGGGCTAATATGTCAGTGGCCCTTCGGGCCGGAAGTCCTCTTTCTCAGCGAACGCGAATGTGAACGTTCTTATTCGTGAAAATTCGTGTCCAGTCGTGGTTCAAAATTTTGGTTGCGGCCAACGGCTGCTCTATGTCTATCTGAGTTTATCTGTGGGAAAGCCTCTTTATTTGCCAGCCGGTAGAATATCGCACTACGCCACCACCGCCTCCTGCAGCAGATTACTCACCTCGCGCCGGATACGGGTGGATTCGTCCGCCGTGGAGAGCTTGCCCGTCATGGCGAAAACGAAGGCCAGGTCCCGGGCCGGATCACCCACGCCGTAGATCGTGTCCACACCCGCGTGGCCGAAGAGCGTGGGGGACTTGGAATCCCCAAAACCGAACCACGGGCCCGCGCCGCACTTCGGCGCCGTGCCGCGCACGAGCCAGCCAATCCCCCAGGGCTCATGGGCTGGCGAGCGGCCTTCGGCCAGATCTTTCGCTATGGCATCGGCATACTGCACGGTCAGCATCTCCTGATGCGCCTCGGGTTTCAGGAGTCGCGTGCCGTTCCAGACGCCGCCCTGATTGATCATGTTAAGCACGCGCAGCATGTCGTCGGGCGTGCCGAAGCAGCCGCCCGCGGGATGGCCCCCAATGCCGTTTGCGCCCGGTGCGATAGATTCGAAATAGCCCGGCAGCACCGAAACCGGGGCTTCGCCGCGCGGGGGCGCGAAGGTGAAGCTTTCCGCGCCAATGGGATCAAAAAGTCGCTCGCGACAGATGGACTCCCACGACTTCATCCCCGACACGCGCCGTATCGCCTCCGCCACCACGAAGAGTCCAGAAAGCCCATGATAGGCCGTGCGGCTGCCCACAGGCCATTCCACCTCGGCCGCGCAAAGCTTCGCGAGGTAGGCATTCCAGCCCTCCTCCGTGTCCACGGCCTTGTGACTTACGCCGGGTATGCCGGCCGAGTGCGTGAGCAGATGGCGCAGCGTCGTTTCATCCTTTCCACCGCCCTTGTACTCCGGGATATAGGTCGACACCGGCACGTCAAAATCGATCAGCCCGTCCTGCTTCACCATGACGGCCACCGTCGCGCCGAGACCCTTGGAAAAGGAAAACAGCGGGTTGGACACGCCCGGGTGAAAGGGCTTGTCTTCGCCGGAAGCATCTCGATAGGTCCCTTCGAAATGCTCCACAAATTTGCGCCCCTTTCGCGTCGCCACCAGGCCCGCGCCGGGTATCGTGCCTGCGGCAATTTCCCCCTTTATGAACGCGACAACTCGCCCCAGCTTCTTGTCGTCGACCCCCGCCTCTTCCGGTGTAATGGGGTTGAAGGGGAGGTGAGCCGGAGTGCCGGCCGACCAGACGGGCAAGGCGGCGCCCAGGGACGCGGCCGCCGTAAATTTCAGCATTGCTCTGCGGGTAACGGGTTTCATGGTGCTATCCTTCATGGGGTCTTGGGGGCGGCGGCGAGGTAGCGGAGGGTGTAGTCCAGTCCCAGCGTCTCGCCGGTCTTCAACTCCACATCCTGGGAAAACAACTCCAGATTCACCTGTTCATACTGGGGATACCAGCGCAATCGGGGATACTTGATCTGGGCCGGGTCATAGGTTACCTCCAGTCCCGCATTCTCCTCGTGATTGAAATAGGCAAAGCCGCCCCCGCGAGATCCGACAAGGATATCGTTGTCCGGCCCCGTGCCCTCTTTCCAGGACCGGTTGAAGGACACCCAGGCGTCGCCCTTGGCATAGGCGGTCAAGATCTTATCATCCGCGCTCATCGTGTAGGCATTGAACTCCGGACGCGTGCGGTACTGATAGAGGCGAGGTTCCGCGCCGCGATGGGTCAGGAGAGAGGTGCAGACGATGGCCTCCGGCTCGTCGGCCTTGAAGCTTACGCTGCGCTCCACCGTGCTCCCGTCTTCCAGCGTGCGCGTCAGCCGCACATGGTCGCCCTCCACCTGTGCTTCGAAGCGCGAAAAAGCCTCGGAAACAAACCCCGCCTGGCCCACCTCGTCGAGGCAGCCCTGAAGGATGTTGTCGTGCTGCATGCCCTGGAGCACAAAGCGGCCCGAGGGCTTGTGAAAGAGCTCGGCCATCTTGCCATTCTGCTCGGGCAGAATCGTCATGCGCCACACATCATTTTCCAGTGTCACGGCCGGCATCGCCGCCATCTTCTCCAGTTGCTCGAAGTACTTGCTCGATTCCTTGCCCTCGGCCACATAGGTCATGCCGTATTTCTTGCACAGGGCAATGTAGTCCGGAATTACCGAGGCAAAGCGCTCCGGTAAATCGCGACGGACCACGCCACCCTCGTTCTTCCAGGGACGGCCATTGGCCACGATTACCGCGCGGTACGCCGGGATCGACGCCATCTCCACCCGCGCGCGGATGGTTTCGTTCGGCGCGAGCGCAAGCGCCTCCTGGAAAAGATCGAAGCCCTTCGCCACCCCGTCCGGCGTCAAACCCAGCTCCACGGGAAAGGCCCCGCAGTTCGGGTGATTGCCGTGCTTCTCCGCTTCATCTTCGACGAACTTCAGGTACTCAAGAATCGGCGGCGCGGCTTCGCCGTAATGGAGCCCGCAGAACTCCTCCACCAGGGCCCCGCTTTCCAGTTCGGGATTCCAGAGGGTGCGCGCCATGAGGTAGTTGCGCAGGTCGCACATCTCGCCCGCATCGCCCATGGCGTTGGCCTGCATGAAAACGCCCTTGGCGTTGCTGTCCCGGAAGAGCCGCACATTCGGCCCGATGACGTTCAAGTTGGGGAAAGGCAGGTCATAGTAGGAGAAGTTTGTGTTGTAGTTCCAAATCCAGACGTTGTCGCAGATGGCCTTCCAGTCCTGTATATCCTGACTGAAAGGCACGTTCTTGGGACAATTCGGATCGTTGATCGGGTGCAGCTCGCAGCATTCGATGCTGCACAACTGGATCTGGACGTTGTGGCGCGGCTTGATGGTCTTCGGCGCTTTGCGCGTATACCAGTAGGCCAGCGTGCCGATCTTCACGTGGGGGTAGACCTTCTCCACACGCTCCGCAACAGCATTGACCAACGCCAGGTTGGCGCCCATGGGCGAGCCTTCCCGTTCGTTGATCGCCGCGCACTGGGGACAGCGGCAATAACCGTCGTTGTCGTTCTGGCTAACCGTCACGTTTTCCATGGTGGGATTGGCCGCGATCTCCTCCAGCACGTTCTTCGTGATGATATCGATCACCTCGGGGTTCGTCACGCACGGTTCCGTGCTCGCGGCCGCAATGTTGCTCTTGCGCTCGCCGTCGATCAGGGCGAAATACTCGGGGTGCGTCTTGCCGTACTTCTCCGGAGAAATCCACCGGGCGTAGCTGTGGCCGATGAGCGATTGGCCAGTCTTGCCACCCAGCTTCTCGTCGCTTGTCACCGTATTCACGTGGAGGCGCGCGGCAAAGTCG
>JBHEKR010000166.1:0-4116 GCA_041859365.1 Candidatus Hydrogenedentales bacterium
TGCGCTTTTCCTCAGCCTGGAAGGCTAAGCCACGTTGGTGTTCTTTCCTATTCCAAATCAACTTCGGAAGGCAGCAGATTGTCGGGAACCCAGGCAACCGGGAGGTACACGACCTGGCAAGTGATGTGTGGCCCCCGCGAGGGCACTTCATTCGGCTAAAATATTACAGAGAAATATCAATTGCAAAAGTGAACCTATTATCGTTCCATCTGAGTCCTTTGAGGTTACAACTCATTTTCTCCGCTGCGCGACGCGCCCCAATCCCCCCTCTTATCTGAGCAAATCTGTGGGAATCTGTGAGAAATCTTCCCCTCCTGACTCAGAACTCCAGTCTCCAGACTCTTCCCGTTCAATTTGCACTTTCCTCCACGGTTTGCCATCATGACCACTGTATTGGTGATCACGTAGTGGCTCCACCCGGAGCAAGGATGGTGCGGTGTGAAGTTATTCAAAATCTCCCAGCAAAAAATCATGGCCCCGACGCTCGCGGTCTGCATCACACTCGGCGCACATGCCGAAACGCCCCCGCCCGACTTCACCACCCAAATCCTCCCCATCCTGCAGCAAAACTGCATCAAATGCCACGGCCCCGAGCAACAAAAATCCGGCCTCCGTCTCGATTCCCTTTCGACCCTCTTCGTTAAGTCCGTCGTCGTCCCCGGCGACCCAGAGAGCAGCCGCCTCGTTCAGGCCATTCGATATGCCGACCCCGACCTCAAGATGCCGCCCGACGCCAAACTCCCCGATGAAGCCATTGCCGCCCTCGAAGCCTGGGTCGCCGCAGGCACGTCCTGGCCCGGCACCACGGTAGATGCCGCCCGCGCCGAAGCACGTACCATCATTGCCGCCGAGATCGAGGCAGAGCCGAAGTACTGGGCCTTCCGCGCGCCGGTGAAGCCCACCGTGCCCGATGTCGCCGATGCGCAGTGGGCCGCGAACCCCATCGACGCTTTCGTCCACTTGAAACTCACGGCCCAGGACCTCACCCCATCCCCCGAGGCCGACCGCCACACCCTCATCCGTCGCCTTTACCTCGACGTGCTCGGACTCCCTCCTACGCCCGAGGAAGTGGACGCCTTCGTCGCCAATCCCGATCCAAAGGCCTATGAAACCCTCGTCGATCAGGTCCTCGCTTCCCCCCACTACGGCGAGCGCTGGGCGCGCCATTGGCTCGACGTCGTACGCTTCGCCGAGACCTACGGCTTTGAAATGAACCAGCCCCGCCCGAATGCGTGGCGCTACCGCGACTACGTCATCGACGCTTTCAATCAGGACCTCCCCTACACCCAGTTCATCCGCGAACAGCTCGCGGGCGATGCCCTCGGCGCCGACACCGCCACAGGCTTCCTGGTCGCAGGTCCGAAGGACATGGTGACCAGTCCCGATATCGTGCTGACGAAGAATCAGCGCGACACGGAGCTCCACGATATGGTCACCACCACGGCCGGCGCATTCCTCGGCCTCACCGCCGGCTGCGCCAAGTGCCACGATCACAAGTTCGACCCCATCTCCCAGCGCGACTACTACCAGATGCGCGCCATCTTCGCGGGCGTGAAGCACGGCGACCGCGAGATCATGTCTCCCGAGCGCGAAGCCCAACTCGCGAAGGCAAAGGAGGTGGCCGACCGCATGGCGAAGCTCGCGGGCCAGCTCTCCGCGTTCACGCCCATGGCCAACCTCGATCTCACCGCCATCGATGATGAAGGGCCCCTCGTTCCCGCCACCGGCCCCGCGCGCACCACCTTCCTCGTGCGCCCCATGGAGCGCGGCGTCCTCGGCAAATCCGAGACGGAACACGGCGAGAGCTACGCCCTCTGGACCGCCAACACCGGCCAGGTGCTCATGTCGTGGCATCCCGCCGCCGCCGGCGATCAACGGATCCACCTCTCGTGGATCGTGGACAAGGACCGCTGCACAAAGGTGACCTACCTGCTCGACGCCGACGGCAATCCCGCCACGACGGAAGACCAGAAGCCCCTCGCCACCATCGACCAGACCCGGGCCGCCTCGCAACGTGAAACGGACATCGGCGAAAATGTATGGAGCGGCTTCTTCGATGCGGGCGTACATGCCCTGAGCGATCAAAGCGCCATCCTCCTCCGCGCCGACGACAACAAGGGCAAGGTCGCGGCGGATTTGGTCGCCCTGGGATCCATAACAACTGCCACGCGCCCCCAGCTTCGCCCCACGCTGAACTACGCCAGAAACGAAGACCGCTTCGCGCCCATCGAAGCAAAAGCCCTCCGCTTCACCGTGGGCAAAGTCAACCAGCACGGTGCCTGCATCGACGAACTGGAAATCTACACCAGCGGCGAGAAGCCGGAAAATGTCGCCCTCGCCAGTGCCGGTGCGCTCCCCTCGGCCTCCAGCGAATACGGTAACGAGCTCCACCAGATCAAACACCTGAACGACGGCAAGTACGGCAACAGCTTCAGTTGGATCCCGAAAGAGGGGGACACCGGCTGGGCCCAGATCGACTTTCCCGCGCCGAAACGGATCGACCGCGTCATCTGGGGACGCGACCGCAGCGATCAGTTCAAGGATCGCCTCGCCACGGAGTATACCATCGAAGCCCAGACCGCCGACGGCACGTGGCACACCGTGGCCACGCAGCGCGACCGCGCACCCTTCGGCATCAAGACGCCCAACGTCGCCCAATACGCCACCACGGGCCTCGACGACGCCGCGCGCGCGCGCCTGGCATCCCTCCTCGCATCGCAGAAGGAACTCGAAGCGGAATACAAAGTCGCGAACGATGTGCCGAAAATTTACGGGGGCAATTTCACCGACCCCGAGCCGACCCACTTCCTCTATCGCGGCGATCCCATGGCCGAGCGCGAAGCCGTCAATCCCGGCGGCCTCTCCCACGTCGGCGCGCCGCTCCAACTCACCGACGCCACGCCCGAACGCGAACGCCGTATAAAGCTCGCCGAGTGGATCGCCAGCGCGGACAATCCCCTCACCGCACGCGTCATGGTCAACCGCATCTGGCAACATCACTTCGGCCGCGGCATCGTCGACACCCCGAGCGACTTCGGCGCCATGGGCGCGCGCCCCTCCCACCCCGAGCTCCTCGACTGGCTCGCGGCCACCTTTGTCGAAGAAGGCTGGAAGCCCAAAGCGCTCCACCGCCGCATCCTCCTCTCCCAGACCTACCGCCAGTCCAGCGCGCCCCGACCCGAGGCCCTCGCGGCCGACGCGGGCAGCGTCTACCTCTGGCGTTTCCCCCCGCGACGCCTCGAAGCCGAGCCCATCCGCGACACCGTCCTCGCCACCAGCGGCGTCCTCGACCTCGCCATGGGCGGCCCCGGCTACAACGCCTTCGAGCCCAACGACAACTACGTCCGCGTCTACACCCCCAAGAAAGTCTTCGGCCCCGAAGAATGGCGCCGAATGATCTACCAATACAAACCCCGCGTCGCGCAAGACGAAACCTTCGGCATCTTCGACTGCCCCGACGGCGGCCAGCACCAGCCCAAACGCAACGCCTCCACCACCCCCCTCCAGGCGCTGAATCTGCTCAACAGCCCCTTCATGAACCAACAGGCCGAACTCCTCGCCAAGCGCCTGGAAAATGAAACCTCCGACCCCGCCGAACAAGCCGCAAGAGCCTTCCGCCTCGTCTACGCGCGAGCGCCATTGGCCGAAGAGCAGCAGGCCTCGGCAGACTTTATTAAAGAGCACGGGCTGATGCTGTTTTGTCGGGCAATTTACAACACGAATGAGTTTTTATATGTGAATTGAGCGGCTGTGGCGCACCAGGTGGCGGAACATCGTTGCAGGGACAACAGCGACGGCAGAGACAGCAGGTAAAAATGACCGCCGTGTGCTAAACTAACACAAAGGCACACCAATCAAGGGGCATCCCCCTCTCCTATAGGCCCTGTGGCTATTCGCGCGCAGCGTCCGCCGTAGGCGGATCCCTGTAGTCTCTGTAGTCTCTGTAGTCTCTGTAGTCTCTGTAGTCTCTGTAGTCCCTGTAGTCCCTGTAGTCCCTGTAGTCCCTGTTGTCCCTGTTGTCCCTGTTGTCCCTGTTGTCCCTGTTGTCCCTGTTGTCCCTGTTGTCCCTGTTGTCCCTGTTGTCCCTGTTGTCCCTGTTGTCCCTGTTGTCCCTGT
>JBHEKR010000453.1:0-7508 GCA_041859365.1 Candidatus Hydrogenedentales bacterium
CACACGCAGCTTTTCCTGGGGATCGCCATAATTGAAGCTCTCCAGGATCGTTGCCGTGTCCAGCTTGCCCTGCGAGAGGAGGCTCGCGTCCACCAGCAGCCGCGACACCAGCTCATGCTGGCCCAGCGCCCGCTCCAGATCTGTATCCGGCTCGAAGAGATCGATCCGCCAGTCAAACCACATATCGTGGAACAGCGTCGAAAGCTGATCACCCGCCCGATCCGCTTGGCCGCCCCAGCAGGCCCGCGTCAGATCGGAAAAGCGCTTCTGAAAGTGTCCCCGCGTCCTGCGAAACACCTTATGCGCCAGAATATAGCGCACCACAAAGATCCGGTCGATCACCAGGTGCGCGCTCGCCGGCGTGCACTGCGTCCGCGTCACAAACTGCTTCACCCAGAACAGGCGCCACTCCCGCAACTGGCGCGACATCACACTTCGCGGCGGACGGCGCAGCTCCGTCAGCGAGCCCCGGTCCATCGACTCCTTGCGCAGCGCCACCGCCAGCTCCTCGCGGAACTCCTGGGGCGTATCGGCGAAGAGGAGGAGCGTGTCCTCCGTCAGATCATAGAGGTAGGCGCTGTTCATGTCGCTGATAAGCAGATAGCGGATGTTCAGCGTGCGGACACTGTTCACCATCAGGCGCGTCATCTTGCAGAAGTCCAGGCCCCGGTCCGTCAGGCCCGAAGGTGGCTCCAGCTTGCCCGGCCGCAAAAAAAGCGCCGCCAGCGTATCGCCCGACTGGGCCCGCAGCAGAAAAGGCACCGCGCCCGTCGAGGCCACGCCATCCCCAGGCGAAAAAGGCAGGGGAAACTCCCAACCCAAAATCGCCAGAAAACGCCGCGCACAGGCCTGCAGATCCAGGCCCGTCGCCTGCCACGCTTCGCACACGGCTTTCAATTCAAGACCGGTGTCCCTCATGGTATGCCATCTCCCTTCAAAACGCTGTAACCGTTCGCTTCGATTCGCCGCCAGATGACATCGTCACGGCGGCCCAGAAGATCCACCCCTTCCACCAGAAACGGTCGAAGGGTTTCTTTTTTTTCACCCAGCCAGCGCAGAAACGTCTCGCTGTCCACCGCCTCCACCGCATAGGGCGCCGCCTCCACGGAAGGATGCTGCCCCGCCTTCGCCACCACCATAACCCGCGACTCCGCCTCATTCAAAAAAGCCAGCCGCACCCCCGGATCCATCGCCAGGCGGCTCCGCAGCACGTCGTAGGCACTGCTCGCCTTGAGGATGATACTCCGCAAATCCGAAAAAAAAGGGAAGTCCGTGTCCACCTGATGATAGGTCCGGTTCCCCTCCGCATGGCGAAACAACAGCCCAATGCTCACCAGCCGGTCCAACTCCCGCTGCACAGCGCGAATCGCCAGGCCAGTGGCCTGTTCCAGTTGCCGCTGATAATAGGAGCGGTAAGGGTCCAGCATAAACACGCGCAAGATCGACACCCGGGCCGACGACGCAAAGAGCGTCGCCAGGACCTTATTTGTATCCTGATGACTATAAATTGTAGTCATTAATAGCGCAATCAAGTCAATTAAGCCATCAAAAGTTTCATTTGCTCCACAAGAGAGTGAGTTAAAGCATACATCATTTGTTAAAAAAACACAATAGGTTGACTAATAGATTCTAAAATTTATTTTGATGTATACAGATAGTAGTCAAAAGGTGGCAATGGGCGTATTTTACCCGCTGTGTGGCGGGGAGGATTACGAACCGCAAATTTACGCAGATTTACGCAAATGAAGACGGATGCGTCAGTGGAAACCCATGCGCACGCCTGAGAATGTGAATTGGTCGGCATGGGGGAGTGGTAACAAAACGGGTATCGACCACGGAAGGGCACGGAACTTCACGGAAAGAACATGTTCAAGTCAGAATGAGCAAAGCCTCGCAGACTGGAAGTACAATCCAGATTTCACGGCCTGAATCAAATTTGCGTAAATTTGCGTAAATTTGCGGTTCAACTCGTTTGGTTCTGTCCCAAGGCTGTCCCATTCTGTGAAAATCCGTGCCCTTCCGTGGTCACAATATCCACTCTCGTGAATAAAGTATAATGAGCCCGAACCATCAACCCCATGCCCGACCCCATCGGATACCCCCAATATCATGAAGTCCCCAATGCCCCCGTTGCTCCTTGCCCTCATCCTCACCGGCGCCTTTGGCCTCACCGGCTGCTCCAGCCCCAAGCCCTGGCCCGAGAGTCCCCTCTATGAAGCCCCCGAAAACGATCCCGCCTGGGTGGCGCCTGCCACCGAGCTGGAGGCCATGGAAGCCATGGTCGGGCACTATGCCCACTACGACGTGGTGGCCTACGAAGGCGATACGCCGAACGGCCCCCTGTCCACCTTCATCATCTCCTACGGCTTCACCGACCTCGTCATCGAAGACGGGGAGCTCGTGGAATACGATTCCTTCTGCCACGCCGAGCACAAGGCCAATCAGAATTTCACCACCCGATTCCCCGATGCGGCGACCCAGGCCATCGTGCCGCGCCGGGCCGTCGTCGAAGTCTACCAGGAAGACGGCGCCTGGAAGCTCCACCGGCCCGCCACGCCCACCCTCATCGGGATCGACGGCGACCCCGACCTGCCCCTGTCCATGGACCCCAACAATCCTCAGATCAACGACGCCGACAACGACGGCAAGCCCGGCGTCACCGTCTTCATCAAGCTCTTTGGCTTCCTCGAGGGCGAGCTCTACATCGCGCGCCGCGAAATCTTTCAGAACGACCTCACCCTCTATTCCGATGGCACCCTGCACGGCACGGTCACGGATAATTCCGAGCAGCTCGTCGTAGGCGCATCACGTCGAATCCTGAATGTCCCCAACAACCCCGACCAATGGCCCGACCTCGGCCTCAGTCCCCTGATCCTCGTGCCCATTCCCGACGACATCGACACCTGCGAGGAGCTCATGGCCAACCGCGATGCCTATTTCCCCGCCGAGCCTGAATTTTAGAACGCACGGCCCCCGCCCACTTCCAAACAATTGACCACGAAAGACCTGAGGCAGCCTCCGGCCGCAACAATATATTTCACCACGAAGGCCACGAAGAAGAAAGCGGGAAGGAAGCGATTCGCAACGATGATTCCCCCACCTTCAATCATGGCAAGACCAGATTAGACTCTCATCCCGATTGTCTATGCGCCTTTGACTGAAAGCCACCACGAAGATATCATATCTGGGGTGACGGGACGACAAAAGAAGACCTGCAACTCCCCAACCTCTTTATTCTTCGTGTCCTTCGTGCCTTCGTGGTGAAAATATTCCTCTTCTCCGCGTGGTAGTCCAGACCTTTGGTCGCTGCCTTTGGCTACCCTATTGAAGGGTTCAGTTCATCCGCCAGATGGTGAAGTTCAGGCAGGCCGCAAAGGAGCTCCACGCCAGGTAAGGCGCGAGCGACACCGTCGCCACTTTCGAGTGTCGCCAGAAGGCCACCATCGTGGCCATCAGCGCGCACCAGAGAATCAGAATTTCCCCGAAAGCGAGTCCGGGATTCCGCGCCCCGAAAAAGATGATCGACCAGACCGCATTCAGCGCCAACTGCGCCATGAAAAGCGTCACCGCGCCCCGCGTCTCCGTCCACTTCCCCGAACGCCACACCAGCCACAGCGCAAGGCCCATCATCGCATACAGCGTCGTCCACACCGGCCCAAACACCCACGGCGGTGGCGTCCACTCCGGCTTTGCAATCTCCGGATACCATGTCCGAACCGACGTCGCCGTAAAGGCCCCGCCAATCCCCGCGGCCGAGAAACAAAGCACCTGCGCAAGCAGGAAGGAAAGCAAATTGGTCAGTATGTTTTTCGTCATAGTCCCGACATTGTAATACATGAGACCCGGGATCGCTTAACACGCCCGAGGGCCACATTTCCCTGTGAACACGGGTGTGTATGGCAATAGACTGCCACAACCGAAATTTTCTGTTGCGAAATACAATGTAAACAAAAAGCCGCTTGCCAATGCGCGGCGCGGTATGTGAGAATACAACCAAGGTTTCCCCCTGTTTGGGAAAGCCAGGTCACTTCGATGCATACGCATTTCACCAGCAATACCGGAAGCTTCCAGCGTCGCTCTCGCACGTTCTGGCTGCTGTGCTGGTTTCTCGTGGCGCTCTACCTCCTCGCATCCGGCCGCGCATTTATCCCTGGAATCTGCGCCACCCAGCGCGCACTCGACGCTCAGCAAGCCCGCGAATCGGATGCGCCGCGCATGCACGCCCTCCGCCCATGCTGTGTTCTTCCCCCCGCGAAGGACAGAGAATCCGGCGCACCCGCCGCGCCCCGTGAATCCGGCTGCGCCCTCTGCAAGCTGGTCAGCAGCCCGGCCCCGCTGGTGGCCACGGTAATCTTGCCCGTGCCCCCCAAACCAGAGTTTGCGGCTCCGCAGGCGGAAGATGCCCAGCGAACCGGCGCCATCGTCGATAACGCCTTTCAGACCCGCGCACCGCCCTCCTCCGCACACTTCGCATAGTCCCCTCCAGTAATCCTCAGGCCAGAAGTGTGTCGGAACGAAGCATCCGCGCGCCTGCCCCGCATCCCCGGGGCACGGTGGCGGCGGCGATCGCACAAGGCGGACCCCCGTGGTTCCCCTTCCCTGCGATGCCCCCCGCGGTGTGCCGTCCCGGTATGGAAAGGACCCTATCCATGTCCAGGAAGGGCTTTACGCTCATTGAACTCCTCGTCGTCATCGCCATTATCGGCATCTTGGCGGCGATCCTGCTGCCGGCCCTGGCGCGGGCGCGGGAGGCGTCCCGCCGCGCGGCGTGTCAGAATAACCTCAAACAGTTCGGACTCATCTTCAAGATGTACGCGAAAGAGTCCCGAGCCGAACGTTTTCCCATGAAGCTCTACAACACCGGCATGGGCGCACCCGCGCTGTCGTGGCACGGCCCCGCGCTGATCCCCGAGTACCTCAACGACTACCGGATAACGATCTGCCCGAGTGACGCCGGTGTCTCCTCCGAGTCTGTAGAGGATCAACTCGAAGCCATTGGCAATGGCACCTTGAACACCGATCCGTCCTACCACGGCGGGGATCTCAACAACGATGGCTATCGCGACGGCACGGATGAGGCCCTGTGGCTCTCCGCACCCCGTTCCTATGTCTATCTCCCCTGGATCGCCACGAACCAGTCGGAGATGGCGGGCGTCATCGAAAACCTCAAGGCCTGGTTTGGCCCGGGGCGACCGGGTGTGGGGCCACCGCCCCTGGCCTATCCGGATTCGGACAATGATCTCCGGGTAAACGGTACGAACCAGACCTATAACGGACGAACCGTCGCGGCCACCGGCAACGGCGGCGGCAACACCCTCTACCGATTGAGAGAAGGCATCGAGCGCTTTCTCATCACCGATATCAACAACGCTGGCGGCAGCGCCCGAGCGCAGAGCGTCGTACCCGTCATGTACGACTTCGTGGCCTCCACCGAAAACACGGGACAGTTTCCCGGTGCCTCGGCGATGGGGCAGGGCGTAAACAAGTTCAACCACGTTCCGGGCGGGTCAAACGTGCTTTATATGGATGGTCACGTCGCTTTCATTCGCTACCCCTGCGATTTCCCCATCACCCCCTGGATGGCCGGTTACTATGCCTCCGTTCCTTTTGGCGGTGGCCTGTAGGCCAATCGCTGAATCAGAAACCTCAGAAATGAAAAGGAATCCGACAATGAAAACCAAATACCTGTTTCCCGTCTTCATCGCGGTAAGCGCCGCAGCCCTGGGCTCAATGCTCGGGAGCAACATCGCCCGATCCGCGGGCTACGGCGACGGCCAGTACGTCGTCGTGCACCTCTCCAAGTTCACGGGCGACCTCCACGCCGCCTTCATGGCCTTCAAGCTCGCCGACGCCATGCAGGCGGAAGGCGCCAAGGTTACCGTACTGCTCGACCTCGAAGGCGTTCGCCTCGCCGATCGCGGCAACCCCCTCAACCTCGTCTGGGGCACCCACCACGGCACCCTCGAAGAGGTGTACACCAAATTCGTATCCGGCGGCGGTCGCGTAGTGCTCTGCCCCCACTGCGCCGAGGTGGCCGGTGTCGACCGGGACGCGCTCCGCGACGGAACTATCGTCGGCAACCCCGACGAACAGACGATACCGAGGCTCTTGCTCGAAGCCGACAAGATTCTGGACTACTGAAGCCCGAAAAGGGGCGGACGCACGGTATAACGGCCTGCGTCTGCCCCAAATCAATAAGGGAAAAGAGCATGAAGAAGACAACCCTGTTTTCGCTGTGCGCGGTCGCCCTCGGTTTGGCCACTGCAAGCCTGGGCGCCGCGCTCGCGGCCCAGGCCGCCCCGGATCCCGCCGCGCCCCCAGCGGCTCCGGGCTTCGAGGTCCGCTGGGAGGGTGAAATGATGCGTGTTCACCGCCAGGGCGACGCCTCACCACGGGTAGAACTCCACAAGCTGGCGGAGCGCCCCGGCGCATTCGCCATCGGACCCCTCGCCGGATTGCGCGGCGAAATCACCGCGCTGGACGGCGTCGCCTATGTCGCGCACGTCGTCGAAGGGAAGCTCGTAGTAGAAAACGACTGGAAACGGCATGCGCCTTTCCTTGTGTATGGTCACGTGACCGCGTGGAAAGAAGTGCCCCTTCCCGCAACCGTCCAGACGCCCAAAGACCTCGAAGCCCTGCTGCCCGAAGCCGCACGCGAAGCGGGTCTCAACCCGGCGGCCCCGTTCCCCTTCAAGCTGCACGTCCCCGGGGGCGAGTTCGACTACCACATCATCAACAACACCGAAGAGGGCTATCAGGTCAGCCGACCCCACCAGGAGCTCATGACCCACCTCCAAATCCATGATCGCCCCGCGAACGTGATAGGCGTCTATTCCACCGAACACGCCGGCGTGTTTACCCACCACGGTGAAACAACCCACGTTCACGTCGTCAGCGAAGACGGCAAAGACGCCGGCCACCTCGACACAGCTACCTTCGGCCAGGGCGCGAAGCTGTACCTTCCAGTACCTTGATGGGGGAGATGGTACGTGTTGTGAAAAACAGCGTGCCTCCTCGGGCTTTGAATAGCGCCTGTAACGATTTAGTCTAGCGAAACGCAACGAGCAGCATCAGTCAACCGTTACAGCGATTCTTCAGGGGTACAGCCCCCGATTGGCTTGTGGTGTCCAACAAAACACCGACGCCACGAGCCAATCGGCCGCAGTCCCCACCTTCTCTATCCCTTCCCCAGCGGCACGAGGCGTACGGGCCCCAGCAGCCCGGAGTCCATCAGCGGCCAGCCGCTGGCGTCGAAGGGCTTGTACTGGATATTCACGAAGTTGATCTCCTCGAAGATCTTCCAGTCCACGCCGCGCCGGTCCATATCGGCGATGCGGTTCGCGGCGAGGTTGGTCACGTCGATCTCCAGGAGATTTTCCTTTGTTTTTAAGGGCTGCGTGAAGGCGAGCGCGGCGGGCAGGCTCCAGGCACAGCCCAGAAACTCACCGTTCAGCGTGACGCGGGCACTCTCACAAACTTTCCCCAACTCCAGGCGCCAGCCCTCCGCC
>JBHEKR010000242.1:0-25383 GCA_041859365.1 Candidatus Hydrogenedentales bacterium
GCCATACCTCCGCCACAACACATCCCCGGCCTTCGACGAGATCCCATTCCACATCCAGCGTGCCGCCTTTCGTGGCCTCGTGAGGAAGTCGATACGACACCGGCCAGATCGGGTCGGGCTGAGCCACCGGACCGTGAATGCCGAACTCGTCGTTCAACGTCAACGTCATCGAGGGTTTGAAGCGTCCGGCATAAGTCACTTTCAAGGTATACGTAGCCTTGGGATCCAGACCATCGTAATGCATCTTCAACGGGGTACCGTAGAGCGTGGCCACCTGCGACTGCCACGACATACGCAATTCCTGTCGGCCCGTGGATGCCGCGGAAGCATTTTTCGCGCGCTCTTCCTTGAAGACCATGTTCTCTGCCTGCGCCTGGCTCGCAGCATTCTTGATGGTCTTCTGGTCCGCCTTGTAGTTCTGGAATTCCACCCGCGCCGTGTGGCACGCGGAGGGGTCCTCCTCCCAGCTCTGCTGGTAGACTACGTGATCGTACTTGCCAATGTTTCCCAAATCGTCATAGAAACCGCCGGGGCCCGGATTTTCCCAGTAACGGATTTCGTCTATGGCGGCAAGCTGATCTTCGACCTTCTCCATAGCGAGAATAACGCCGAAGCGCTGCTCCAGCCAGGGGCGATTATTCACCGGCTGATCGAGCCAGTCCAGCAGCGCACCGCGCTCGGAATTCCGCGCGAGGTAGGGCGCTTCCGCACTCAACTGATAGCCGATGCTCTTCAGGAGCACGGGGCCGAGGGCCTCGATACCGCCGCGAAGCTCGGGCGCGGCGGGGGTATCCGCCTTGGCCAGGGCGGTGCGGGCCTTGTCAATGACCGTCGCCACACCTTCCACCTTTGCCTTGGCCAGGATCGCGTTGGCTTCCTTCTCGTAACCGCGCTGGGCCTTCGTCTCCGCCTGAACGTTCGCATCGAAGCGGGCGCGGAAGAGGTACATTTGGGCGCGCCAATTGGTATCCCAGTCCGGTACCTTCTTCGCAATGCCTTCCCACAGCGCGAGACTCTTGGGAATCGCCTTGTTTTGAAGAATGGGACCCTTCCAGCATTCCTCGAAGAGGCGCATGCCCTTCGCGACGTCATCCGCGAGGGCCTCGCCGAACCACACCTTGCCGTACTCCCGCAGGGCGGCATCCAGATCCGCCCCAGGATCCCAGCCCAGTGTGTTCCAGACGAACTTGTTCAGGTCGTCATGAATGCCGTCGGAGTACGTGCCAAAGCCGTCGCTCAGGTTCATGTAGCGCTGGAAAATATGCTGCTGCATCGCGGGCATGGGCATCATGGGCTCGCGGCCCACCGTATTGGCAAAAACCGGATCCCAGTCTGGGATGCCATACTGACAGCGAATCGTGTGGTTGATGTCCGGGTAACGACGCAGGGGAAAACGCTTCGGCGTGCGCTCGCGCATCTCTTCCCAGCCCATCTTGGTCCACGGACCATAGACCAGCCCTTCCAGCCACTGAGGATCTTCCTTCTCCAGATAGTTGAAGAAGTAGTCGTTCTCTTCAAGGGTAAAAGTCTGGTTGGACACCCAGAGCTTCGCCGTCGGGTGAAGTTCCTTCAGAATGGGCGACAACGCGGCCATGAAGGTCAGGAGGTGTTCAGCGGGTGCGTCGCCATCGTCTCCGCCCGGCACGAAGATGTGATCGACCGCGGGAAAGTCCTTCAGGAAGGCCCGGCGCTTCTCCAGCGCCACGGCGAGGCCCTCGGGCGTAGTGACGTCTTCGCCCTCGTCCGCCATCACCGGCGACCACACCCAAACGTCGATGCCGTAGGAATCGATCAGGCCGGAAAGCTTGATGTTCATCCCGTGCATCGACTCCACCATGACCTTACCGTCTTTCGCGGTGGGGTCCAGGTTGTTGATCAGTTCGACACCGTTGCAGCCGAAGATCACCAGGTCGCGGATGTACTGTTCATAGGTTTCCAGCGACCAGGCGTCGTAGGTGTTCGCCGTGTCGCGATAGGCCAACTGGTGCGCCCGGATCGGCACTTCGGGCGAGGTGCTGATGGGCGCGGCAAGCTCCAGCGCGAGCGTGCCCGGACCATAGGTCGCGAGGCGAATCAGCCGACCGGCGGCGAACATGGCGCCCCGCTCATCGAAGCCCGCGAGCTTCACGGTATTGCCACTCACCGTGACGCCGTAGCCCTCCGCTTTCCTGGGCACATTGATACCCTTCACGGCGGGCGCGACGCCCAGCTCGATCACCACACCGTCCGAGGGTGCTTCCGCGGCTATTGCCAGCGTCACGCCACTGCGCTCCGCCAGTTCTTCCTGCAACATCACCGCCGCCTTCGCCACGACCGCCGAATCCGACTTTGTGACGATCGTCGCGCCATTCAGATCCAGGCCCAGCACCGGCAGGGCCGCCAGGGTCACCATCGCCGTTCCCGAGGCACGTCGCAACAGATTACGCCAATACATACTGCTCTCCTCTTATGATTTCGAAATGAACCGGGCTGGAAATACGAACCGAATACACGCGGCGCGCCAACGCGGAATGACAGGCCAAGATTTCATTGATTTAAGCAGAATTCCGGAGGGGGATCAAGGACGAAAGCCGGAACGTTACGTACCATGCTTTTTTGAACCGCAAATTTTTCGCAAATTCGCGCAAATTTGATGGCCGGAGAATCGTACTGACCACGGAGTTCACAGAGGCACGGAGAATACAGTATGGGAGAGAAAATTGGAGAGGGCCTCTCGAACTTGAGCGTTCGGTGACTCGACACCAGCCGTGCCTCCAAAACTCTTCTTCTCCGTGTCTCCGTGCCTCCGTGTTCCACGTTTCTGGGTGCTGGCAACGGCCGATCTCAGTATTCATTGGGCAGTCCTGTTCTCCCAAGCGCCTAATTTCGACTATTGATTCCACCAAACGCTCAACTGTTCGCGTCCATTCGCGGTTCCGATTTCTTTCGTTTCCCGCTTCGTAAATTTGCGTGAATTTGCGAAAATTTGCGGTTCGTACTTTCTGTTTCGCTTTTGCCGGAGTGCTCTCGAATGTGAAATCTCCCCCGCAGTGGTGTACCATCGCTCTCTTGGTAGTCCGGCGCGGATTTGGGCCGCTCCGGCAGGCTGTTTCCTTCTGGAGGATGTCTTCGTGTATGTACAACTTAAGCGGGGTGGGCTTGCGCTGCTCCTGGGGCTTTTGTTCGCGCCCCTGGTCATGGCCGATGGTATGAAGATCGGACTGGGTCGGGTGGCCATTACACCCAGCAAGCCCGTTTGGATGGCGGGCTATGCTTCGCGCACGGAACCGGGTTCGGGCAAGCTCCACGACCTGTGGACCAAGGCCATGGCCATCGAGGACGCTTCGGGCAACAAAGTCGTGATCGTGACGGCCGATATCATCGGCTTTTCCCTGGACATGACCGATGCCGTCTCCAAGCGCATTGAAGACGCCCATGGCATTCCCCGGAGCAACCTGCTCTTCAACTCTTCCCACACCCATTGCGGCCCGGTGGTGAAAAACGACGGCCTCCACATCACTTATGGTCTTGAAGGTGCGAACGAAGAGCGCGCGGTGGAGTATACCCATGAACTCGCGGAAATGGTCTACCAGGCCATCGACGCGGCCATCAAGGATCTCGCGCCGGGCACGCTGTCCTGGGGCATTGGCGAGGCCATGTTTGCGAAGAACCGGCGCGCCTATGGCACCGGCGGTGTGTCGAACGACTTCAATCCGATCGGCCCGGTGGACCATGATGTGCCCGTGCTGATCGCAAAAGGCGCCGACGGCGTGGTGCGCGGCGTGCTCTTCGGTTATGCCTGCCACAACACCACCTTGAGCATTCAGGAGTTCAACGGCGACTACGCGGGCTTCGCCCAGCTCACCGTGGAAAAGGCCTTTCCCGGCGCAACGGCGCTCTTTGCCCAGGGCTGCGGCGGCGATCAGAACCCCCTGCCCCGACGTGACGTCGTACTGGCGGAGAAGTACGGCACGGAGCTCGGCGGCGCGGTGTCGGCGGTGAGCGACGGCCAGATGACCCCGGTGGACGGCGCCATCTCGGCGCGCTACAAGGTCATCCCCCTCGCCCTGAGTGCGCCGCCCACCGAGGCGGAAGTGGATGGGCAGCTTGCCAGCCAGGATGTGTACATCCAGCGTCGGGCTAAGAAACTGAAGGCCATCTACGCGGAAAAGGGTGCTCTGCCCACCTCCCTGCCTTATGTGGTCCAGGTCATCAAGCTCGGTAACGATGTTCAGATCACGGCCCTGAGCGGTGAGGTCACCGTGGACTACAGCCTCTTGATCAAGTACCACTATCCTCGCCACAAACAATTCGTGATGGGCTACTCCAACGACTGCCCGGCCTATATTCCCTCGCTTCGCGTTTTGAAGGAAGGCGGCTACGAAGGGGGCGACTCCATGGTCTATTATGGCGTCCACGGCCCCTGGGCACCCTCCATCGAAGAGGACATCATGAAAACGATCCACGAACTGGCAAAGGCGGAATAGATGCTGCACACCTTTACACGAACTCTGATTGCTATGACACTCCTCTCAACGCCGGCGGCGATTCACGCCCAGGAGGCCGCCAAGGTCTTCAAGGCAGGCGCGGCCACGGCCAACATCACGCCCTGGCTGGGCTACTCCCTGGCGGGCGGCATGGAAGATCGTCAGGCCACGCGCGTGGACGACGAGCTCCATGTGCGCGCCATCGTGCTGGACGACGGCACGAACCAGCTCGCCATCGCGCTGGTGGACTGCTGCATGGTGGAGCGGCCCATTGTGGATGCGGGCAAAGACCGGGCCAACGCGGCGACGGGCATTCCCCAGTCCCACATGCTGGTGGCCGCAACCCACTCCCACAGCGCCGGCACCTGTGCCCACATCTTTCAGTCGGACCCCGATCCCGCCTACACCACTTTGGTAACCCGCAAGATCGGGGATGCCATCACCCAGGCCTGGCTCGACCGCGTACCCGCGAAAATCGCTTGGGGCGCGGGCGCTGTGCCCGACGAAGTCCACAACCGTCGGTGGTACATGAAAGACGGCACCATCGGCGAGGACCCCTTCGGCAAGACGAACGATAAGGTGAGGATGAATCCGCCCCGGGCCAGCGCGGACCTGATCAAACCTGCGGGTCCGACGGACCCGGAGGTTTCCATCCTCGCGCTGGAAACCGTTGAGGGCAAGCCACTGGCCCTCCTCGCCAACTACTCGCTCCACTATGTGGGCGGCATGCCCGGCATCTCGGCGGACTATTTCGGCGTCTTCAATCAGGCCATTGCGGGCCTGCTTAACGCGGACGACGACTTTGTGGCCATCATGTCCAACGGCACCAGCGGCGACATCAACAACATCGACTTCACGAAGCCCGCCCCCGAGCAGAAGGCCGGCGAGCAGATGGTGCTGGTGGGCAACAAGGTGGCGGCGGAGGTGCGCCGTGCGTACAATGAACTTCAGTTTCAGGATTGGGTGCCCCTGAATGCCGTGCAGAAAGAAATCACCCTCGGCATTCGCAAGCCCACGGCGACGGAGCTCGACGAGGCCAAGGCCATTCTGAAAGCCGCCGAAGGCCGTCCGCTCCAGGGGCTCCGGGAAATCTATGCGAATTGCACGGTGGACCTGGCCGCCTACCCGGATACGGACGACCTGATCCTCCAAGCGCTCCAGATTGGAGACCTTGGAATCGCGGCCATCCCCTGCGAAGTGTTCGTGGAGATCGGCCTCGCCATCAAGGGCGAATCCCCCTTTGCCGATAATTTCACCATCGAGCTGGCAAACGGGTACAATGGTTACCTGCCTACGGAAGCACAGCACCCCCTCGGCGGTTACGAAACTTGGCGTGCGAAGTCCAGCCGCCTTGAAGTGAAAGCCGCCACGGTGATCCAGAAAACGATTCTGGAACTGCTGGGGGAGCTCAAGAAATAACATCGTCCGCCCCGGCGGGCGGGATCACACTGCTCCCGCCCGCCGTCATGGCGCGGATCGAAGGGGAACTGCAAGATGCGCGCACTCGTTACCACACTCCTCACCCTGGCCCTGCTGTCCGGGTTCGTTTCCGCCGAAGAAGTGGATAATTCTCCAGCCCGGTGGGAAAAGACCATCGCGGGCTTCGAGGCCAAAGACCGGGAAGAACCCGTCGCACCCGGGGGGATACTCTTCCTCGGCAGTTCCAGCATCCGCATGTGGGAATTGGGCAAGTGGTTCCCCGGTATGCCCGTGCTCAACCGGGGCTTCGGCGGCTCAGAGATTTCCGATTCACTTTACTATTTTGACCGCATCGTCCTCCCCTACAAGCCATCTACCATCGTCTTCTACGCCGGGGACAACGATATCGCCCGCAACAAATCACCGGAAAGCGTCACTGAAGACTTTAAGAAGCTGGCGGCAAAAGTGTGGGAGCACCTTCCCGCGACCCGGATTCTCTTTGTCGGTATTAAGCCCAGCACCGCCCGCTGGACCATCTATCCCGAAATGAAGAAGGTGAACGAGGCGGTGCGCCAGATGGCCCAGTCGGAGCCCCGCTTGGTGCTGGTGGATGTGGAGAGCGTCATGCTGGGTGAGGATGGTCTGCCCCGCCCGGACTATCTCCAGAAGGACGGTCTCCATATGACCGACGCGGGCTACGAGGCCTGGACGAAATTGATAGTTCCGTTGCTTACCGCGCCACCGGCTGGATGAGCCAGGGGCTTGGTGATCGGATATCCCCAGCCTGACCAAACTCATCGCCGTGGTCAGCACGATTTTCTCTACGTGAAGCGCGATTCTAACTGCGCAAGTCGCACTCCCCCCCGCCAATCCATTACAATCAAGCAATGACCACCAGCAGCGACTCGATTCTCACGATCACCCAACTCACCCGCCGCATTAAATCCCTGCTCGAAAACGACTTAGGGACCGTATGGCTCTCGGGAGAGATCTCGAACTGGAAATTGGCCTCGTCCGGGCACGTCTACTTCACGCTGAAGGATGAAAACAGCCAGATCGACGCGGTGATGTTCAAGGGCAAGCTTTCACGCCTGAAATTTACCCCGGAAGCGGGCCTGGAAGTGCTCGCACACGGCGAAATCACGGTCTACGAGCGCCGGGGCGCCTACCAGATCATTATCAGCGACATGCAGCCCAAGGGACTGGGCGCGCTGCAACTCGCCTTCGAGAAATTGAAAAAAAAGCTCTCGGCCGAGGGCCTTTTCGACGATATTCACAAGCAGCCTCTCCCCCTGCTGCCCCGGAAGATTGGCGTCGTCACGTCGCCCACCGGCGCGGCAATTCGCGACATTCTGAATGTGCTCACGCGGCGCTTTGGCGGCATACATGTCAT
Organism: Candidatus Hydrogenedentales bacterium; assembly: GCA_041859365.1. Classification (GTDB taxonomy): domain Bacteria; phylum Hydrogenedentota; class Hydrogenedentia; order Hydrogenedentales; family JAEUWI01; genus JAEUWI01. The sequence goes on from JBHEKR010000242.1 coordinate 7,279, forward strand.
CATTTACCCCGCGCGGGTGCAGGGCGACGGGGCGGCTGCGGAGATTGCGGCGGGTATTCGAGCGCTGGACGCGTGGGGCGTGGACGTGATGATTGTAGGGCGCGGCAGCGGCTCGCTGGAGGACTTGTGGTCCTTCAACGAAGAAGTGGTCGTGCGCGCGATCTACGAAGCGAAGACGCCCATCATTTCCGCCGTGGGCCATGAAGTGGACTACTCTCTTTCGGATTTCGCGGCGGACCTGCGGGCACCGACGCCCTCGGCGGCGGCGGAGCTGGTGGTGAAGGAACAGGCGGCCCTGGGCGAACAGGTCATGCGTCTGCGAAGACGCCTGGGCCAGGCTCTGGATCGCAGCCTGACGGATGCGCGGCACCGGGTGAAGATGGCGAAGAACAGCTACACGCTGCAACGCCCCCAGGAACTGGTGCGCCAGCGCCGCCAGACGAGTGATGAATACCGCATGCGCCTCGAAGACGCCATGGCGGATCGCGTGGCCGAGGCGCGGAAGCGCGTGGATCGCGCGGCCCGTTCCCTGGCGCTGTTGTCGCCGAAGATCCAACTGGAGCGCGCCGGTGAACGGCTGAAGCGACTGGAGCAGCGACTGAACAATGCAGGGCGCGACATTCCTGTATCGGGCCGACACAAGCTTCGGCCCCTGATGGCGCAATTGGATGCGCTGAGTCCGCTGGCAATTTTGTCGCGGGGCTACGCGGTCGGTTGGAAGCTGCCGGAGAAGACACTGATTCGCGATGCGGCGGCGCTGAAGCAAGACGATGAAATTTATGTACGATTTGGACGCGGCGCGGTCACGGCGATGGTGCGCCGCATAGAGGAAGAGACCCATGGTCAAGAGCAAGAGTGACGCAACCTTTGAGCAGGATCTGGAAGCCCTGGAGGCGATCGTGGGCGCACTGGAGGAGGGCGGCTTGTCCCTCGACGATGCACTGAAGCAATTCGAATCGGGCATTACGCTGGCCCGACGTTGCGAGAAGGCCCTGAGCGAGGCGGAGAAGAAGATCGAGATCCTGGTGAAGAACGCGGACGGTGATCTGGAGCCCCAGAGTTTCGACGAGGAGGCGCCACCGGCTCCCGTGGCGGCACCGGCGCCTGTTAAGGCCCCCGCACCTGCGGCTGCGCCCGCTCCCGCGAAGGCCCCGGCCGTGACGAAGCCCGCGCCGGCCCCTGCAAGCGATGAACCCGAGCCGGAACCCGAGCCCGACGAAGAGGACCTGCTATTCTAATGACCGCCGTGGAATTTCTTCAGGCCAAGGCCCAGCGCACCGAAGCGGCCCTCGCAACGTATGTCGACGGGTGGCAGGGCGTGCCCGCGTCGTTATTGGAGGCGGTACGCTACAGTCTTTTCGCGGGCGGCAAGCGGCTGCGGCCGGCCTTGGCCCTCGGCGCGGCGGAAGTGGTCTCGGGCGATGATGCGGTCGCCCTGCCCGTGGCCTGCGCGCTGGAGATGATCCATACCTATTCGCTGATTCATGATGATCTACCCGCTATGGACGACGACGATCTTCGCCGGGGCAAACCAACCTGCCACAAGGTCTACGGCGAGGCCACGGCCATTCTCGCGGGCGACGCACTCCTGACGATGGCCTTCGATACGGCAGCGGAAACGGGGTCCACGGAGATCGTGCGCGCTCTGGCGCAGGCGGCGGGTGTCGGCGGCATGGTGGGCGGACAGCAGTTGGACCTGGACGGCGAAGGCAAGCAGTTGGATTTGGAAGCGCTGCGTCGCATCCACCGCGCCAAGACCGGCGCGCTCATACAAGTGTCGCTCCGTTGCGGCGCGATGGCGGCGGGCGCGAGCGATGGGCAGGTGGCGGCGCTGGCGGACTACGGGAAACACCTGGGCCTCGCCTTTCAGATTACTGATGATATTCTGGATGTCGTGGGCGCGGAAGCGGTGATCGGCAAACCCGTGGGCAGCGATGAGTCGCGGGATAAATCGACCTACCCCGCGCTTCTCGGTCTGGACGAATCGCGACGGCTGGCTCGCGAGGCTGTGGCATCGGCGCTGGCTGCATTGGAGGTTTTCGGCGAGGAAGCCGAGAATCTAAGGAACCTTGCACGCTTCGTGGCGGATAGAGAGTCCTAGGCGGATAGCAGCAGGGACTACAGAGACGGCAGAGACAGCAGCGACCAATGCTAAAAAAACTGTTCCTGCTGCCTCTGCCGTCCCTGAAGTCCCTGCGGTTGGGTTTCAGCCGACCCGCTCTGTTGGGACACACCATATTGGGAGGAATAACGCATGTGGGCATGGGCATCCGCGGCGCTGATCGCGGCAACCTGTATTTCAACGACGCCGCGCGAGTTGTCGGTGGATGAGAAGCGACACTTCTATCTCAGGTCCGAAACCCCGGTCATCCTCGCGGATGAACTCATGGACGAAGCGGCCTTTGAGAAACCCCTGCGCGATGCACTCGACGCGACGCCGATCATGTCCCCCGCGTCTCTTTCAGACCGCCTGCCCGAAGGGATATTCGTGGGCACAGCGGAACACCCTGGACCCATCGCGAAGCGGAAATTCAAGCGATACCTCGAAGGGGCAAGCGTCCTCGGTGAGGAGGGCTATCGCATTGTCGTGGAGAAAGAGGGCATCGTCGTCCTCGGCGGCGGCGTCCGTGGGGCCTGGTACGGACTCCACACCCTGGCGAGCCTTTCGAAACAATACGACGCCAACCTCCCCCACCTCAATCTGCGGGACTGGCCCGAATTGTCCGTGCGGGGGGCCTGGCTGGCGGCCATGCCCACCGAGGAAGACCTGAACGCGCTCTCGGCCCTTAAGTGCACCCACCTTTTTCTCGAGTCCGACGCCTTCCACGACCTTTCCGGCGTTCAGGCCGAATCGTGGCGTACGGTATTTGAGATGGCGCGCGAAAACTTTCTTGAACCCGTGCCGGTCTTTAGCACCCTGCGCGGCATGGAATCGGTGCTGCGTGATCACCCCCTTATGATTGAAGGCCGGGCCGTCACCGAACGCCGCACGCTGCTGGGCGCCGAATGGGTTGAACTGCGCTATCCCAACATCATCGCGGAGCATCCGGAGACGGTTCAGGTATTGATCAGTGGCGTGGCCTGTGTGTACGAACGAGACTACGCCCTCGAGCCCCAGGCCCTCGTCGCCCCCTTCGTGGCGGAGCGCCCTCGTTGGCGTATACGCCGTGAACCAGGCGGCTCCATCCCCGACGGCGCCGAAATTGAACTGCGCTACAACGTGGCCACGGAGGATTCCTCCTCCCTCTGCTTCGCCGCCCCAGAGAGTCGTGCGTGGCTTCGCACGGCACTGGAGCGGCTCATCACGGAGTTGAAACCGCGCTATATCCACCTCGACCACGGGGCCATCGGGCGGATGAATCAGGACACGCGCTCCCAGGCCCGCAATTTGAGTCACGCCGATGCCTACGCCCAGTCCCTCGCGCTCATGGCGGGCATGGTGAAGGAGATCGACGGCGACGTGAAGCTCATGATGTGGTCAAATCTCCTGACGCCCGGCCAGGGCGCGGGGCTCTACAATCTTGAAGCGGCCCCGGTCCCGGACCAGATCACACGGATCGCACGGGTCCACGCAGACACGCCCCGCGAGGCGACCGAACGCTTTGAGCAGGTACTCTCCACATCCTCCGCGCCACTGATTGTGGCCCTGGAGGGAACCACCGCGGCAGCGGAAACAATGGAGCAGTGGATGGTGGCCCGTGGCCTTCAGCGTGGTGGTATGATTGCCCTGTCTGGCACACCCGAGGAGGCCGACGCGGTACTGAATGCCGCGTGGTCAGGCCCGGATCGAAACGCTATCTGGGCGCGGCTGTTGAATCGCCACTTCAACGCCAATCTGGACAAGCCTGAGTACGGCGCCGTCCGTGCCGCGATGGTTCGTTACCTGAACGAGCAGACCCTCCGCGGCGTCAGCCCGACCGACACGCGGCAGCGCTTCGAAGCCCTCTGCGCGAGCAATCCCGATGTGATCGCCAGTGACCCGGCGGGCTTTGAGCAGGCGCGCGGCCTGATGGCCCTGCTGACGGACTACCTGCTGCTGGAAGAGCGCTTCGCCGAATCGGGAAGCGAAGCGTCGCTTCAGTCACTGGCTACGCTGCTGGCGCAAGCCCGCACGGGCGATTCCGTCGCCGATGCGCCTCGTTATGAGCAACTCCTCGAGCGCATCACGACCCGGAAGGAGTTTTTATCACCAACGGACCTGTTTCTGGAGGAGTTCCACTACTATCGATTCGATCGGCCCGAACACCCCCAATACGAGATTCCCGTGCGGCCGGTGATCGCCGAAGGTCCCTCCGGGACCACGGCCACCCTTCCCCTAATGACCGGCCAGGCCCCGGTGCGGCGCGTCGATATCGATGGGCTGAACCTGGCCTCGGCCCACCTCGCGGGTACGCATGACGGCGTGACCTTCGAAGAACTTCAATCGCTGGCCGGTGCCGGTCTCGCCGGGGCACGGGGCGCCTGGCTGCTCTCCAGCCCGTCGATCCATCCGATCCTGAGACTGAACCTGGGCGCTGCACAGGATACCCCGACGCTGAAGGAAGTGCGCCTCTTTGGCGAGAAGCCCGTGGCGGAAATAGCATGCGGTTACGCTACCATCACCCCCGCGATGGCCCCGCACTTTGAGGGACGTCCCTGGTCGCCCAGGCCGCAAGCAGGCGCCTTCCTCAACACGGACGCCGCCCGCTTTGCGGATGCCCCGACGGCGGTCCGGGTTACCCGCACGCGAAGCGATCTCTATATCGCCATTGAGGCGATGGATCATGAACCTGCGGCGATGATCGCGGATCTCACGCAACGCGATGCGCCTCTGTGGCGTCAGGAAAGCGTGGAAATCTGGCTGCAACCCGAGGGCAAGCTGCCCTTGCGGCTCGTCGCCAGCCCGCTGGGCGCCCAATTCGACAGTGAAGCCAATGATGCTGGCTGGGACGGCGATTGGGAAGTCGTGGCGACGAAGTCCGGAACCGGGTGGAATGTGCTTTTCCGAATTCCCATTGCGTTGATCGGCGATCCGAAGCGGGGAAGCAGTCTGCCCCTCAACATCGTGCGCAACCGCCACAGCGCAGGGGAGGAGCGGAGCGCCTGGGCCCATGGGTACGGCGCACAGCCGGATCTTCAATGGGGCGCGCTGCGCTTTCCCTAATGAGGGGAAGGACACGCGCACGCCACTTTATTGTGTATGGATAGCGCCGTTCGTCCAGATTACTTTGATATCGAGCCCTGAACTCGCCAGCGCGTGCCTGTCCCAGGGGATGGGTGGGTAATCGCGATTGAATCCAAGTCACGTCTCCGGCATCCACGGGGACATGCCGCCGCCTTGGTGTGGGCTTTGCTCGGTTACGTGATTGAAATGACGGCCAGATCGCGTGTGTCCCGCCGGGTACCCTGGCGGCGGTACGTCCCTATCGCGCAGCGACACGGCTGCCGGGCTCCAGATCGTTCTTCGGATCGAGGATGATCTCCTCCTCCAAATCCAACCCGCTGGTGATGGCCGCCCAGGTGTCATTCTTCAGGCCCACCGTAACCCGGCACAACTCCGCCGTGCCGCCCGCCACCACAAAAACATACCACTCCCCCTCGCGGCGGAACACGGATCGCTCGGGTACGGCAATGGCCTCGGGTGTCTCATCGGTGATGATGCGCACATCCAGCCGGGTACCCGCACGGAGTTGAAGCGCGGAATTGTCGAAGGAAATGATGGTCTTAACCCGCTGCTGCTCGATCCCGAGGGACGAAATCTTCTGGAACGCGGAGGGATAGATGCGGTCCACCTTGCCCATCACGGGTTGCTCGCCCAACGCCTTGCCGATGAGCTCCACCTCGTCGCCAGGCGTCACTGCGACGACCTCCTCGGACAAGACGTCGCTTTCGATCTCCATGGTGCTGAGGTCGCCGAGTTTCACTATCGGCGTGCCTGCCACCAGCACCCGGGTGTTCTCGATATATTTCTCCAGCACGGGGCCGGCCACGGGTGCGCAGATGATGGATTTCTTCAGATCGCTCTGTAGTATCGCCAGCTCGGCCTCCAGACGCCGGATCTCGGCGCTATAAACCTGTCGCATGTACTCGTTGTCGTCCATGGACGACGCCACGCGGCTCGCCGCCAATTGGGCAATCTCCACATTCTTCCGGGCGGCGGCCACGGCAAGCTGGGCCCGATCCACCTGCTCCAGCAGTCCCTCGTGGGTGCGCTGGGCATCGTCCAGCATGCTCTGAGCCGCGACGCCTTCTTCCACGAGCTTCTTGACGCGCTCGTACTCGCGACGGGCCTGCTCGGAGTCAATACCCGCTACGCGACGCTGCGTTTCCGCCATCTGCAATTGATCCGACATTTCCTTGATCCGTACCGAGGCGGTATCGGTATCCTCCTGCTTCGGTTTGCCGCTGGCGAGGCCATCGATCTGAAATTGTGATTGCTGAATGAGGAACTCCGCCGCCTGGATCTGGTGCACCAGATCGAAGGTGTCTATCTCCGCGATTACGGAACCCGCCTCCACCACATCTCCCACTTCGAGGCTGATGCGCTTCAAGGTGCCCGACAGCGGCATGTCCACCGTGTACTCATCGCGCAAACGGGTCTTCGCCTCTTCCGTGATGTACTCGCGCACCGTCCGCCTCTCCGGTTTGCCGATTTCCACCAGCACCGGCTGGGGGCGCATGGAAAGCACGGCGAATCCGAGAAGGACAGCGACGATGGCCGTGCCGGCGATTTTCTTTCTGCTGATAGTCATAAGTTTACACGGTTTCCATAGCAATCACGTTTTCGGATTTCAATTCAATCTCTGCAAATCAGTGAACAGATTTGACCACAGCCGTTGGCCGCACCAGGTCTATTCGTGGTTCAACTTTTCGCTCCGCCATTCACTCCCGCTCCTTCAATACCTCCACGAGATCCAGTTGCTCGATTTTTCTGCGTACCGCGAGATTCGCGAGCAGCACGAAGGACATCGTCAGCAGGATTGCTGTGGCGTAGGTGCTCCGGTCGATATGAAAGGGCAGGCGAAACATGTCGTTGCTGTAGGCCTTTACAAGCAGTGCGCAGATGCCGATACCCAGGGGAACGCCCGCAATAATACCAAGCACGCCCATGAGGATATTCTCATGGTACATGATTCGCCCGGCCTCGCTGGAGGAGAAACCCAGCACCCGAAGCGAAGCCAACTCGCGCTGTCGTTCGGACAGCGATACGGCGGTTATATTGTAGATGATCGAAAAGGCGATCACCGCGGCAAAGGAAAGGAGAATGGTATTGGTAATCGCCATGCTCTGGCCGAGGGTCTTCTTGATGGAATCGTAGGCGTCCTGATTGAAGCTCACGGCGGAAATCCCGCCGATTTCCTTGAGTCGCTTGTTCAGCGCGGGGCGTCCGCCGTCCTCAATGCGCAGCAGGGCGCTGTTGAGGGCAAAGGGCTCGTCCAGCATGCGGCTGAGATCGTGTAGATCCATGTAGGCCCCCGTGCCCACAAACTGCTGGGCCACGGCGCGCACAGTGATTGTGAAGGTGCGATCAATCCGGCCCAGTAGCGGCTCCAACTCGATGGTGTCGCCGGGCTCCACGGCCAGTTCCTTCGCGAGACCGTCGGCCAGCACGACGGTGTTCCCTCCCAGTGCAAAGGATTCCCGCTTGAAATTCATCACCTTGAACATTTCTGAGTCGCCCGCCACGCCGGTGACGATGATGTCCTTCTTTCTCCATTCGGATCGGATCTCGAAAGGATACTCGAGGAAAGCCTCCGCCCTGCGGACGTGGGGAAAGCGGCTGGCCTCCAGCAGGGCGTCTTTCCCTTGCTCTTTCTGAAAGCTCACCTTCACGTCGTCCCGCTGCACATCCCTGAACTGAAAGTTCATCCCGAACTCGGTGGAGTCGGTCATGAAAAAGCCCATGAGCAGGAGGCTCAGCGAAATGGCCACGCCAAAGAGGTTGACGCCCGCGCGAAAGCGGTTGCGCGATATATTCCGAAATATCATTTTCCAGGTGAAGCTGACCCTGCGCCAGAGGGGGGGAAAGAGCTCGATCCAGACCTTATTCACGGTGCGCGGCGCCTCCGCGCGCATGGACTCCGCGGGCCGGATCCGGGCCGCCTGAATCGCGGCCGTGAGCGCACCCAGCGTGGCGAAGACGAGGGTGATGCCCATCGAACGGGCGAGCACATCCCAGTACACGCGGGACTCGAGAATGGGGAACTGGTAGAACTGGACGTAGATCCGGATCATCCCCCCCGCCATCCACTGGCCGAGGAGGAAGCCGCCGACACATCCGACGAGTGCAAGGATGATGCCGTACTCGATGTAGTGAATACCGACGGCCCAGTTGGAGTAGCCGAAGGCTTTCATCAACCCGATCTGGGTACGCTCGGTGCGCACCATACGATTCAGCAGGATCAGAATGATCAGCGCGGCAATCCCCAGAAACAGGGTGGGAATAATCTTTGCCGAGACGCCGAGTCCTTTGATCTCATCCGAGATAAAGCGGTTGGATATCTGGTTCTCCCGCTTCGTCCTGGCGAATACGCCATAGGGGTCAAGGATTTTGTCCGCTTCATCGAGGATAACATCCAGATCACGGGGATCGTCCACAAGCCCTACGATGTTGTTGCAGGCGGACTTCAAATCGAGGGCCGTCTCCGCAAAATCTTCGGGAACCCAAAGGATCCCGAAGCCCTCCGGGCTGGGCACGAGGGACTGGACGTTCCGGATCATGTACACGTACTCCGGCGATGCGCCGATGCCCACGATGCGCAGGGAGTATTTCTTGTTGTCTACCGAAATGTGGACGCGGTCTCCAATCTCGAGGCCATTCGCCTCGGCGAAGTGCTCGCTCAGGACGGTCTCGCTCTGGGTACCGGGATCAAAATAGCGCCCGGCAAGAAGTACCATGTCGTTGATCACGGGGACCCGCGGGATGGGCATGGAGATAAGGCGGCCGATGCGCGGTTCGTCGATGCCGGGAATGTCGACGTTGACCTCTTCCACGATGCGCTTTCGCACCTGGCGCACGCCGGGTATGGCCTCCAATTTGAAGACGGCTGTTTCGGGAGCCCGGTCCACGAGAATCTCAAAATCGGCGAAGCGGTTCTGAGCGTAGTACGTATCCCGCGTCAGGCTCAGGTTGAGGTAGGCGGAGTAAACGCATATATACGCCGCGATGCCGCACATGACCACCGCCACCACGCCGAGGGACTGGGGCCACGCCAGCAGCATGCTCCGGACGAGTTTCTTATGGAAGGCACTGATTACCACACGAGGTCATCCACCGTTTTCCGGACCGCATTGCGCTCGATGGATTGCACGTGACCGTCCCGCATCTGGATCACGCGGTCCGCCAGCTCAGCGATGGCCGCGTTGTGCGTGATGATGATAAGCGTGGTCTGGATGCGTTGGTTGATCGCGCTCAAGGCATCGAGCACGACTTTGCCGGTGGCAATATCCAAGGCGCCCGTGGGCTCGTCGCACAGGAGAATCTCGGGACGCTTCGCCACCGCCCGGGCGATGGCCACGCGCTGCTGTTCGCCGCCGGAAAGCTGCGAGGGAAAGTGGGTGCGTCGCGGGCCGAGCTGGACCAGATCCAGGGCCTCCCGCGCGGGCATGGGATCGAGGGAGATCTCGGTGGCCAGCTCCACGTTTTCCTCCGCCGTAAGGTTGGGCATGAGGTTGTAGAACTGGAACACAAAGCCGATGTAGCGTCGACGGTACTGGGTGCGCTGGTTTTCGTCGAACTGGGCCAAATCCTCGCCGCGAAACAGAATCGAACCCCGCGTGGGGCCGTCGAGGCCGCCAATGATGTTGAGGAGGGTACTCTTTCCCGAGCCGCTCGGCCCCAGAATAACGAGAAACTCGCCCCGGTCAATGGTGAGGGTTGCGCCGCGCAGCGCCGGCACGACCACCTCGCCCATGTGGTACTCCTTGCACACGTCTTCCAGGGTGAAGAGGACGGTGCCCGGCGCTTCAGTTATGGATCCTGCCGACTGCATGAATGGGATGTCTCATTGCCGTGGTATGCGACCACTGCAAATGATACAACGCGGGTCCAGTCACTTGCCAAGTTCAAACGACAATGGAGCACCGGCAGGTCGCCGGTGCTCCATATGGTGTTTTAATCATTGGGATGTCGCAGCGCGCTCAACGCGCCTCCACCAGCCCCATCCGTTCGGAGGTCATGTACGTCACCGTCCTGCGAGTCTTTCGCTCAACCTTTTGCACGGCGCATGGCCGCCACGTATTGTTTAATGCGGGTGTCGAAAATGCTCAGCAACTTCTCATGAAGCGCCGCATTGGAGGCGGCGATGAGGGTCTGGTGGTTGTGCTCCGAACTGTCGAGCAACAGCACCTCGTCAAAATGCTCCCCGAAGGCATCGGTAACGATACAACCGGCCTCCTGAGCGATCAGGAGCGACGCCGCCATGTCGTAGGGGGCGATGCCCAGAATCGTACCCCGACCGGCATTGATGAATTGATCCTGGACGAGCTCCGGGACCTCCTTCATATAACGGCTGGCGAAGTCCACGCAAGCGTCCAGTTGGTTGGTGAGCAGACGGGTCAGGCTGTAGGAGGTCGCGTTGCAGGCGAAAAACCCGCCCTTCAGACTCGTGAGGTCGATGAGCGGGGCCGCCGTCGGAAAGATCAACGCGGCGGGCCGGGCCGGCACGGTCATGGACCAGGCGATTGTCTCCAGATTGGTGTTTTCCGAGAGCCGGGGTTTCTTGGTCTTGCCGTCCGGCGTATAGATCCGGGCGCCTTTGCCGCGCTCGGCGTAGAAGGTCCGCTCGCCCATGATTTCCATGACGCAGGCGCTTTCCACATCGGCCATGGTGGGCCGCTCGATGACGCTGGTGGCGGCAATGGCGACCACGCAGGCCTCAAAACCATTCTTCGCCGCCCGGGTACCGTCGATGGGGTCGACAATGAGCAGGTGCTGCGGGGGATCGTTGGAGAAGGTGGAATACCCGGAATCTTCCGAATAATAGGCCACGGGGGCCCGCTCGGCCTTAAGATAGGCCAGCAGCGCTTTTTCCGCCACCTTGTCAATTTCGAAAGTCGCATCGCCGCTGACGGCGGAGTCCACCACTTCGCGGCCCTTGACCTGCTGCACCATGGGGGCGACGGCGCTTTTGATCGCCTCCGACAATCCAAAAAGGAAGGTCCTGGGGAGTAGCTTTCCGCTACCGCGAGAAACGCGGGCTTCACGCACCGGCGCCACCGGGGAAACAGGGGCCTTGGCAGCCACAGGCTTCGCCGCGTCGGGTTTGGCATGGTCCGGCTTCGGAGGAGCCACTTTCGCCGCCACGGGCTTTTCTGGCGCCGCTTTGGGGGTGGCCGCCTTGGCCGGTGCGGGTTTCGCGGGGGCGACCTTCGAAGCCGTGGGCTTTGCGGGTGGGGACTTCGGGGCCACCGATTTCGCTGGCGCCGACTTGGAGGATGCGCCTGGAGGAGGCGTCTTAGCCTTGGGGGTCGCAGCCTTTGGCGTCGCTTTGCCCGGTGCTGCCGGTTTTGAAACGACCGGCTTGGACGGGGCCTTGGCGACCGGAGCAGGCTTCGCGGTTTTGGCGGGCGCCGCCTTCGGTTTGGCGGTAGACTTCGCTACGCTTCGTGCCGCAGGTCTGGGCGCACTCTTCTTGCTCGCCACCGCTTTGGAGGCCTTTGCTTTGCTCTTACTTGTTGCCATCGCCGCCCCTAGCGTTTCTGAGTTGATTGATGTGCATGCGGTTTCCCAAGGCGCAATGAAACCAACGCCTGTTTCGATTTGCAGCGGCTGGTTTCGATCATAGCTGCGAGGCACTTCAGCGTGCCCGGCATTATGGCGCTCCGATCCCTGTCACAGTGCAAATCACGATTCTCACCCTGGCCGCCACAATCGTGGCAAGAGCATAACGACTAACCAGTTGGACCATGAAACTCCGCGTGGGGATTCGCCCCAACAATCGAGCCCACAATCACTTAAGTGTTTTTCGCACGCTGCCGGAGCAACACCTTCTCGACGTGACTTTCCGGAACCTGCTGCACGATATCGCAGTTCCCTGGCAAGCCGAAGCCGGTCGCTAATAGTGTTAAAAGCCTGCACCACTCCGGTAGTATCACCGATTTTAGCAGTTACTCCAGTATTTGTCCAGAGCTTTCTAGGCGGGCTTATTTTTGGCGCACCCTCGGCAAATCTGCGCCCCCGTGCTCAATTTTCGCGCACGCTCCCTAGAACGCTGCGCACTTCTTCTTCCAAGTCCCGGAGCCGCAAGGGCTTGGTAAGCACTTTCGATGCCCCGGCATTGAGGGCTTGCTGGGTATCCCGGGCGAAGCCTGTCACGATGAGCACCGGGACGTTGGGGTGTTTCTTGCGGATTTCGGTCAGGGCTTGAATTCCGCCCATGCGGGGCATTTCCAGATCCATGGTAATCACATCAAATCGATTGGATTCGCACAGAGCCACGGCTTCAACCCCATCGGACGCCGAAAATACATCAAAACCGCAGATCTGGAACCAACGCAGCAGCGCACTGCGAATATTTGCCTCATCATCCACGATTAATATCGAAGGTTTCCCCATCCTGCTTGCCTTCCTGTTGCCCTTCTTGCCGGTCGTAGCCCCGCAGTTGCGGATGCCTATCCCGGCAGGCCGGCCTCCCTGCGATTGAGTAGCCTCAAGGCTGGCGAGCATCCCCCGGGTCTGCGCTCGACCGGCCTGAGACTGTATCAGGTGTTACAACGTTCCGTTTAAGTTCACTTTCGATCCATTATACCGGATTTCCCGAAAATGGTGGGACAATTCATTGGATTCTCCAATCACTGACTTCGATGTAATTCGCGGTCCCTCTGGGCCCGTGTTCTGGTGATTGCGTGGCAAAGCGGCTTTGAATGAATGCGGTGGCTGTGGTATAAATTGGGCGGCTGATCTGTCCCCTTCCCCCAAGGCATCTCACAAACTCCTATGAACCGTCCACTGATTCTGGTTACCAATGACGATGGTGTCCGCGCGCCGGGGCTCCGGCTGCTGGCGGAGGCCCTCCAACCTCTGGGCCGGATCGAAGTGTATGCCCCTGAGAATCAGCAGAGCGCGGTGGGCCACAGCGTCTCCCTTCACAAACCCTTGCGCGTCAATGCCTTGGAACCCGGATGGCACATGGTGGATGGCACCCCGACGGACTGCGTCATGCTGGCGGTCCGCTCGCTGCTGGGTGAGCGCCCGGCCCTCGTGGTTTCGGGGGTGAACCCAGGCGCGAACCTGGGCGATGACGTGACGTATTCCGGCACTGTGGCGGGCGCTTTCGAGGGCATGCTCCTTGGAATCCCATCCATCGCGGTGTCTGATGTGAGCTACCGCCCCGAACATATGGCCACGGCGGCCGAAGTGGGTGCCCGGGTGGCCCGTTATGTCTTGCAACATGGGCTACCGGAAGACACGACCCTGAACGTGAATGTACCGGATCTTCCCTTTGGGGAGTTGCGAGGCCTGGCCATCACCCGAATGGGGCGTCGGGACTATCATGATGAGATTGTGCGCCGGGAAGATCCCCGAGGCGGCATCTATTACTGGATCGGCGGGGACGAGCCCTCCCACATTATGGAGTCGGGCACGGACTTCGAAGCTATCGAGCAGGGCAAGGTCAGCGTGACGCCCCTTCACCGGGACGTGACCCATCATGCGGTGATGCACCGTTTCTATGAACCCCCTATTACCCTGTAACCATCGCGGTCGGGTACGCGAAAAACCATGAAGGCGCTTCCATGAAGTGGGTACGAAATCTCTATGACTGGGTGCTGAGCTGGGCCGAGACGCCCTACGGCGGTCTGGCCCTGTTTCTGCTGGCCGTAGCTGAGTCGAGCTTTTTCCCCATTCCGCCCGATGTTTTGCTGGTGGCGCTGTGCGTCGGCAAGCGGGCCCACGCCTTGCGATTCGCCGCAATCTGCAGCGCCGGCTCGGTCGTCGGTGGCATCATCGGGTACGGCATCGGCTGGGGTGCCTGGGCGGCGGTGGACCAGCTCTTCTACACCTATGTGCCCGGCTTCACCGAAGCCAAGTTTAATTCCGTGGGCGCCCTCTACGAGCAGTACAACTTCTGGGTGGTGTTCATCGCGGCTTTCACGCCGATACCCTATAAGGTCATCACGATCGCGGCGGGTGTCTTTCACGTCTCTTTCCCCATGTTCGTCGTGGCCTCGCTGATCGGTCGGGCGGCGCGCTTCTACCTGGTTGCCGGTCTGCTTTACCACTATGGCGAGCCGATCAAGGGATTTATCGACAAGTGGTTCAACCTGCTGGTCGTGGCCTTTACGGTGCTGCTGGTGGGCGGATTTGCGCTGCTGAAGTACGCGCACTGAGGGTTGCGCCGCATGTTAAATCGGGGGAACGGCCACACGGTGCCGCCGGGACATGCCGCCAGACTCCTGGCTTCGCCGGTTGAAAAGTTCGTCTTGGCCGTATATCATTTCCAGTATGGAAAGCATGAGATACATATACTGGGAAGATGCTGGCATGTTTGTCGGTTACTTGGAAGAGTTTCCCGACTACATGACTCAAGGCATTTCGCTGGAAGAGCTCAATGAGAATTTGCGGGATATCTACGACGAACTAACCAGCGGGAGAATACGTAGGGCAAACGTATAGCCCACCGTGGCGTCCATGTGACTTTACGTCATCATAATCCGGCCTTTTGTTCTTCCGTGAAATTCCGTGCACTTCCGTGGTCAAGAATTCTCTCGCGACACGGCGCTATTTCACTCCCTTGAGGTGCTTCCCAAGCCGAACCAGTTGGCTGTGCGTATCGTCCGGGATATGGCCATTCGCGTTCTCGATGGGCACGTTGATCGTAAGCGCACCGCCGACCGCTTTGATGTCATCGACGAATTTGAAGAGTTCTTTGTCCGTGTAGTGGCAATACTGATTGGGAACGGCCGGGTTGAAGGTCAGGTCGATTGGCAGCAGGCCGTGCCACTGGACATTGTCGATGAATTGCGCCTCGGGCATATAGAACTTTGCTTCCTGGCCGCGCTTTCGCAGTTTGCGGTTCTCGTCTACGAGAATATTTCCCTCTCCGGGCGGATAGACAAAGTCGGTACGAATTCTCCCGTCTTCCAACAAATGAATTTCGCCGGCGTGATAGTCCTCAATCGGGCACAGCGGCTTGATCGTGCCCGACGCGCAGAACTCGGCCCCGCTGAAGGCGATGACCGCTTCCGGATTGCCCGCGCGGCACGCGTCCATCTCCCGCTGCCAGGCCGCGTTGTCTTGCGGCCCGCAACTGTCGAACCACCACCCGTCAATGTCCTTTCCGCCCTTGAGCGACAGTTCCCGGACGAGTTCGTTGTGGCGATCCACGTAGCCCTCGGCGCCCAAGCCGATAAGGCTCTTCACCACGGGGTCGGCCGACGTGTGGGGGCTGGGCATATACACAATCAGGCGCTTGCCCGCCTCGTGAAGACGACGTGCAAGCTCGGGAATCAGATCGCGGCGCGGCGAGATGCCGGGCTGGAGCGTGTCCACATATTCGCTCCGGCTCGAAAGAAAACCCGTGCCCTGCATGAGCGTGAAGATGACCCAGTCCGCTCCGGTCTCTTCGATCTGGGCGACGTAGGCCTCCAAATCAAAATTATCCACCATACGATTCAGGTCGGCTGTTTTCTCCTCCGGCGTGGTCCCTTCCGGTGAAAGCAGGTAATGGGTCATGATGCCGAAAGAGCCCTGGGCCATCCACGCCGCCTTGTTGGGCGCGCCATCCGGCCTCAAGGATTCTATCGTCACGGCGGCCAGTGCGCTGCAGGACAGGCCAATAAACAACATTGCAGTCGCGAAGGTTCGCACGAAGTACTTCACAATAGTCTCCTTTACGATGACATTCCGCAGCCGGCAGTTCGGCTGCATCGGCACTCAAACTTGATCCGGCACAACCCACGGCTCGCGATAGGTGCGTCGCACGTAGCCGTTGGCCTCGTCATCATTGACAAATCCTTCGGATGCGGCGTCAATATGCAATCGGCGTCCGGTACGATAGGCGATGTTCCCGTAGAGGCCCAGCAGCGTGGAGCGATGGCCCTCCTCAATATCCGCGTTTGGCTGCGCTCGCGACCGGATACTATCCAGGAAGTTCGCCATATGCTTGACGTTGGAGGGTGTGTATTGCCCCGGCTGGATCTGAACACTTTTTCCATCGCCGTCAAATACCTGAAAGCCACCGCCCATGCGGCCGAGGTACATGAACTGTCGGGTGCCGTATATTTCTATGCGTGTGCCGGCGAAAGGCCAGTCGGGCATATCGCCCCGGTCGCGCAATTCCAGCGGCACCTTCTTCTGGTAGGGCGTCCAAAGCGTCTGCTCAAAGGTCATGTTCAGACCATCGTACTCCCAATTGATGATCTGGGTGTCCGGTGTCTCGCTGTCATCATCCGCCACGTGCCGTCCGCCAACCGCGCTGACCGACTTCGGCAGACTTCGCCCGACCATCCAGCGCGCCAGATCGATCTGATGGATACCGTCATTGACGACATCGCCGCCGGAATAGCGCCAGAACCAGTGCCAGTTATAGTGGAAGTGGTTCTCGTTGAATGGCCTCTCGGGGGCGGGGCCAAGCCAGAGGTTGTAGTCCAGGCCCTCGGGGACCGGCCCATCGGCCTTGCGCCCGATGGGCTCCCGCTGCTTCGAATTCACGATACGCACAAAATGTATATCGCCAAAGTCCGCCGCCTGCACACGCTCCCGCGCCATCGCACAATAATCCGCACTGCGATTTTGCGTACCCACCTGTACCGTTCGTCCGTATTTCCGGGCCGCCTCCACCATCTTCCGGCTCTCCCAGACGCTGTGGGCCGTCGGCTTCTCCACATAGACATCTTTGCCCGCCTGGCAGGCCATGATCGTGGCCAACGCATGCCAGTGATCGGGCGTGGCGATGCAAAGCCCATCCACCTCAGGGTCGTCCAGGATCCGTCGAAAATCCTGCACGCACTCCGGACGGCGGCCGGTCGTGCTGGCCACGGCGGACGCGCGCTTCTCGAAGAGACTGCTATCGGGATCGGCCAGGTAGCGCAACTCCACGTCGGCACGGTTGCACAGCTCTTTGGCCAGGTCCATGCCCCGATCATGAATGCCCATCACCGCCGTGATAATGCGCTCATTCGCTCCGAGGACGTTGATGGAAAAGGTAGAAGCAACCCCGGCCCCGAGACACCTTGCCAAAAACTTGCGACGCTTCATCATGCCAATCTCCGCTGGGTCAGACCGGTGACCTGTCGTGGAGCCTTAGTATAGCGGCAAGACGGCCTGCGGGTGTTAATCTCCAGCGCCGCCAAAGGAGGTTGACCATTCCTGGAAGACATAACGCATGCCATCAAAGGGGGTTGACCATTCCTGGTCGACACAGCACACACCACGATGTGAGTCGTGAATTGGGGCTTTTCGCGCGATGCCGACTCGCGAGAAAACATTGTTTCGCGAATCGCTGAGGACTTGCAAGGCCTTGGTGGGCCTGAGCGCTTAAAGACCCTCTTGTGTCGACCAGGAATGGTCAACCCCCTGTTTTGCGCACTCATTTGAAAGCTTCCGATAAAAATCCGGGCGATTCGTAGTATAGATATTCGCCATCGCTCAGACCTCCGTCCGCGATGGCGCTCGAAGTATGTTGCCTCACAGATTCTCCCGCAGGATGAACTCGACGATGTCATCACACGCGATGCTTCTCCCTGAATGCCTGCGGATCAGCCCAATACTCTTCCAGAATCGGGATGGTCGACTTTCTGCCGATTTCCTTCGCGACAATCAGCAGGTTTCTTCCGTCGCCATCCAGAACTTGCTTCGCGTCGAGAGGCGTGGCGAGGATTGACAGTAGTTGCGCGACATACGCCTCATCAGGCACGAAAAACTCACTGGGAACCAGTCCCCCAAGGACAGAGTCCCAAAGCTGCTCAGCAATCGCACTTTCAGCCGCGACACGAAACGCAATTAGAAAGGACTTTGGATCAGGCCAGGAAGACTTGGAGATTTTCATGGTTCATCCGGTTTGAGGATACATTTGACATAAGAAGAGGCCATAGTGCATTTCCTGGTTTTGTCTAGAAACCCAGATAGGAGATGCCCAATGACCTCAAGTGAACTCTACCACGGCTTCGGTGTTGAAGGCTATCGCA
>JBHEKR010000026.1:0-2613 GCA_041859365.1 Candidatus Hydrogenedentales bacterium
GAAAGCAAACGCCAATTCATTGAGTTACTCCGGTTCATGAAGACGCTGCAGGAAAACATTGGCCAGCGCTTCCTGTGAGATCGTCGAGCGTGCTTCGGCGGGCCCCAGGCCCGTGAGCAGGTGGACGGTGAGGTGATAAGCGACGGCCAGCCCCAACAGCGCCGATCGCTCCTGTGGCAAGCGGTCTCTGAGCATCGGCAGGTGTTTGCCTTGAAACTCCACCAGTTCGATCAAGATGAGTATCTGAAACGCCGTGTCCTGAGCAGCGACCTGGGTGGCCCCTGCGGCAGAACGGGGCGGATCGGCCCGACCCGTTTCGCCGCGCAACCTGCCCGCCAGGTCAAGGCCGTCCTCCACGAGCACCGTCTGGAAGAGGGCCTCTTTGGAGGGGAAATGGTTGTAGATCCCGCTCAGAGCCAGCGCAGACTGGTCCGCCACCTGACGCATGGACGTGGCCGCAAAGCCCTGCTGGCTGAACAGCGTTCGGGCTGATGCCAGGAGGCGGCGACGGGTGGAGGTTCCCGCTCGATGGGGGGACGCGATGGGTGGGCGCAGGCGCATCGATTTCCCTTCATGGGCTCGACACCGGCCGACCCACGCGAGGGTGAGCATAGGCGATGGGCGGGTGGGGCGATACGACTTTTGTCGTCCGGGCCGATCAACAGCGGCGTGAAAGCAGGACGACGACCGGTCCGAGGACGACGGCCAACGAAACGCCCTGACCTTGAGGGATTAGGCTGTCCGGGCACGTTCTGACGCAGTGGAACGCGGCGGTCGTCGCCAACGAATTCAGCGGAGTTTAGAGGACGATCAAGACCATCGACAACAGCATATAGATTGAAGCGTACTTGAACAGCCCGGAATTGGCGCGTGGAGTCGGCCGGATCAGGCTTAGCGCGGCCAGCCCCACCAGGATCAGCGAGAGCGCGGCCAGGCTGCCGAGGTGCAGGTTGGTCATGCCGATCCCCCACGCGGCTCCCCCCATCGAGAGGGCGGCCAGGAGGGTTGAGACGGCGATCACCCACCGGGTGGCCCTCACACCGTATGTGGAGACAAACGTGGGGATGCCGGCGACCTGATAGTCCGCGGCGTACCGCACGGTATAGGTCAGGATATGCGTGGGGATCCAAAAGAGGATGCCCAGAGCCAACAGGATCCCGATCCAATCCACGCCGCCCACGGCGAGGACGCGCCCGGCCAGGATGGGCATCCCGCCCGCGATCCCGCCCCACACGATGCTCCAGCAGGTGCGACGTTTCAGCCATAGGGTGTAAACCACGACGTCGCAGAACAACCCGACGAAGACCACCAGTCCATACCGCGCGTCCATGAAGCCCCCCAGCCCGACACCGGCGATCGCGAGCACTAGCCCCAGTCGCAGTGCTTCCGTCGCCGCCATCTCGCCGGAGGGGAGCGGGCGCTTCTGGGTTCGCTGCATTTGGGAGTCGATATCGCGATCCCACCACATGTTCAAGATGGTGCGGCCGGCGATGGCCAGGAACAGACTGAAGGCCACGCCGATCACGGTCCCCGCATTGAAGATGGGGCAGCGGGCGCTCATGTAGCCAGCCAATCCGGTGCTGATGAGCAAGCCGGTCTGCAGGCTTTTGAGCAGCGGCCAATACAGGCGGAGTCTTTCCCAGGCGGCCGACAGGAGCCTCTGGCTACCGCGCACAGCGGAAGCTGACGCCGGGGCTGAAGTAAGTGGGTGTGGCATTGTTTCGGACCCAGAGGCGCAAGTCCATGTCGTAGACGTCTTTGGAGCCCCCGCGCAAGAAGCGGTAGTGCAGGCCTTCATAGACATCCCCCATCCATTGCCAGACATTTCCAGCCATGTCATACAAGCCATAGGGCGAGGCGGAATCCGCGGTGACGAAGCTGGCGTAGGTCTGGCCGTTGTAGAAGCCGACCGGCGTCGTCCGCGAGCCGAAGGTGCGCATGTCCTCGAAGGGATCGCGGGATGCATAGAAGTTGGCGTTTTTGGCCGCGATCTGCTCGCCCCAGGGGAAAGGCCGGGCGTCCACGCCCCGGCCGGCCTTCTCCCACTCCACTTCGGTGGGCAGCCGCCAGCCGTGGTACCGGCAATAGCCCCAGGCGCCGAACCACGAGACCATCGTCATCGGGTGGCCTTCGTAGCCGGCCTGGACGGTGAAGCGGGCGCCGTCGAAACGCAGCCGTTGCGCAGTGTCTTGAAGGGGGACAAACACCCAATCCCCGGCCATGATCGGTTCTTCGTGTTTGAAGCCATGGAATGGGTCGCCTGGATAAAACCCGACGATCTGGTCACCATTATCTGAAACCTTGACAGACTCGTCGGCGAGGGCGTCGTTCAGGTAGGACGCATACTGGGCCGTTGTCACATCTGTGACCATGATCTCGTAGGCGGGAGTCACCGCAACGTCGTTGTACTGGCCGAGGAAGAACTCACCGGCCGGGATCGACGCCCAAGACTCCGGGTTCACACCCGTGTCGAAGGTCGGTAGCGGCGCATTGACATCCACGGGCGCGCAGGCCACCAGCACCACCGCCGAAAGGCTGAGGATGGGGAGGAGGCGATTCATGGATGGACCTCCTCGGCCAGGCATTGCTCGGCCTCGAGGGTCCAGCGTCCAC
>JBHEKR010000387.1:0-57414 GCA_041859365.1 Candidatus Hydrogenedentales bacterium
GGTGAGGATCCAGTAGTCGCCGTTGGGCGCTTTGGAGATGATAACGCCGGTGCCGCTGGCGGCAAATTCATCGTCGATGAGGGTATCGGTCTCGGTGAAGGTGGTGGCGATGTAGACGGTGGAGGGCTTGATGCGCGCGGCGATCTCGGCGGGCGTGAGCTTCACTTTGGCGGCGGGCGGCGCGATGAGGGCCATGGCCTTCGTGGTGGTTGGGCCGGATTCGGTGTCCGTGTTGGCGATGTAGAAGCAGAAGAGAGCCACGACCGCGAGGAGGATGGAAAAGACGATGTAGCCCGTACCGCCTTTGCGTCGGGCGGAGCGGGGACGTTGCGGGGCGTTGGCCGTGGGGTGCGGATGCCGCGGGATGGACGACGGTTGGCCTGGCGCGATGACGGTAGCGCCGCCTGGAGCGAGGATGCCGCAGTGGGGGCAGGAGGGCGCTTCGCTGGAGACGCGCGCGCCGCATTCCCGACAAGCCACCAATGCCATGTTTCGTCCCTCTCCCTGCACGTTAAGACGCACCGCGAACTCGATGCATGCCTTGCCCGCCATCCCCACTTCCCCGTCTTTTTACCGTGACGGTGCCGGTTAATTCCGGGGGCACCGTTTCACTATTGATACAATACATAAAATTGACACCTACTACAAGAACATTTTTCTTGCCTGTGACACGGCAGCCTATACTTGAATAATAGCCTCGAATCTGGGCTCTCAGAGCGATTAATCGTAGAAAAAAGGGGCTTCGTCGACCGGATGTATGGTGTGGATGAGACTCCCCGCTCCGTCTCGAAGGCAGACCTGGAGTCGCGCGCCTTTTAATTCCACCGTCGCCAGTGCTTCCGCAATTCGCCGCACCTGGCGCGCGAGGGTCTCGCCCTGCGGCGCGGTTGCCGGTGCCGTGAGGTCAAGCGTGCAACTGGCCTCGATGTGGTCGAAGCGCATCGGGCCGGGAAATTGGTGGGGAACGCCCTCCGCTGCGAGCCAGGCGGCGACGCGCTCGGCTTCGGCCTCGCTTACGTTGCGGGTGTAGTGGAGTTGGAGGCCGCTCACGTGTACGGAGCGCAGGCCCGCCACGAAGGCGGGCCCAGTGTTTGAATCGGGTTGCCTGGGGAGCATGGCCACGGCGATCAGGCCGAGGAGGAGTGTACAGCGGGGACAGCTCATGGGAATGCCCATTCCGTGTCGCCCCTGGTATTTCGTTGCCTGGTCATTTTCGCCCCTTTCCTTTCGGCCCCACGGGCTGGAGGTGTCCAGCCCGTGGGCCGTTGCCCCGTTTGCGCACACCGCGCTCTTCCCACACCGGCATTTCCCCCAAGCTTTCTGCCCCGCCCTGTGCCACAGCCCTGTCACCCTCTTGCGCGTTCATGTCGTATCTCCCGCTATCGCAGGTTTGATGGCGGAAGTGTAGCGCGCGACCGTTTCATTTTTCGGAACGATGGGAATTTTTTTTGCTGCGAAGGAAGGTCCAAGGAGCTTCTCGCCTTGATCCCGACATGCGCTGTGCCGTACAACGGTGATCTACGCGGGGCGGGCACCGTTCCGGAATCTGAAACGATCCTCGGGCATACTCAGGGGTAAACCATGGCCAAGAAACTCGATCAGGATGCCACGTCCTCCATGAAGGCGTTGACGCTTTACAGCCTGCTGCTCTTTTCCGGGAAGCGCTATTCGCTGACGGAGCTGGCGGTGCGGTTGGAGTGCTCCAAGGCGACGGTGCTCCGGCTTATTGACGCGATCGACGCGGGTCGTTCCCTCCATGTGCGCGTGGAGACGGAGAAGAAGGGCAAGCAGAGTTTCTACTGGGCGACGCGTCCGGAATCGAAGCCGAATGTGGCGCTGGATGCGAAGTCGATCCAGGACTTGGTGTTGTGCCGCGACATGCTGTGGAATGTGATGCCCGCCGCACTGCGGGCGGAGATCGGCGCAACGATAGAGAGCACGACGGTGCTGCTCGGGAACTTTGAGGAGCGGGAAACGGCGCTCCACTCGGTGGCGGCGCCCGCGGCGAAGGGCATGGTGGATTATTCTCAGCATCAGGCGGTGCTGGCGACGTTGCTGGAGGCGCTTCACGCGCGCCATATCGTGGAGTTGGTCTACAAGGCCCATGATCGGCCCGAGGGCAAGGCGATGTCGGTTGCGCCGCTGCGGCTGGTGACGCACCGGGAGAGCCTGTACCTGCTGGCGCGGCGCGAGCAGGATCTGGAGAAGACGGAAGACTTTTTCGAACCGCGCCTTGCGGTGCAGCGGGTCGAATCGGCGGCGATGACGGAGCGCGAGTTTGTGCCGCCCGCGACGAAGAGCGATCAGGGCGGACACTTCGGATTTATGCCGGGAAAGCCATTTCAAGTCGTGGTGGAGTCGGAGGCCCGCGTGGCCCCCTACCTTCGCGAGCGGATCTGGAGCGGCGACCAGGAGTTCTCTGATCTGGATGCGGGCCGACTCAAGCTGGTTTTCAGCGCGACGAGCGAGGCGGAAGTGGTGAGCTGGGTATTGGGCTTCGCGGGTGAGGTCACGCTGCTGGAGCCGCTGGCGATCCGCGAGCGAATCGGGCAACGTGCGCGCGAGCTGGCCACGGCGCACGACTGAATCGCCGGAACCCCGCTCTCTGTATGTATGTGTGACCTTCGCGTTAGTTGCCGCGCCTATAGTGGTAGGACTCGCCCCAGGCCATGATGAGCACGGGGTGGTCGGAGGCGAGGAGCTTGTCGTACGTGCTCTGGATATACTCGGCGTCGCCCCAGTAGGCCATTCGATCCCAGCAGGGGTGCCCCATCTCGATCATGTGTCCGAAGATCGTGAGCTTCGGGCTCGTGCCTTCAACGTAGCGCAAGGGATCTTCCATCCAGCAATTTGTCATGACGACGTCGATGTCGGAATGCTGGCCCATTTCATCGATCCACTCGAAATCCTTCTGCTCGGGATCGGCGGGGTCGTTGTACTGGTCTCCGTTGTGTACGAAGGTCAGGCCCTCGGGGGTCTTGACTACCACGTTGTTGCAGAGGGCCTTTTCCTGGTGACCTGGATTCACGATTACGTCGAGCACGACCTTGCCGCCCTGGATGGGGAGCTTCTGCACTTCGTGGACTTTGCGCCCCATGAAGGTAAGGCCATTGTGCACCTCCGCAATGTCGAAGCCGAGATCTTTGTAACGTCCCGCGTCAGCGAAGGTTTCGGTGGTGGCCACTACGGGCTTGCCCTGCCCGATCATCTCGCGGGCGATGAAGGGGTCGGCGTGATCCTGGTGAAGGTGACTGATGAATAGCACGTCGCACTGGGCCGCGAGGCGCTTCGCCACGTCGTCGTGGATGGGAAAATCGGGTGAGGGTATGGAGACGATCTCGCCGGTGAGGTCCTGGCCCCGCGTCCGGCTCGGGCCACGGAAGAGATCGAAGCCCAGCGTCACTTCCTTGGTCTTCACGACGAAGCCATGGTTGTAGAGCTGCCAGATGCGCGCGCCCTCGCCAACGGTGGTTGACTCAATCTCGGCCACGGCCGCGCCGATGCGCTCGTGGTGAAATGCAATTAACTCGGGCCGGTTAGGCGCGTAGGTTTCGTGAGTAACGGCGTCGAGCAGGCTGAAGGCCATCTGCCGCTCCAGGCCCGGCTTCGGCTTGGGTGGAAACTTCGCCAGGACTTCGCGTACACGCTTGAGGAAGACATCCGCTTGTCGGGAAATGTAGTGGTCGTCTTTATCGCTCAGGAGCGGGCTGACGCGGACGCGCTGAGGCTCTTCGGCGGAGGCGGGGCAAAGGCCCGCCGCAAGAACACCAGCGATGATGAAAGCTGAAATCGTATATCGCATTGGCCTGAGTCTCCCTGACTGAATCTCGCCTGTTTCCCCCTGATGCTCTCGCGTTGGCACCATTCAACCACAGCGCGCGACGAGCGTGCAAACCCTTCCTCCACCGTCGTTTGGACGTACAGGACGGATACGACCGATTAAAATGACCAATCAGACGTCTCCGTGCTGTCCGCCCTCTTCGCTCCCTCTCTGGACACGCATCGCTTTCGCGCTACGCCAAAATCGCCTTCACCACGTGCCGCTCTTCCACGCCGGAAAGTCGCACGTCGAGGCCCTGATACTTGACCGAGAGGCGTTCGTGGTCCAGACCGAGGCAGTGGAGCACGGTGGCGTGCAGGTCGTTGACGTGGACGCCATCCTTCACGATGTTGTAGCTGAAGTCGTCAGTTTCGCCGTGGACCACGCCGGGTTTGATGCCGCCGCCCGCCATCCAGAGGGAGAAGCACCGGGGATGGTGATCGCGACCGTAGGTGGTGTCGGTGACTTTGCCCTGGCTGTAGACCGTGCGGCCGAATTCACCGCCCCAGATGACGAGGGTGTCCTCCAGCATGCCGCGCTGCTTGAGATCGGCCACGAGGGCGGCTGAAGGCTGATCCGTGTCTTTGCACTGGCTGGTCAGGTGGGCGGGCAGGTCGTTGTGGTGATCCCAGCCCATGTGGTAGAGCTGAACGAAACGCACATCGCGCTCGGCCATGCGGCGCGCGAGGAGGCAGTTTCGGGCATAAGTTCCGGGCTTCTGCACTTCGGGTCCGTACATGTCGAGGATGTGCTGGGGCTCGTTGGAGATGTCCGTGAGATCGGGCACCGCCGCCTGCATGCGGAAGGCGAGCTCGTATTGCTCGATGCGGGTCAGGATTTCCGGGTCGCCCGCAGTGCTGTACTTCTCCTGGTTGAGCACGCGGAGCTGATCGAGCATCTGGCGGCGCGTGTCGGTGTCGCAACCAGCCGGGTTGGCGAGATAAAGCACGGGGTCCGCCGCGCTGCGCAGTTTGACGCCCTGGTACTGGCTTGGGAGCATGCCCGCGCCCCAAAGGCGATCATAGAGGGGCTGGTCATTGGGGCGCCCCGTGCCGCGCGAAACCATCACCATGAAGGAAGGTAGATTCTGGTTGGAAGATCCGAGCCCGTAGGCCACCCAGGCGCCCATGCTCGGTTTGCCCTGGAGTTGGGACCCGGTCTGGCAGAAGGTGATCGCCGGGTCGTGATTGATGGCTTCGGTGTGGACCGCCCGGAGGATGCAGAGGTCGTCGGCCACGCCCGCGGTGTGGGGCAGCAGCTCGCTGATCCATGCGCCGCTCTGGCCGTACTGGGCGAATTTGAAGCGCGAAGCGACCACCGGAAAGCTGGACTGGCCGGAGGTCATGCCCGTGAGGCGCTGGCCCATGCGGATGCTATCGGGCAACTCGGTCATGTTGAGCGTGTGCAGGTTCGGCTTGTAGTCGAAGGTCTCGATCTGGGTCGGCGCGCCGGATTGAAACATGTAGATGACGCGTTTCGCCTTCGGCGCGAAATGGGCTACGGCGGCGCGGCCCGCATCCGTATCCAGCGCGGCGGCGGCATTGCGGCCGTTCAGCCCACCCAGAACTCCGAGCGCGGCGGCGCCGAGGCTGCACCCGCTCCGCTGGAGGAAGTCGCGGCGGTTGATGTGTTGGGCAAATTTCAGTGCGTCCATGGTGTGTAATTCCTGTTGCAAGAACTTATCGGACGAATCGGACCGATCAGACCGATCGGAAGTTTTCTACGTGGAAACGCGCGTTGGGTCGTCATTCACTATTCTCTGGTCATCGCTTCGTCGAGATTCATCATCACGCCCGCGACGGTGGTGTAGGCCGCCAGTTCGCCTTTGGGGAGGACCTCGGGCACGGGCGATTCGCCATTGGTTACGAGCTGGGTTGCGGCTTCGAGATTGCCGTTGAACTTCGCGGCGAATCCTTCAAAACCCTTTACCAGCGTGTCCAATTCAGTTTGTGACGGTCGGCGGCCCGTGGTCAGGCGGAATCCATAGGCAATGCGCGCGCGCGGGTCGCCCTGGGCCTCGGCCATCATGCGCTGGGCGAGATTGCGCGCGGCTTCGATATACGTGGGACCGTTCAGCAGGGCCAACGCCTGAAGGGGTGTATTTGTGCGGCCCCGGCGGACGAGGCACTTCTCAAAACTTGGGGCGTCGAACGCTGTCAGTGTGGGATGGGGCACGGTGCGCTTGCGGTAGGTATAAAGACTACGGCGATAGAGGTCGGGCCCGTGGCTCTGCACATAGGGGCCCTGACCGGCGCCGCCTGCCAGTTCGTCCCACAGCTTTTCCGGCTGATAGGGCATAACGGAAGGACCGCCAATGCGCTTCTGCAGCAGGCCGCTTGTGGAAAGCATCGCGTCGCGTACGGTCTCCGCGGAGAGTCGAAAGCGCGGCGCGCGGGAATAGAGCAGTGCCTCCGGGTCAGCCGCGAGCAGGGGCGCGCTCACGGCGCTGGACTGGCGGTAGGTCGCGCTGGTGACGAGGGTCTTGAGCATGCCTTTGACGTCCCAGCCGGATTCAACGAAGTGCACGGCGAGGTAGTCCAGTAACTGGGGGTTCGTGGGGGGGCTGGATTGTACGCCGAAATCTTCCGTGGTCTTCACGAGTCCCGCGCCAAAGAGAGACTGCCACAGGGCATTGACCGCGACGCGGGGCGTGAGCGGATTGGCGGGTTCGGCCATCCACTGGGCCAGGCCGAGGCGGTTGCGCGGCGCACCAGCTTTCAGGGGCGGCAGGAAGTCGGGCGTATCCGGCTGGAGGGGCTGGGTGGTATCGGGGGCGTCGTAGACGCCGCGCTTGAGCACGTAGGTGGGCCGGGGCTCGGTGCGCTCCTGCATTACCATGACGCTGGGAATCTCTTTCGCGAATTCGTTTCGGGCCTTCTGGGCCGCGTCAAAGGCCGCCTGCTGGGGCTTCACCTGGAGTGTAATGCGGGCGTCGAAGTGGGCCCGCAGGGTCTTGGCCTGCTCCTCCGGAATTTCGGTGGGAAGGGCGGTGGCCAAGGCGCCTTCCAGGAGCGCCTTTGGCTCCGTCTCATCCAGCGCACGGTCGAAAACCTGAAAGTCAGATAGCGATCCCTTGATATACGTACTGGTGGTTCGCTGGCCCAGGCGGAGGGGCTCTTCGGTATCGATGGGGCCGGTAAGGGAATCTTTGTCGACTTTCACGCCGACGGCCACGCCGTTAACATAAAGGCGCAGTCCAGAGGCCTTGCTGGACCCGTCATAGGTCAGGCAGAAATGGGACCAGGCGCCGGGAGTGAACGCGGGCTCGCTCACTATCTTGATCGCGTTGCTGTCCCACGTGTTAATCACGTGTACGTCAACGTGACCGTCGCCGAAAGCCAGCATATCCACACCGCGAAAACCATTCGCCTCGTCCATCTTGCTGAAGAGCGCGCCTTCGGATTCCGGTTTGGCCCAGAATGAAATACTGAAAGGCTTCTCACGATCAAAGGCGACGGCATCGCCGAGGCTCACCGTGGCTTCCGGAGTGCCGTTGAACGCGAGGGCCTGGCCGAGCAGGCCGGAAGTCCAGGCGGGCGCGGCGGACTGAGCGGACTCGGGCAATTCGCCCCGTAGCCGGGCTTCAAATCCTGGTTTCAAGGTGTCACCGGCGGGAGCCGCTGCGCGGAGGCCTCCGAGCCAGGCGTCGTAGTCCGCGCCTATGCGTGCCCGCTCCGCATCGAGGGCCACGCGCGCGAGATTAACCGCCGCGTCGAATTCATTGAGCTTGCGCTGCTGCTCAAAACTGGGTAGCTGCACCTGGGGCCCCGTGTTGCCGCGGGTCTCTTCGTAGAATCCTTTGTCCTCGGTATTGTTGAAGAAAGCGTAGAACTCGTAGAACTCTTTCTGGCTGATGGGATCATACTTGTGATCATGACAGCGGGCACAGCCCATGGTCAGTCCAAGAAAGGCCGTGGAGGTGGTCTCCACGCGGTCCACGATATTCTCCACCTGCCACTCCGCTTCGATCGAGCCACCTTCCGTAACAGACTTGTTGTTGCGGTTGAAGCCCGTGGCGATGCGCTGTGACTCGGTGGCGTTCGGCAGGAGATCGCCGGCGATCTGCTCGATGAGAAACTGGTCGTAGGGCATGTTGTCGTTGAAGGCGCCGATAACCCAGTCGCGCCAGGGCCACATGACCCGCTGAAAGTCGTTTTGATAGCCATTGGTGTCGGCGTAGCGGGCGCTGTCGAGCCAGTGGCGGGCCATCATCTCGCCATAGTCCGGCGAGGCAAGCAATTGGTCCACGAGACGCTCGTACGCATCCGGCGCGTTGTCCATAACAAAGGCGTCCACCGCGTCGAGGGAAGGCGGCAGTCCGGTAAGGTCGAGGTAGAGCCTGCGGATGAGCGTTTCGCGGCTGGCCTCGGGCGAGGGGGCGAGTCCTTTGGCCTCCAGGCGCGCGAGCACAAATCGGTCGAGATCATTGCGCGGCCAGGTGGCGAGGGCAACCTCGGGCGGGGTGGGCTTTGTCGGGGTGGCGAAGGCCCAGTGACCCTGCCACTTCGCGCCCTCGGCGATCCAGCGCTGGAAGAGTTTGACCTGCTCGGGCGTGAGCGCCGGCTTCTCCGAGGCGGGCGGCGGCATCACCTCCTCCGGATCGGTGGAGAGAATCCGCTTAATCAGTTCGCTGGCTTCGACCTGACCGGGAGCAATGGCCTGTTTCTTGGCTTCCGCCTCCACATCGAGGCGCAACTCAGCCTTCCGCTGTTTGGCATCGGGCCCATGGCAGGCGAAGCAACGGTCCGCCAGGATCGGGAGGATCTCCTGCTGGAAATCAACGGGCGCGGCGGCATAGGCCGCCGCAGGCGACAGAGCCGCCAGGGTCAGGCTCAGGGCACACTGAAGGGAGTACTTCATCGGGTCTTGCTCTCTTACGTCCAGGCGCGCGGGCCCGGGGGCCAGCAGGGTGAAATCACAGGAAGATATGTGCGCGCCAACTCACTCAAATTGAAGCACAACCGCCCCGGCAATGCAAGCCCGGCTCCACCACCCGTCAGTCGCCGGGTTGGGTTGGGTTGCTGTCGAGTACGGCCCGCACCGCGCGCAGAAAGGGATCGCGGGTGTAGGGCTTTTGGAGGAGCTGTAGCCCACCTTCGAGCTTGAAGTCCTTGTGGATCGCCGTCTCGCTGTAGCCACTGGCGAAGAGGACCCTCAGGCCCGGACGACGCGCGCGCATTTGCTCGTAGGCCTCGCGCCCCCCCAGCTTCGGCATTACAACATCCAGGATGACGAGATCGATGGAATCCCGGTGCTCGTCAAAAAGCCGGAGCGCCTGCTCGCCGTCCTCGGCGACCAGGACCGTATAACCGTTGCCGACGAGGATCCGCTGCGACAGGCTTCGGACCATCTCATCGTCTTCCGCCATCAGGATGGTCTCCGAGCCGCCCCGACATTCCGGCGCGGGAATTGGCGCGATGGGCAGCGCATTCTCCTCGCACTGCGGCCAGTAGAGGTCAAAGGTCGCGCCGCAACCCGGTGAACTTGTCGCGCAAATCAGGCCACGATGCTGCTTGACGATACCATAGACGGTCGAGAGCCCAAGGCCGGTCCCCTTACCCGCCGATTTGGTGCTGAAAAAGGGCTCGTAAATCCTGCCCACCGTCTCGGCGTCCATGCCGCAACCCGAATCGCGGACCGTCAGCCGCACGTAGCGGCCCGGCTCCGCCCAGGGATTCTCCATGCAGAACGCCCGATCCAACTCCGCCGGCCCGGTCTCCACATGGAGCACGCCGCCCTCCGCCATGGCGTCGCGGGCGTTCACGCACAAATTCATGAGCGATTGTTCCACCATGCCGCGATCGGCGCTCACGATGCACGGAACCGCGCCAGGCATCCATTCCAGGCGAATGTGTTCGCCGAGAATTCGCTGGATCAAGCGCAGTACCTCCTCCACGACGGCGTTCATTTCCAGCACTTCCGGGCGCATGATCTGTCGACGGCTGAACACGAGAAGCTGGCGGACGAGGTTTGCCGCGCGATCTCCGGCCTGGGCGACTTCCACCAGGAGCGGGCGGACGGGGTGCTCGGGCTCCAGATCGGACAGCGCGATATCCGTACCCGCGTTGATCACCTGCAGCAGGTTGTTGAAGTCGTGGGCGAGACCTCCCGTGAGCTTGCCGACGGCCTCCATCTTCTGGGCTTGCTGGAGTTGGGCCTCCAGTTGAAGACGTTCCTCCTCGGCCCGCCGCCGCTCACTCACATCGCGGGCAATGCCGAACACATAGGGGCCGCCCGGCGTATCGAGCAGCGCCACGGTAATTTCCACGGGAAAAGTGGTGCCATTCTTGTGGCGGTGACGAGACGACAATCTTGCGGTGCGCCCCGGCGACAAGGTGGCGAAATAGGCCTGAAGCGCCTCGGGATCCGATTTCGCGGCATCCACATCCGTCACATTCATCGTCAGAAGCTCGGCTTCCGTATACCCCGTGGTCTCGCACGCCTGCTGATTCACCTGGATAAGGCGCCCCGACAAATCGGACACATACATGGCGTCGGCTGCGTAGGCAAAAAGGAGCTGGAGCCGCTCTTCGCTCTCGCGCAGCGCCGCCTCCGCCGCTCGGCGCAGTTCGAGCATGTGGTTGGCAGACGCGGCCAACTCGTCGAACTCGCGGAATCCGTAGCCCTCCACGGAGGATTCCGATGCTCCGCGCGAGAGTTTTTCAAAGAATTCGGCAAAGCCCTCGAAAGCCCTCCGGGTCGTCCGTGCCATTCGACCCACAAAGACGCAAGCCCCGAGTATGATGGCCACGAGCAAGAGGAAGATGCCGGCGATGCTTTTCTGGAGCGCCGCGAGCTTCTCGCTCCGGAATAGCTCGACCGTACGGTTGATATCGTCGATGTATACGCCCGTGCCGATGTACCAGTTCCAGCCGTCGATGCCCCGGGCATAGCTGATTTTCGGCTCGGGACGTTGCCCTTCCAGTTTCGGCATTACGTAGGAAACAAAGCCGCCCCCCGCTCGGGCGCATTGGATCAAGGACTGCACAATCTTGACCCCGTTGGGATCCGTTATCTCGAACATGTTCTGACCTCTGGCGGGGCCCGAAAGGCTCAGACCGTCCCACTGGCCCGCAAAGAGGTAGTAGTCATCTCCGAAGCGGATGCTGTCCACCCACGCCAAAATTTCCTGCTGAATCTTCTGTTCGCTGACATCCAGAAACTCTCCCGTGCCAATGGTCCAATCCAGGGGGTCGAACCGCATCACATAGGAGAGTTTCTGTCGCGGCGTCCCTCCGGATACTTCGGCGGGGCACGTGTACGTTAACGGACCCTCCCCTTTCTCCTTCCCCAGGGCCAGCAGCGCCCGCACGGCAGCTCCTTCGGGGGTCGCGAGGGCGTCCGCGCCTTCGCTCTCCGGGCGGGCGGTGGACACCTCCAGGGTCCCGTCGGCACCGATCGCAAAATAACAGCCGTGCCCGTCGTCGTAGCGCATGCCACGAATACTCTCCCGGATCAGCTCCTCCAGTTTGGTGCGCTCCAGCGAATGCTGATACGTGGAATAGAGCCGCGTAGCGACTGCGTGGGCCTCGACGACCCGGGCGCGAAGCATGTGCTCCAACTCAATGCCCGCGCGGCCGCGTCGGTACTGAATCGTGCTCACGACCAAATCCACCTGCTCTTTCATAAGGGATTTGCGCGATTCGATGTGCGTGTCCTGAAGCACAGCGGCGGACTGATTGAAGCGGCTGTACTCCGTCAGAATCCACAGGGCTCCCGGAACCAGTGTGGACAGGAGGGCCACCGTGATCATATTATATAACAGTCTCTGTGGTATGCTCGGCTTCTGGGACATCCCTGGCTCCACCTTACCCCTGAAACAAACGTCTGCGCTGACGCTCCACCGCACGATAGTGGCCCCCAGAGCATTTCCCGGACACACGATCGCGGCGCTCGCGATCCCGAGCGAAACCCGCAGGTCCCCAGGCCGCACGAATACCGACGCGACCAGCCGTGATACGTTGATAGCTTCGAAAGTGTAGTACGGTTGGTGGCAGAATTCCAAGCAGGCATAGTTGCCGCATTCGCGGGACAAGGCGCGCCAGTTGATCTTGCCCCTGGCCGCAAGCCATCATGATGGTCGGACCGCCATCCGCCAGCACTGCACCCCTATCGAAAGGTATCGACTGACATGCGCTACGCCCTTGTTCTCTTAAGTATGGCTCTGACCGCAGTCCCCGCTTTCACCCAACCCGGGGGCGACAATGAGCAGGCCCCCGCAATCGAACACGAGCTCACGGGGGACCGTCTCCCCTGGACGAGCGACAAACCCCGCTTCGCGCCGAAGGATTTCCAGTTTGTCGTAGTCTCGGACAATACCGGGTCCCCCCGGCCCGGGATCTTCAAGGAGGCCATGGAGAAGGCCGATCTGCTCCAGCCCGCCTTCGTCATCAGCGTGGGCGACCTCATCGAGGGCTATGTGGACACGAAGGAGGAACTCAACGCCCAGTGGGACGAGTTCATGGGTATCCTCGATCCCCTCTCCGTGCCGTTCTTCTTTGTGCCGGGCAACCACGATGTGGGTCGTAAGCTCTGGCATGATGTGTACTTGGAACGGGTGGGGCCCTCCCACTATTACTTCGTGTACCAGAACGTGCTCTTTCTGGTGATCAACTCCAACGACAGCGAAACCATGGGCACCGGCTACGGCGATGCGCAGCTCGCCTGGGTGAAGGAGGTCCTCGACAAACACCCGGATGTCCGCTGGACCTACGTCTTCCAACACAAGCCCTTCTGGTTGCAGGAGAAGGACGAGTGGGCCAAGGCCGCTCCTCTTTTTGAGGGAAGGAAGCACACCTTTTTCGCTGGCCACATTCACAACTACGCTTATGCCGAGCGGGGCAACATCCAGTATGTGACCCTGGCCACCACCGGCGGCGGCTCCGCCATGCGCGGACCGGCCTTTGGCGAGTTTGATCACCTCATGTGGGTGACGGTGACCGATGAGGGCCCGAAGATGGCCGCCATCGCGCTGGACGGCATATTCCCGGCCGATTTCCGTACGCCGGAGATTGCTGCAAAGCTTCGCAGCTTTCGCGATCGCAGCGCGGTGACTTCCAAGCCGGTGCTGCTGGACGAAAATTCCACGTCGGCGGCGTGGGAGATTGCGATCACCAATCCGTGGGATAAGCCCCTGCGCTTCAAGGGAATGGTGGAGGGACCGGACGGCTTGAGTGTCGCGCCGAGCAGCATCTCGGTGGTGGTGCCTCCGGAGAGCACACTGACGAAGACCATCACCGTCAGCGCGAACGCACCGCTCACGCCGGAAACGCTCCAGCCTATCGCCTTCCACTGGACCGGTATCTATGACGCCTTCAACGCGCCGCCGATGCAATTCAGCGACATCCACCGCCTGCTTTCGGAAGGAAAACACGAAATTGTGAAGCGCGAAGGTGTTGTCGTCGACGGGAAGCTGGATGAATGGGGCGTGCTGCCCTACGAAGTGCTGCAACCCGCCCAAATCTACACCAACGAACTGGCGTGGAAGGGCCCGCAGGATTTGACCTACCGCTTTGGCCTCGCCCACGACGGCACTACGCTTTTCGTGGCCCTCGAAGTGGACGACGATGATATCAAGGCCGACGGTGTGAAACTCTGGCAGGATTTTGCCCTGATCTTCGCCCGTGCCGCGGGCGCGGACCCCTCCGCGACACCGCTCACGGAGGAATCGATCGTCTCCATTGTGGAAGGGCCGGATATCAGCCTTGAGGAAAAGCGCGGCTACGAGACGAACGACTCGAAGCATGTGGCGGCGGATCTGGGCGGCACTTCGGCCTTTGTCCAGGGCGAGGGACGGATCACCTATGAGTTCTCCATTCCGCTGGCCTCGCTGACCAAGATATCCGGTGCGAGCACGGAGCACATCCAGTTCAACATCGGCGTGAATGACTACGATCCGAGCGATGCGCGGCTGGGGGTCTCGCTGTTGAATTGGCGGCCTTCCTGGACTGGCGGAGCGCATTTCCCCGAGTCGGGAATCTTTACGCTGAAGTAAGGCCCTCGAATCGCTGAAGCCCCATCGAGCCCCTGCTCCCTGGGGCTTTTCTATTTCCGCCGAAGTCCGGGTATCAAGCGCTCGGCGTTCTGGTAGTAGAACTTCTCCAGCACTTCGCGGGGCAGGTTCAGGCATTCCACTTCTTTGTTCTTCACCACCACCGTTCCCGTGCCCGAAAAGTATTGCCAGTCCCGACGGTAGTGTCCTTCGGCGTTTCCAGCGATCTTCGCCGTCTCTTCCGCCGTATACGCTCCCGTTTCGGGGAGGTCAACGCCGATGTCGGAGCCGTAAAGTACCCGGTCCTGATAGTGAATGAAGAACGCGCGAACCTCTTCCGCGGGTTGGCGGCTCAAATCGGCGGAGCGCGCCGCAATGTCCACATGGAAGTTTGGGTATCGGTCGAGGTAGGCGCCGAGCACCTTCACGTCATGCTCCAGACTGCCCAGATGCGCGCCGATCATGACCAGATCGGGGTGCTTCTCCAGGACGCGACTCCGCGCCGCGATCACCGCCTCGTGCGCGGGGATGTTCTTCTGCGTGTAGAAGTGCCACTCGGGATGGCGCGAATAGTAGCTGTAGTGCACACTCTCTTCGTCCAGGGGCAGCCAAGCCGCGAGGGGCTCCGCGAAGTGGGAGAGCATCGGCTTGCCGGATTTGGCCATGTGCTCGTAGATCGGATCGAAGAGGGGATCGTCGGGCATGAGCCAGGCACCGTCGGGCGTTTTGAGCTCCAGCCCGACTTCCTTATAAATCTTGACCATCACCGCGCCCTGGACGAAGGCATCGTCGAGATACTGAATCACTTCTTCGGCATAACCGGGCTCGTTGCGCCGAGTGAGATCAAAGGTGGGACAAAAAAAATACTGGGTCGGGTGAGCCTCGTACAGCCCCTGGACCCAACCCCGCTTTGCCTTCAACAGGACCGGATCGTTGCCGCCATCGCAGATGTTTATGACGCGGACGTTGCATCGGGCCAGCATCGCGCTGAACGCCGGCATGTCGGCGTAGACATGGGCATGGGCATCAATCTTTGGCATCGAGTCAAAACCAGGTGCCGGCTCGGCAGTACCGGAGAGCGCCATCGCCAGGAGGACCACTGCGGCCCCAACCCTGCGAATCATCCTGCGGAGATTTCCAGTCATTCGTTGCTCCTTCGCCCTGGTTGATCGGTACGGGTGAATGACAGATCGAAACACGGCGGACGCCACGTGCAAGCGAGCGCTCTTCGCGCCGGGCCTTTGGGGAGCGGCCCTCGTGACGTGGTCTCTACTTGGGCTTCGCCATCATCGACACAAACGCCATGAAATACCCGTGGTCGAGTTCGTCCCACATCTTCTCTTTCATGAACTGGAGCGCGAAGAAGGTGTCCATGGCGTCCTTGTAGGAGCGCTTGGTCGTCAGCGCGTCGAAGATGTCGGCGATGGTGGTGATTCGGGCCCAGCTTGATATCTCATCGCCCGCCAGACCATCCGGGTATCCCCGACCGTTCAGCTTCTCGTGGTGATGGCGCGTCACGTCGAGCGCGATGGCGCTGGTCTCTCCCTGCGCCTTCAAAATATCGTAGCCATGGACCGGATGCATGCGCATCTGTTCCCACTGCTCCTCCGTCAGTTTGCCCCGGGAATTGGTGATGTCCGTGTCGATCTTCCGTTTTCCGATATCGTGCATCAGGGCGCCGTGTCCGAATTCATTGACTTCCGGACCTTGGAAGCCGAGGCGGTTCGCCAGGGAGACACTGTAGACGAAGACATTCACACTGTGGGTATAGGTGTAGTAGTCGTAGGACGTGAGCTGCATGAGTTCGTGAAGCGAGGTGCTTTCTTTGAGAAGGAAGCCCACCATGCTGCCCACCATATTGCGGCTTTGCTGAACCATCTCGCCCATATCGGGTTTCTGGAGAATTTCCTGGACGAGCCCCTGGGCGGATTCGTACAGTAGCGAGGCCCGCTCGTTCACCGTGTGGGATGAATCGGACAAGTACTCTGGAAGAATTTTCTCCGTGTAGCTCAACCAGGCCTGGCGGTCGCTTCGCTGCACGAGAAGCTCTTCTACCTGATTCTCCCGCAGGCGACGCCGTATCTCCTCCGTAAAAGGTAGGCTGGGGTCGCGGTACAAAACGGGCGCACGACCGGAATGGGGGTGGAGATACAGGCTGAAGCCAGTGGCCAGATCGTTTTGAAGGGCATCGATTCGTATGGGAAAGTAGCCAATCGGGTCGCTTCGTGTGGAACTGTTAGGAAGGTTCAAGATCCCCGGTCCTCTCTTCATCCTGAGGCGCTGCGCCACCATCAACAACTTCGGGCGTCCCGCCAAACACGAGCATCATGATTCCTTCGGAAATAGCGTCCGCCGCCACGGGCCGCGCAAGGGTGCGCGCCGCGGCTCCCATCCGCGCCAGCGCCTCGACGTCATCGAGCATTTCGGTGACGGCCTCGAACAGGACCTCACCGGTGCACTCGGAGTCCACAATTACGCGACCGGCGCCGGCCTCTTCAAAGGCGGCCGCGTTCTGCGCCTGATGGTTGTCGGTCGCCAGGGGATAGGGCACGAGAATGCAGGGTTTCCCGAGTACGGCAAGCTCGGCGGTGGTCGATGCGCCGGAGCGACCCACGACGAGATCGGCCGCGGCGCAGGCCGAGACCATGTCGTCCAGAAAGGCATGGAGCCGGAGGCCGACCTCGTATCGCTCCGTCCGCTTTCGCAGACCCTCGATGTCGCCATGGCCCGACGCCCATATCAACTGAATTCCACGGGCCATCCAGTCGTCCAGGCGCGCTTCAACGGCGTCGTTGATCTGGCGCGCGCCCTGGCTTCCGCCGCAGACGAGCACCACGGGCTTCGCGGGGTCGAGTTGGAAAGTGGCGCAGGCCTCCTCCCGCGAGGGCGGCATGACAAATTCAGGTCGGACCGGGTTGCCGACGAATGCGGCGCGGTCGGTGGGGAAGTCCCCCTTCGTATCGGGAAAACTGAGGTAAATTCTAGAGGCGCGGGCGGCCAGCATCTGGTTGGCCATGCCCAAACGGCGGTTTTGCTCGTGGATCACCGTGGGGATGCCCAGGCGCTGCGCGGCCATCATCAGCGGCAGGGACACATAGCCCCCCACGCCGAATACCACCTGTGGCTTAAAGGAGCGGAGGAGCAGCACGGCCCGGAGCAGGCTCAGCGCCAGCCTGGACCCGACCCACAACTGGCGGATTCCGCGCTTGCGGGGCCATCCGGAGATGGGCAGCGACCGGAACGGAATGGCCCGCTGGCGGCAGATGCGCTCTTCGATCTTGCCCTTGCAACCCACCCACTGGGTGCGCAACTGGGGATCGCGGCGGCTCAACTCTTCAAACACGGCGATGGCGGGCGAGGTATGTCCCCCGGTCCCTCCGCCGGTAATCATAATACGCATAAGGAAACCCTTGATTGGCAGATAAGGCGACCAGAATACGGGATAAGCGCGTGGAATACAATCTCGACGCCGGATTTCCGCTTCAGTGGGTGTGGTTGCGTTTCCCGTGCGCGATGGGTTCGGCGCCTTGCATCCCGATGTTGCTGAGGATGCCCGCCAGGCCCAGAAAGACAATCAGGGCCGTGCCGCCGTAGCTAATGAAGGGCAGGGGAAGGCCCTTGGTGGGGAGGAGCCCGGTGGTCACCCCCATGATAATGGCGGCCTGCAGGGAGATCAGACTGACGATTCCAGTGGCCAGCAGCGCGCCAAACATGTCCTGAGCGTTGATGATGATGCGATAGCCGGCGTAGAGCAGGCCCGCAAAGAGGCCCAGGACCGTCAAGGTGCCGACCAGTCCAAACTCTTCTCCGATCAGGGAGTAGACAAAGTCGGTGTGGGAGGCAAAGAGATAGCCCAGCTTCTGCTCGCTGGCCCCGGCTCCCTTTCCCCAGAGGCCCCCCTGGGCGAATGCGGAATAGGACTGGATCAGGTTGAATCCGGAATCGAGGGGATCGTGCCAGGGATCGCGAAAGGCCAGAAGGCGCTCGACGCGGTGCGGGCTGGTCACGATCAGACCGACCACCCCCGCCGCCAGGGGCACGCAACTGGCCGCCAGATAGTGGTAGGAGACGCCCGCCACCGCCATCATGATAAAGGCGACGCCCATCATGAGAACCGGGACGCCCAGATCCCGCTCCGCAAGCACGAGACCGGCGAAGAGCACGGCGATAAAGGTCGGCGGCAAGAAGCCGGAGAAAAACTTACGAACGTTTTCGCGGTTGTCGGTCAGTTTCACGGCCAGCAGGAGGATCAATGCGAATTTGCCCATCTCCGAGGGCTGGAGCTGGAAGCCCGCGACGCGGATCCAGCGCTGGGCGCCGTTCACGGTATCGCCCACGAGCAGCACGATTACAAGGAGCGCCAGGGTCCCCAGGACGATACCTCGAAAGATCAGGCCGTCCTTCAGCCGGTGATAGTCGAAACGCGCGGCCACCAGCATCACCACAAAGCCGATTGTCAGGGCGTAGACCTGGGTGCGCAGTTCTCCCGCGCCCTCGTCGTAACCCCGTGCACTGAAGACCATGAGGCACCCCGCCAGGGTCAGGGCCAGCACCAGGGTTATTACGGCGGTCGTTTCCCGTTTCATCACACAGACTCCTTGTGAGCGAGGTCGGCCACCAGCTTCTTGAAATGGGCGCCTCGTTCTTCAAAATTGGTGTATTGATCAAAACTTGCGCAGCCGGGGGACAGCAGCACGATGCCACCCGCCGGCGTCTCCGCCACGGCCGCCGCCAGGGCTTCCGCCATATCATGTACTACCGTCAACGGCACCGTAGCGCCAAAAGCCTCGGCGAGGAGCGGACCTTCCGCGCCCATGGCGACGAACCGGGCCACTTTCTCGCGTACGAGCGGCACAAGACTTTCATAGCTGCTGCCTTTGCCTTCGCCACCCGCGATGAGCGTCACAGGCCGGTCGAAACTTTCGAGGGCAACGCGGAGACTGTCGATGTTGGTCGACTTCGAGTCATTGTAAAAGGCCACGCCGCCCCGCTCGCCCGACCATTCCAGACGGTGCTCCACAGCCTGAAAGGACTCCAGCGCTGCCAGGCAGGGGGCGGGATCGAGGCCCGCGCCGTAGAGGACGCCCAGAGCCGCCAGTGCGTTGGCCAGATTGTGTCGGCCCGGTACGGGGCAGGCAAAGGGCAACGCATTGCCCCCTACGCAAATGCTGGCGCCGTCCCAGAGGAGTTCGCATTCGGACTCGGAATCGAGACTGAAGTGGAGCCGCCGGACACCGGGGGGCGTCACCATCGTGCGCACCATGGGATCATCGCCATTCAATACGGCACTCTCGTGCGCCGTGGACTGATGCGCAAAGAGCCGCGCCTTGGTGTCGGCGTAGTTCTCCATCGTCCCGTGGCGGCCCAGATGATCGGGGGTGACATTGAGCACGGCGCCGCTGCGCGGGCGAAAGGAATCCGCCGTCTCAAGCTGGTAGCTGCTCACTTCAAGCACGAAATAGTCCGGGCGGGGATTGTTTGCCACGGCGCTGGAGAAGGACGTGTGGTTGTTGCCCGCGAGCACGGCGCCATGGCCCAGCTTACACAAGACATGACGGATCATCTCCGTCACGGTAGTCTTGCCATTGGTGCCGGTCACCGCGAGGATGGGAGCGTCTGCAAAACGACTTGCCAACTCCAGCTCACCCATCACCGAAACTCCCCGCTGGCGCGCGGACTCCAGCGGTGCGATAGAAGGAGGCACACCGGGGCTCAACACGATCAGATCGGCGTTCAGCCAGGCGCGATTGCTGTTGCCACCTGTTTCATGAGGGACACCCAGGCGGTCGAGTTCAGACTGCCACGGGGCGAGGCGCGGGCCCGATCCGCTGTCCGTCACAAAAGGCAGAGCGCCCTGTTGCAGCAGGAGGGCCGCGGCGCCGGCGGCGGAACGCCCCATCCCGACTATCGTTACGTTGATCCCGTCCCACGCCATTCCCATCACCTCACCGCAACTTCAGCGTTGCAAAGCTCATCAGCGAGAACAGAAAAGCGATGATCCAGACGCGCACCGTCACCTTGGTTTCTGTCCAGCCGAGCAATTCGAAATGGTGATGGAGCGGCGCCATGCGAAAGACGCGCTTGCCCGTCATCTTGAAGGAGGCCACCTGAATCACCACACTGCCCGCCTCCATCACAAAGAGCCCGGCCACGATGGGCAGCAGCAATTCCTGCTTCGTGAGGATGGCCATGGTGGCGATGGCGCCGCCCAGAGCGAGAGAGCCCGTGTCGCCCATAAAGACTTCGGCGGGGTGGGCGTTGAACCACAAGAATCCAAGGCCTGTTCCCAGGAGTGCCGCGCCGAAAACGAAGAGCTCGCTCGCCTCGGGTATATGGGTCAGGTAGAGGTAGTAGGACCAGTCGGCGCGGCTCACGACGTAGGCAATCGCCGCAAAGGTGAAGATGGACACCACCGAGGTGCCCGCAGCAAGTCCATCGAGGCCGTCGGTCAGGTTGACCGCATTGGACACACTGACAATGATGAAAATAACAAAAAGAATATAGAGCGGCCCCAGCGGGATGAGAAGGTCTTTGAAGCCGGGTACGCCCACGCGCGTGTGCATGTTGGAAATGCTCTTCGCGATGACCCCAGGCATCGACGTTTCGAGTACCAGGCGGTTGTGACGCACCTTGTCCACATCATCGAGATCGTCAAAAGGCGTTTCGGCGAGGCGCTTCATTTCGGCATCCATGGCCGCTTCTGGAACGGGGAAGCTGTCTGCCCAGTGGCCTTGATTCAGGGCCGCGTTCATGGACACCAGCACGGGAATTCGATAGTCGACGGGCAGAAATTCCACGCTCTCGGACAGCTTGAGCACCGACTGAAGTTCATGGTCCAGGCTGGACCAAATGCGACCGCCGGGCGAATCGGCGGGCTGGTTTTCCGCCGCGACGAGGGTTTTGGTCAGCAAATTCCAGTCTTCTATATCACGGGGGCCGACCCACATGTCGCCCAGGGTGATGGGATTGAAATAGAGATAGAGTCCCAGGAGTCCGCCCGTGAGGATCTGACCAAAAAACTTGGCCCGGGCGCTGAGCCCGTCATTGTGCTTGCGCTTGAGCTTGATGAAGTCATCGAGAAATCCGACGGCGCCGAGGAGCACGAGCACGCCCACCGCCACCCAGAGCAGGCGGTTGGTGAGGGTGCTCCAGAGCAACAGGGATAGCACGGTGGAAAGAATGATAATCACCCCGCCCATGGTGGGCGTGCCGGCTTTCCCCTTGTGCAGGGCATGGAGATCCGCCACGTGATCCTTTTTGATGATCTGGCCCACCTTAAGCGCGCGCAGCAGGGCGATCAGCCGCGGCCCAACCAGGAGGCAGAAAAGAAAGCCCGTAATCGCGGCGCCGCCCGCGCGCACCGTGTGATAACGGAACACGTCGAGTTCGCTCATGTAGGGAATAAGGGCCTGGGTAAGATGGTACAACATAAACTCGGGGACTACTCCTCGCCGACCGGCGGGAAACGCCGCTCCAGTTGCTCCGCAACGCGCTCCATACGCATACCTCGGGAGCCTTTGAGAAGTATGGAATCGCCTGGAGAGGCTGAGAGAACGAGGGCATCGGCGATGGCTTCGTGAGAATTGAACGCTTCTGACCGGGCAATTCCGGCCTCGCGCGCGCCTGCTATGATATCACAAGCGTGCTCGCCGTAGGCAAACACGACGTCCACGCCGCGCAGTCCCGCCTGGGTTCCGACACCGCGATGAAGGACCACGGCGTCCTCGCCAAGCTCCAACATTTCGCCGAGCACCGCGATCCGCTTCCCCTTTACCGCGCGGGCCGCGAGGGCCTCCAGTGCCGCCGCCATACTGGCGGGATTGGCATTGTACGTATCGTCGAGCAGTTCGAACGGCCCCAGAGTGCGCACCTTGAAGCGGGCCGCAGTACCGCAGGCGGCGCGGAGCGGACCTTCGAAATCCGTGATGCCGTGGCGCAGCCCCACCGCCACCGCGAGCAATACGTTGGTCGCGTGGGCGGGCACCAGCAGGGGCAGTCGAATCGTGCCGATGGGGTCGATGTCGAGCACCATATCGCCGGAAGCATCGAAGGACTGGGACCTGAGTACCACGTCCCCTTCGCGACCGAAGCGCACGATTTCACCGCTGAAGTTTTCCCCCATGGCGCGGGTCCAGGGGTTGTCCATGTTCTTGTAGAAACAGCCATCGGCGTCTAGGCCGTCCACAATCTCGCTCTTGGCTTTGGCAACGGCTTCGATGCTGCCGAAGCCTTCGAGGTGACTCGGCGCGACGATGGTCACGGCGGTCTCCGTAGGCCGGGCAAGGGCGCACAACTGGTCGATTTCGCCCACATGGTTCGCACCCATCTCGATCACGGCAAATGACGTGTCGCGGTCAATGCGTAGCAGGGACAGCGGACAGCCAATGTCGTTGTTCAGGTTGCCCTTCGTCTTTACCACGGTGTAGCGGCTTTCCAGCAGCGCCGCCGTGAGATCTTTGGTCGTGGTCTTGCCACAGGAGCCGGTCACCGCGAAGATCGGAATGTCGTGGCTCATGCGGTGGCGCGTCGCCCATTGCTGCAAGGCCGTGAGGGGACTGGGCACCACGAGACAGGGACCTTCGGGATGGGGGCGCTTGCAAATCGCGGCGGACGCGCCCTGGGCGAAGGCGGCGGCGACAAAGTCGTCGGCGTCGAAATTCGGTCCTTCCAGCGCCACAAAGATAGCGCCGGGCTCGATGGTGCGCGTATCGGTGGATACGCCGGTCACGGCGACTTCGCCGGAAGCGCCCGCATCGCAGTTCAGCCAGGACGCGAGTTCGTTGAGGGTGTAGCGCCAGCCCATCAACGCCCCGCCCCGAGCGCCGAGGCGGCGACTTCCCGATCATCGAAATGGATCGTTTTATCCGCCAGGATCTGGTAGTCCTCGTGGCCTTTGCCCGCGATCATAACCAGATCGCCCTTCTTGGCCCGCCCGATGGCATGACGGATTGCTTCCTCGCGGCTTTCAATGACAACGTAATCCTCTTCCTTGCTTTTTCCAGCGCGCTGCAGACCTACTTCCACGTCCAGGAGGATACGGTGGGGATCCTCGCTCCGGGGGTTGTCCGAGGTGAGCACGCAATAGTCGCTTAACATTCCCGCCGTCTTCCCCATCTTTGGGCGCTTGCCCCTATCCCGATCGCCGCCGCAACCGAAGACGGTGACAATCCTGCCCTGGCACAACGCCCGGGCCGCCTCCAGCACATTTTTAAGTCCGTCTTCGGTGTGGGCGTAGTCCACAATGACGAAAAAGTCCTGCCCGCAATCCACGGCGTCAAAACGCCCCGGCACGCGCGCCACCTTTTCGAGGCCCGCTCCGATAACGTCAAGACTCAGATTCATTCCGTAGCCGATGGACGCGGCACAAAGGGCGTTTTGCACGTTGTGCAGTCCGAGGAGGTTGATCGACACTTCCCGGCTGGCCTCGGGGGTGGACAGCGTAAAGCGGGTCTTCCCCATGCCGAGCTGGATGTCCCTGGCCTGGATCATGCCGCGCTCACCATAGGTGATCGTGCGCACGGACGATGCCGCCTGAAAATGTGGGGCCGCGGGATCCCCATGGTTGATCACCGCGAAAGCATCGTCGCCGGACAGCCGTTGGAACAGTTTCAGCTTGGCGTCTCGGTAGGCCTCCATGGTCCCGTGGTAGTCGAGGTGATCCTGCGTCAGATTGGTAAAGGCCGCACCGCGAAATTGGATGCCCGCCACGCGCTCTTGATCGAGCGCATGGGAGCTGACCTCCATCACCACGTGCGTGTCGCCCGCATCGACGGATCGCTTGAAAAGTCGGGCCAGCTCGTGGCCAAAAGGGGTAGTGTGGTCCGCATGATGCATCACGCCACCGATTTCGTAACCGAGCGTTCCGTAGTTGCTCGCGGGACGACCGGCATTCCGAAAGATGGACTGGGCCAGGAGCGCCGTGCTGGACTTGCCGTTCGTCCCCGTAATGCCGATAACCGCCAGGTGGGCCGTGGGGTCACCCGCGATCTTGTGGGCGATCAGGGCTGCGGCGCGACGCGGATTTTCCGCATGGAGATAGGGCAGGTTTTCGAGCGTTGTCAGATCCGTGCGGTTGCCCAGAATCGCCACGGCGCCCAACGCGGCCGCACTGGCCGCAAAGGCGTGGCCGTCGGCCTTGTCACCCGCCACCGCCACAAACAGATCGCCGGGTACCACCTTGCGTGAGTCTTCCGCGATGCCCAGCGCGACAAAGTCCGGGACCCCGCCCGCGGGCAGTCCCAGAAGTTCGCATAGATCATGACTGGTCAT
This sequence comes from Candidatus Hydrogenedentales bacterium, assembly GCA_041859365.1. Classification (GTDB taxonomy): domain Bacteria; phylum Hydrogenedentota; class Hydrogenedentia; order Hydrogenedentales; family JAEUWI01; genus JAEUWI01. Next base: position 24,081 of record JBHEKR010000387.1, read on the forward strand.
TCACTTTTTCCGATTTCTTAGATGTATCGCTCGATTCTTCCGCTTCGGCAACTTCCAGCGGTCCTCGGGCAAAATCGACGACGCACAAAGTGCCCGGGCTCGCGGGCGTGCCTGGCGCGGGGCTCTGCGAAACGACACGCCCGGCGCCGCGCGGATCCCACGGCAGACCAAGATTCCTCAGCTTCTCATAGACCTGCCGCTTCGTCATGCCCGTAAGATCGGGCAGCACGGGATCTCCAGCCTTTACATCCCCCGTTGGCGCGGTTAGTTCCAGCCCATCCAGACTCTCCATCTGATCTTCCATCGCCAGCATCAGGGACTCGATCTCTTCCTCGCTCAAGCGTTCGACCACCGTGTCTCCGTCGACGGGAAGGACCTCGTCGGCGGCAGCAGCCTCTTCGGGCAGCGGTACTGGCATGGCCTTGGCCACCTTAACCGCTTCTCCGCCCTCGGGCGGATGGTCCGCCGGCACGTTCAAACGCACCAGCGCATCGCGCACGACGTCCTTGAATACCGGGCCACAGACATAGCCGCCGTAGCGGAAGTTGCGGGCGATCATCGGCTCTTTGATGACAATCACGCAAACGAGCCTGGGGTTGTTGACCGGAGCGAGGCCCGCAAACACGGTGGTGTAGCGGTCCTTGTCATACCCTTTTCCAGTGGCGCTGGCCATCTGGGCCGTACCGGTCTTTCCGCCCACGTCGTACTCTTCGATGGCGGCGTCGTCGCCGGTGCCGGTCTGCACGGCGAAGCCCAGGAGCTCGCGCATGGTCTTCGCCGTCTGTTCGGATATAACACGTTTGCGGGTGTCCTGCTGGTGCTTGTAGGTCTCCGTACCATCCTTGGCAACGGCGCGATCCACGAAGTAGGGCTCGACCAGAAATCCGCCGTTGGCGATAACGGAGAAGGCCCGGGCAAGCTGCGGCATCGTCACCGCGATCTCCTGGCCCATGGGGAGCGAGCCCATGGAAAGCCCGTTCCACTGCTTGCGCGGGCGGAAGATCCCTCGGCTCTCGGCGCCCGCCGGAAAATCCCGGCTGGTGCGCTCACCGAATCCGAAGGACCGAATCCATTGCTCGAAGCGCTCCGGACCAACCATTTTGGCCACCTTGATAATGGCCACGTTGCTGGATTCCGCGAAGCAGTGCTCGAAGGGCTCCACACCCAGCGGGTGGTGGTCCTTGATGTAGTGACCGTAGGGATTGAAGCCGCCATTCTCGCAATTGATCATCGTCTGGCGCGTGATCAGGCCCTCTTCGAGCGCGGCGGCGGCCGCAACGATTTTGAACGCCGATCCGGGCTCGAAGACATCCACAATCGCAATGTTCTTGCGCTGTTCGTCGGTGTAGGACTCGTAGAAGTTCGGATCATAAGCGGGGCGCGTGGCCATGGCCAGGATCGCACCCGTGTGGGGGTCCATGAGGATGCCCATACCCTTCGAGGCCTTGCAGTCAATCAGCCGCTGGTCAATGACTTCCTCCAAATGATGCTGGATATTCACGTCCAGCGTGAGCTGGAGCGCCTCGCCGGCCTTGGCGGGCGTATACTCGAGCACCCGCGATTCCAAGAGGCGACGCGCCGTGTCGGTACGGGCGCGATAGACCCCCTGCTCGCTGCTGAGGTGCTTGTCGTAGCTCAACTCGACGCCCTCGGAGGCCTCGTCATTGCGGTTCACGAAGCCAAGCAATTGGGCGGCCGCGGTCCGCTGCGGATAGTGGCGCAGGGACTCGTAGCGCACGTGGAGGACCTTCTCCCACTCCACCAGCAGGTCGGCCAGGGCCGCCTCTTCCGCAGGTTCGGTGACCCAGCGCTTTACCCACTTGAACTTGTAGAGTTTTCCGTCTGGAGTGCGTTCTGTGAGGCGCTTCACCAGCTCGCCGGCCTCCAGCCCGAGCGGCGGCGCGACCGCGGCGGCGAAGGCTTCGGGGTCGGTCAGCGTGGTGGCGTCCACCCAGAGCGACGGGACGCTGCGGTTCGTGGCGAGGCGTATGGCGTTTCGATCGTAAATCTCCCCTCGGGGCTCCCGGAGCGTCACTTCCCCAATGTGCTTGGCTTCTTCCACGTTCAGGGCCTTGTTGGGAATGAGGTGAACGAAGTGGAGGCGCAGCGCAATAACGGCAAAGACGGCCAGGAAGGCCGTCATCATGAGGCGCGCACCGCGCTGCTGGTGGGGGTTCAGCCGTTCCCCGTAAGGCGACAGTTCTTCTTTCTTCGCGCCGGATCTTGATCTGAACATCACGTTGCTCCCAACCTCGGGCGCGACACGCGGCCCGGATCATACTCATTCCATTGTGCGACCGGGCCAAGTCTCCCGACCGAACGGCGGAGGGGACCGGAGCGCGCCGCCGAATCTAAAGCGACTCCAGGGATTCCATGGCCGATTCGAGATCAACCACATCCTCGGGCAGGGGCGCGTCGGGCAGATCGAGCACCACGTTGGTGACCACCGTGTCTGGCGCGGTGTCGGCTGCGGACACCGGTGGCGACGCCAAGGATTCGGGTTCGGAAGCCGGGGTCGGCGCGCTCAGTGGAACCGGCTCCACTGCGGGCGTTTCGGCAACAGGCATCTCCTGAAGGGTTGCGGCCGACGGGGCCGCCTGCAGGGGTATGGCGCTATCCATCCGGGGTGCCGGGGCCGACTGATCGGTAAGAGATTCGGTCTCGGCGGGATCTGCCTGTTTACCGCCATCCAGTTGGGCGACGGCGAAGTTCTCGTCCTCCGGCGCCACCAGGGGAACCGAGGGATCGTAGTAGACCATTTCACGCTGGCCGGGACTGGGCTGGACAAAGGCCAATTGCTCCGCCTGTTCGGCGAGCATGGCGGGATCTTCATGGATGGTCTCGGCCACGCCGGTGTGGTTCAAGCGGTCCGCCCACTCCCGCGCTTCGCTGTCCAGCTCGCGCAGCACATAGTCGGCGCGCAGAATCTGGATGTTCAGCCAGGTGTGGAAAAACAGAATCGAGAAGGGAATTGCCACTACGGGCACCCACTTGACCCAACCCCGCAGTACCCGGCGCTGTTTCTTCATGCTCGATCGCTTCATCATGCCTCTTTCCGCGGCCCTCAGCGCCGCTCCCCGGCACGGAGCCGGGCACTTTTTGCACGCGGATTGCGCGCACACTCCCCCGCGCCCGCTTCCACGGGACCTGGGGTCAATACCTTCAATCGGGCCGCTTCCGTGGCCTTCACTCGACCGTCCGGATGAAGCGTATGGCGCTTGCGGGACGCGTCGCGCATCACCTGCTTTACGATCCGATCTTCACCCGAGTGAAAAGCAATCACCACCAGTCGGCCGCCCGGATTCAAACAATCTATCGCCGCATCCACCCCCTGGCGCAGTCCGGATAGCTCGTCGTTCACGGCAATCCTGATCGCCTGAAAAACGGTACGAACCTCGTCCGGCATTTCCGATAGAAAGGGGAGCGCCGCCTTCACCGCCGCCACAAGTTCATGGGTCGTTTCAAGCCGACCGCCTTGAGCGGCCTCCTTGATCGCGGTGGCAATTCGGCCCGCGGGTCCCACATCGCCATACTCGCGGAGCATGCCTTCCACGTCCTCGCGGGAACAGCGGCGGAGCATCTCCGCGGCGGATTCGCCGACTTCCGGGTTCATCCGCATGTCGAGCGGGCCATCTTCCTGAAACGAGAAACCTCGTTTCGCCGTGTCGATCTGCATGCTGGAACAGCCCGCGTCGATAAGTACGCCGTCCACGCCCGAAATCCCCGCCTCCACCAGTACGGCGGCCAAATCGGCGTAGTTCGCGTGATGCACCGTAGCACAGGAAAAATCGCGGAGACGTTCACCCGCCAGCACCACCGCCGAAGGATCCCGGTCCAGCGCCAGTAGCCGACCGCCAGAAAGGCGCGCCGCAATCAGCGAGGAATGTCCGCCAGCGCCCGCCGTTCCGTCCACGTACACACCTTCGGGACGAATCGACAACCAGTGCAGGGCCTCATCGGCCATGACGGGGATATGAAGCACCAAGCCATCCTCTCGGGATTACAACGCCACATCCGTGTGGAATACGCTCCTCCCTGGAAAAGCGTTGCGAAAAGCCGGAATCAGGCCGCTTCCGCGTAAGACTGAACGGCCTGGGCCTCGGTCGCGAAGGTCTCAAACACATTCGTGATTCCGACCATGCGGAAAAGACGCTCCGTGTAGAGATTCACACCCGTCAGCTTCAGATCGCCTTTCACCGCGCGCAACTGGCGCAGGCGCTCCACGAGCACACCAACGCCCATGTAGCTGACGAACTTCACCTGGGAAAGATTCACGACCACCTGGCAACGCTGGGCCTGGATGCACTCCATCAGGCTCAGACGGAGCACGTTCATGCCGTCCTCGTCGATATCGCCATCGAGGCGCAATACCGTGACCAGACCGTTCTCAAATTTATCAATGGTCAACATCCCGCTCCGCTCCTTCTGTTTTTCCGTTCCCGGACTTTGCCGCGGCAAACAATTCCGCAGCCATTTGCTTATAACTCGCCATCTGCTGCTGCTGGAAGGCACACCAACCTTCTTTACTCCAGAGCTCCAGGTGGTCTTCTACGCCGAGTAAAACGCTGTCCTTTTGCAGGCCCGCGTATTCGCGCAGGAGGGCCGGCACCGCGAGGCGCCCGGCCTTGTCCAGCTTCACTTTCGCGGCACTGCCCAGGAACATCCGGCGAAAATCGAGCATCCGCGGGTCGAGGGGACTGTGGCCGCTTCCCAAATCCTTCAACTTCTCCCACTGCTCCTTGTGGAACAGAAAGATGGCGCCGTCAAAGCCGCGGGTCATGAACCACGTGTCGTGATCATGGACTTCCATCACCTGACGAAACTGCTGGGGCACGGTAATCCGTCCCTTGTCGTCGATGGCTGTCTGTGATTCACCGTAATACATGATTGGTCTTTCCCACGATTTAACCCGTACCACCCACAATTTACCACTATAGACCCACCAAGTCAACACAAAAACACAACGGAACCCGCAAAAATCAGCCGAAGTGTAAGGTGTTTACCATATAGACACCACATATGGTAGTCATCTCGCCAAACACCACAAGAACGGCCGCAAGACTTGTGTGGGGGACGGTGGGTGGGTGGGGAGGAAGTTGGGGCAGTTTGGGGCGCGAGGGTGAAAGAATGGGGCGTATGGGACCAATGGATCTTGTGAATCGGCCCACCGGATACCCATGAGACCCATCGCCCCTCGCGACCACCATGCAACTTTAATCACCCAATGGGTATCATGCTTAAGAAAAGTTCTGATGCCCATCTTCACCACCAAGGAGTACCCATGCGCCTCGCCCTCTTCCTGATCTTACTCGTCGCCACACTTTCGCCGAGAGCCTTCCCCGAGCCCATCCCCGTGGGTAACCATAAGCAGCTCTTCTTCGACGACCGCTTCATCGAATCTTCTGAGAACACCTACCGCCGCATGAACCAGGGCCAGAAAATCGGCCCTCTGCTCGACCAGAACGGCAACCGCATCAACGGTCACGTGAATCAGGTCCTCGAGGAGAACGGCAAGATTCGCCTCTACATCGGGGCGGACTCCCTCACGATCTACGAAAGCGACGACGGCCTCCATTTCACCCACACAGGCAAGAGCATCGGTCGGGGCGTCTTCCCCACGCTGCTCTTGGACACCCACGAGTCCGACCCCGCCAAACGCTACAAGATGTTTTACCTGACCCTCGACACGCCCTTTGACACGGCGAAGCACGGCGTACAGGCGGCCTACTCCGCCGACGGCGAAAACTTCACCGAGGCGGGCCAGGTGCTCCCCTTTTACTGCGACAATCCCCCGATTGTGCTGTGGGATGCGCGAATCAACCGCTACGTGATTTATACGCGCGTGCTGGAGCGCGACGCGGAAAATGAACGGCGGATTACCCGCATCGAAACCGACGATCCCCTCAAGCCCTGGCCCTGGACCAAGACCGACAAGGACGACTGGCTCCTCACGCCCGCGAATTCAGCCACTATCCTGGAGACCGATGCGGAAGACGACCCCTTTTCGGATTTCTACTACAACTCGGCGACGATCTACCCCTGGGCGCAGGATACGTATCTGATGGCGCTGGCCCCATTTCGCCACTTCATGCCGGATCGACAGCCCTTCCTCCGCCCCAAAGCCCCCGGCCAGTGGGAGGACTTCGGCGTGCTCGAAATTCAGCTTGCCGTCAGCCGCGATGGCATCAAGTGGGATCGCCCCTCCCGCGAGCCCTATTTCCCCACCGGCCTGGGCGATGAATGGGACCGCTGGTACGCCACGATGGCCCAGGGCATCGCGCGTCGTGGAAATTACCTGTACCAGTACTACACCTCCAGCGGACGCACCCACGACGGCCTGGTTATCCGCGCCGAATACGATGCGGTGGAGAATCTTGCCGGCATAGGCGCAATCAAACAGCGCCTCGACGGCTACTACTCCATCGACGCGGATCACAAGGGCGGCTGGCTGGAGACACCGACGATCATCTTCAGCGGCAAGAAGCTGCGCCTCAACATCGACACCGGTGCCATGGGCACCGCCTTCGTCGAATTGCGCGATGAGAACGGCCAGCCAATCCCCGGCTTCACCCTGGAAGACTGCGAGGAGGTCGGTGGCAATTTTATCGACCAGGCGATCTACTGGAAGGGCAACTCGGATGTATCATCGCTCGCCGGGAAGCCGGTGAAAATGTACATCAAGTTGACCCGCGGGAAATTGTACGCATTTCAGTTTGCGGAGGAGTGAGGGACGTACCGCCGCAATGGCCCGTCACTTGATACCGTCACCTGGCGCCACCGCAATCTCTAATCTGGGCAATGCCCACCCTGAAGCGGCGGCATGTCCCCGTGGATGCTGAAAACAAGACGTGAACTCAATTCGAGTTCCTCTCCCACATTCACGGGGACGGGCACGCGCATTTACGTACAATTCGTTAAGTCGGAATTGCCCATGGAGAGCCTCGCGAAATGCCCTCGCCGTAGCGACGGGCGCGAGTCCGTCCCTACAGCGGATTCGCCGCCGCCCACTCGGGGTTCAATCGACTCTGCACCTCCCACGCATCCAGAATCACCAGCGCGGCCATCGCCTCGATCACCGGAACCGCCCGAGGCACGATGCACGGGTCATGGCGCCCGAGGACTTCGATCTCGACGTTGTTGCCGTGCTCATCGGTGGTGGTCTGCTGCTTCGCGATGGACGCCGTCGGCTTGACGGCGACCCGCAGGATGACTGGATCGCCCGTGGAGATACCGCCGAGGAGGCCACCGGAATAGTTGGTCACGAAGTGGCCGTCTTTCATGGCGTCGTTGGCCTCGCTGCCGCGCAGCTTGCAGAGGGCGAAGCCACCACCCACCTCCACGCCCTTGATAGCGCCGATGGTCATGATGGCGGTGCAGAGGCGCGCATCAAGCTTGCCGAAGATGGGATCGCCAAGCCCCACAGGCAGCCCGTGGATCTCCAACTGGATCACGCCGCCCACGGAGTCCTTGTCACTCCGCGCATCGAGGATCGCCTGCTCCATGGCCTTCGCGGCTTCGGGATCGGCGCAGCGCACGGGGTTCTGCTCGATGAAATCGTAGTCCACCGTCTGCGCTTCGATGCCCGCGACTTCCGTGGCGTGGGCGACGATGCGCACGCCTTTTTCCTTGAGCATTCTCAAGGGCACGGCACCGGCGGCCACACGGCAAGCGGTCTCGCGACCGGATTGGCGGCCACCGCCGCGATAGTCACGGAAGCCATATTTCTTGTAGAAGGTAAAGTCGCCGTGTCCCGGGCGGAACACGTCCTTCACGTTGTCATAGTTTTTCGAGCGCTGATCCTGATTGTAGATCACCATGGCAATGGGCGCGCCCGTGGTCTTCCCTTCGAAGACGCCGGAAAGGATCTCGACCGTGTCCGGTTCTTTGCGCTGGGTTACCACCTTGCTCTGGCCGGGACGACGACGATCGAGTTGCTCCTGGAGGATTTCCTCGCTGAACTCGATGCCGGGGCGCATGCCTTCGAGTACGGTGCCGATGGCGCGACCGTGGCTCTCGCCAAAGCCCGTCATGCGGATGACGTCGCCGTAGGTATTCGCCGAAGTCTGGCGCACGGCCAGCTCCTCGCCGATGTAATCCGCCAAACGGGCGGCCTGCTCTTCCGGGCTGCCCTCGGTGGTGTCGAACACGATATCCGCGAAGGGCCGAAGCACTTCCGTGCGGTGGGCCGCCTGCTCTTCGAATTTGACGCGGCCTTCAGGACCCGTGAGCCAGGGCGGAAGTCCCTTTTCCGTGGCGCGCGCCCAGAGCACGTCGGGCGCAGCGCTGAGGAATACCAGAATCGCATCGCGGCGCAGGGCGCGGCGGGCGTCGGGGTCCATCATCATACCGCCGCCGGTAATGATCAGTTTGTAAGAAGCTTCTGCCGACTCCAGCGCCACGGCCCGCTCCAAGGCCCGAAACCCCGCCTCGCCGGCGGCCTTGAAGATTTCGCGGCACGTCGCAGCCTCTCCCTGAGATTCCTGGTAGCGGGTCTCTATGCGGCGATCGGTGTCGATGGCTTCCAGGCCGGTCAATTCGGCGAGTGCGGCGCCCAGGGTGCTTTTTCCGGCGCCCTTGGAGCCCATAAGTACGATATTCATCGGAAATTCTTTCTTTGGATGCGCGGCAAAGAGAAAAAGAGCCGCTCGATTCGGGAACCTGTGATCTTTTCATACTGGAGGCTGCGGGATCCAGTTTTGGGCTTTTTGTGATTAAGAACTCTTCGTAATTGTCTAACGGGTGGCGGCGACAAATCAGGCTCGAACTGTTGGTTGGGCGCAGTGCTGCGTCCAAATCTCCAGGCCAAAATCGGGATGTCTGCCGTTGCGAAGTTAGACTGGAGCCTTACGAAAACTCGGATTTGCAGACGTGCCACACGATTGCGAGGGACGAGCATTCGTGTGCGCTGAGGGAGGCAAATTTGGGCGTTCTACGTGCGCCTTAACCCGATGGCTTTGCCTAACTCAGGGATGGGAAACTCGCTTGATTGCGCGAGTGCCTTGGACAAACCGCTCGCACAAGTGGCACGGAACGCTTTAAGTCAATTTCGCTCCAGGCACACGAATGCTCGTCCCTCGCAATCGTGTGGCACGCCAGTTGGGCCGAAATGACCTGCTAGACAGCTACAATTCCTCTTCAAATTGCACCAAGTCCCTTCACCCCCCTCAAAAAGCCCAGTCCGTTACCGGCGAAGGCAGACGCAAAACCTCATCCAATTGTTGCAGCAGCTCCGGTGGCCCGGAGAGATCGTCCGTCACCGCGAGTCCAGTCGCGGGCCGTACGCCGAGCCAGAGCCGCGTAAAGGCACCGACGGATGCCCTCAAGGTTAGGAGTCCATCGTCGAAGCCCCCTTCCACGTGACTATCTTTCCCAAAAGTAACCCGATACTCCCCGGAGATTCCGCGCCAATCGATTCCCTCGAAAAGGTCGGCATGGCGCTGCTGGTACTCCGCCACCGGATCACTCAGTTCCAGATTGAACGCCAAATCCGGTCCACACAATCGAGTCGCGGCGATACAGGCCGCAAGATCGAGGATGCGATACTGAAACCAGGCCCGGCCCAAGCAGCTACTCGGGAAATTTCCCCCTGCGGTACTGTTGAAATGCTGCGTGGGCCGATCCATCAGGTCTTGGAGCTGGATGCCCGAAGGCTCCGGCATCCACACTTGGCGCACCTGGTCGCCCCACTGCTTCATCAGTCCCAGCAATTCCAGAAACTGTTCCCGCGTTTCCCAGAACATGAACTCAACGTTGTAAGGCCCGCTCATCATCTGCTGCACGCCACACCAGAGACCATGCGACGGCGTCTCGCTGGGGCCATCGAAATAGCCGAGTCCGAACCCCCCGGGCGAGCGCAGCATGGTGGATTCGGTTATCCGGGGGTCGATCACCGACACACTGCCGTGGAATCGTTTGCGGCTCAGACGCGCGTCGTGGACGGCTTCGAAATCCGAGGGGTACAGGTGGTGCGGTGCGCGGACTTTGTCGGAGACGGTAAGGCGCACGGGGTCGAAACGCCAGAGGTGTTCATAGGCGGCATTGCCAAACCCGATGCGGTTGTAGAAGCCCTGCTCGAAGGTACTGAGCCCGGCAACCGCCACGCCATCGCGACCGGCCTCGGCCACGGCGCGGGCGGTAAGTCCGAGGGCGAGGCCCTGCTTGCGCCCGTTGCGGCTGGTGGCCACGCCCGTAACGCCGCAGAGACTGAGTTCGGCGTCGAGGTGGCGAATGTTGCCCGGAGCAGTGAACACAAAACACTCGGGCGCGCCGTGAACCAGCCCCGCATAGCCCTTCGCGGCGGCGGTGTAAGCCGCCATGCCTTTGCAGGCCTGGGGATCGGGACGGTTCAGCCACCCGGCTTCGTGCCAGAGGCGCTCCGCCGCGTCCTGATCCTGTTGGGCGTCGAAATAGCGCCAGTCCATGGAAACTCCTTTCGCCTGAAGAGCAGTTTAAAGCCACCGTCCGAGATTCAGATTGCAGGGACGTCAGCGATAGCAGGGACGGCAGAAACTCCACAGCCTGCCGTCCCCGCTGTCGCTGTTGTCCCTGAAAGGGAGTTACACGACGTCGTACCGAGAACATGACGCCGAATAAGCCGACGTCATCACACTCATCCACGGGTACAGGCACGCGCTTTCTCGAACTTGCTGCAACGTGCAGTAGCCTGAAATACGCAAAGGGAATCGCGCTCGAAAAAGTGGCGGGCGCGTGTCCGTCCCCTCAAACCACCCGCGCTTTTCCGCCGAGGCCCACGAGGGCTTCGCAGAAGGTCGGGAAGGTGATATTCATCGCCTCGCAGCCGTTAATGGTGGTCGTGCCGGGCAGCATGGAACCCGCAATCGCCAGGGACATGACCACGCGGTGATCGTCGTGACCTTCCACCTCGGCGGGATGCAGCTCGCTCTGCTCGATAATCAGGCCGTCGGGCAGCTCGGTGATCTTCGCGCCCATCTTTGATAATTCCTGATTCATCACCGCGATGCGATCCGTCTCCTTCAGACGCGCCTGGGGCACATTGACCAGCCGGGTCGTACCTTTCGCGAAGCAGCCGACCACGGCCATCATGGGTAGCGCGTCAGGGGTGGCGTTCATGTCGATCTCGCAACCCACCAGCTCCTTCGCGCGCACGTTGATGCCTTCGGCTTCGATGCGCACCTCCGCGCCCATCTGCTTAAGATAGTCCACCACGGCCTTGTCGCCCTGGGTATCGCCCATATCGAGGCCGGAGGAGTAAACCTCATTGTCGCCCATCGCGCCTGCCGCGAGGAAGAAGGTCGCGGAAGAAAAGTCGCCGGGGATGCGCCGGTCCACAGGGAGATAGGTCTGCCCGCCGGGGACGTGGAATTCGCTCCAGTCGTCGGCGGCTTCCACTTTGATGCCCTGGCGGCGGATCCAGTCGAGGGTAATGCCCACGTAGGGGCGCTCGTTCAGCAGGGGCACGAGGATGTGGCTATCGTTTTCCGCGAGCGGCGTATTGATAAGCAACGAGGTCACATACTGACTCGTCACGGCTTCAATCGAAGTCTTGCCGCCGCGCAAGGTGCCTTCCACCACAAAAGGTGGGGTGCTGCCGCCGCGCGTGGATCGCACCTTTGCGCCGAGATCGTTGAGGGACTTCGCCAGGGGCCCGCAGGGACGACTGCACACTTGCTTGTCCCCCGTGAGCACCGTGATACCGTCGGGGTTCAGCGTGGCGCTGCCCAGGGCGATACGCATCGTGGTGCCGGAGTTGGCCACGTCGATCACGCAGTCGGGCGTCTGCGGTTTACCGCCGAACCCCTGCACCCGCCAGCAGTCGCCTTCGTCTGCGATGGTCGCGCCGAAGGCCTTGTAGGCGCGAAAGGCGGCGCGGGCGTCCTCGGAGTCCAGGGGCTGGCGAATGACACTTTCACCCGGCGCCAGAGACGCGATGGCCACGGCGCGAATACAGTGAGATTTGGAGCCGGGGATTTCCGCAGTGCCGCGCAAGGAGGCGCCTTCGACGAGCAATTTCATGAGTAAAGACTTTCCGGTGCAATCAAGATAGGGGAAGCCCGCTGCGGGCTCATGGGATTCTCTGATTATACGGACTATGCATACGGGGGTCAAAATGAAGGATGAAAGCCCGGGAGCTTCGGGGCTCAGGCCAATCGGAAAAACTGACTGGTCGCATCGGGCCGATCCATCCGATTTCCCGCCACGGCAAGTTTCCTACGGCGTAACCAAAACCGTATACTGGTTCGGGCCCTTCCGAAAGCGGCCACTGGCAAACGTAGAGGCAGTACGAATGAGCAAGCACCACGACGATGATCATCGCGACCCCCATGAACGCAAGGAGCCCTCGCTGAAGGATGCGCTCATGCCCGAGAATCCGGGCACGCCCCCCCTTCCGGCCAGGAAGAGTCGCCCGGCACCGAAAAAGGCTCGCCGCGAGCACCGGACTTCGTCCGAAGACACACCCTCGCTCAAGGAGGCCCTGCTACCCGAGAACCACAGGCCTAAGTCTGTTTCACTGAATACGGCCGACCACCGTGCCCTGGACGAGCCCCTGATTCCCGATTGGCGGCAGAAGCCGGTGCTCCCAAAAGGTAACCGGGTCATACCGTCGATTGTGGGCGCGGCCATCGTCCTCGGCTTTGCCGTTGTCCTGGTCATAGGGTTCAGGGGCGTCGCCCCAACCCCCGGGGCGCCAGGCGCCGACAAGGCGGACCTGGCGGCCACGACCCCGACTGAGGCTGCCCCTCCCGCGGAGCCCGCTGTGGCGCCACCAAGCCATGGTGAGCCCCTGACGGACTGGGTCGATCCCGGCCCCATGAGTCTGGCGGACATGAAGGAGAAGCGGCTCATCATCGATGTGCACGAACACATTGAAAGCCTCGCGGAAGCGCCGCTGTTTCTAAAGGCCATGGACCAGTTCGGCATTCAGTCGATGTGTCTCATGGGCAGTTCGAAGTTTACCCTTACGATGAACGAGCCCGTGGGTTTCACCGGCTACGATGAGAACAACGAAGAGCTGTTGAAGATCGTTCAGGCCTACCCCGGCCGCTTCGAAGCGTGGCCCACGCTCAGCCCCGAGGACCCGGACAAGCTGGCGAAAATCCAGGATCTCGTCAAGCGCGGGGCCACCGGCGTAAAGCTCTACACGGGGCACGGCTATGTCACCAAGAAGCATGAGTACATGTTTCACCCCATGGCGATGGACGACCCCGCCATGCTGCCCTTCTACGCCTGGTGTCAGGAGAACTTCATCCCCATCGTGCTGCATGTAAATCCCTTCAACGAGAAGAAGGGCTTTGCGGAAGAATTTGTCGCGGTGCTGACCCAGTTCCCCGATATGAAGGTTGTCGCGCCCCATTTCATACTTTCGACCGTCAAAAGCAATCGGCTGCAGGAATTGCTGGATACCTTCCCCAATCTCTATACCGATGTGAGCTTCGGCGACTATTTCATGAAGGAGCGGCTGCTCTACATCTCCAAGGAGCCGGATAAGTTCAAACGAATTTTCAAGAGGTATCCCGATCGTTTCATGTTCGCCACGGACCTGGTCATGATCAAGGGCCGCAAGGACGACTGGGCGCCGGTACAGTTCCAGGCCTATATCGACATGCTCACGAAGGATACCTACACCTCCCCCGCCATTCCCGATGTGACGCTGAACGGTCTGAATCTGTCCGACGACCTGCTTTCGAAAATCCTTTTCCGAAACTACCATGCCTTTCGCAAGTATCGCCCCGTCAACACGAAACCGCAAGGCGAAATCGACTGGAAACGCATGAGCGTGAACCCTGTGGAACGCAAACCCGGCGAGGCCTTCCCCCCCATTCCCAAAGCCGACGGCAAGCCGCCGGCGAGCGCGCCCGCTGTAAGAAAAGACGCTGCGGGTGCGGTACCACCGCCACCCGCACCGGAAGGAAGGCCCGGGGAGTAAGTCCAAGCCTGCAATTCATCCTGGTGCTCCCTGCGAAGAGCCCCACCCGAGGCTTCCCGTGCAGTTCGGGACAAATTCGGGTGGGGCCCAACGCGGAAAATCGGCTGGCGACGACTACTCGTTCAGACCTTCCTTGAACGCCTCAACCGCGTCGCCCAGCTTCTTCAGGCGCTCTTCAATCCTGGCGTTCACATCGTTAACTGTCTCGGCGGTGGAGGCTTTCAACGCTTCGAATTCTTTTGCCAACTCGGCGCGCTCCGCTTCGAGCCTGGCCCAGCTGTCTCTTGCATTCGCATTCGCCTGGTCGCCAAGTTCGTCCATCTTATGACGCAAGTCTTCCAATTTCTCGTCCAGCGCTTCTACACTCTCGTTCCACTTATGCTGTGCGGAATCCTGACCCTCCTGAAGAAAGTCCTTCACTTCATTCTTCGCATCCTTGGCCTCATCCTTCACGTCGTCGGCAAACTCGCGGACTTCCTGACCGAGTTCCCGACTCTTTTCTTCGAGGCTGCGATCCGTCTCTACGGTGATCTCGTGACGCGTCTCCGATTCCCCGTTCACGGGCGCACCCGGTGTTGGCGGAAGAGGCATACCCTGTTCGGGAGCGGGTTCTGGCTTGCACCCTGCCGCGGCGAGAAACAGAAGCGCGGCCAGCATGGGCCATAGTGTGTACGTTTTCATGGTTCAAACTCCTTCGGTTCGTTGGGCAACAGGTTGCTGCCGCACCACCTGTGCAGAGGCAAGGAGCATGCCAATGAAAACGGGGCCAAATGCGTAAAAAAGCGTGTCAATCCGTTACCGCACTGTATAGATCCTATACGATGGCGCGGACCTTCGGCGATGGCCAGCGCGCGGGATTCGCCCTTACTGATCGGTGGCTTTGGCCGCACCCCAGCGTACAAGCTTATCGTAGAGCGCCTTGCGGCTCACGTTGAGCTGCCGGGCGGCCAGGGTCTTGTTGTTGTTGCAGCGCGCGAGGGTCTGGAGGGTGTAGGCCCGCTGCACTTCGTCAAGGGTATAACCGGCGGGGATGAAGACGCCATTTCCGGAAACGTCCCGGGCCAGCTCCGCGCCACCGCCATTGCCGGGCGGCGGTGCGAGGGCCCCTGCATCCACGGCCAGCGCATGGTGCGACAAATCGTGGGAAGCCGGACCGAAATCATGATCCGAAACTTCCGCGACGCGCCCCGGCATGTGGCGCAACTGAATGATGCCCGTCGAGGCCGTGACCGTGGCTTGCGCCAGCACATTTTTCAGTTCACGGAGGTTTCCCGGCCATTCATAGCCCAGGAGCGACTCCAGAGCTTCGGGGGAGATACCCTGAATGTCGAACTCGTATTCGCGGTTAATGCTGCGAATAAAATCCTTGCAGAGCATGGGAATGTCATCGCTTCGGTGTCGCAAGGCGGGCAGTCTGATGCAGAGCACCTTAAGGCGGTAGTAGAGGTCTTCTCGGAAGCGGCCTTCGCGCACCGCGATCTCCAGATCCTCATTGGTGGCCGCGATCAAGCGGAAGTCCGTGGGCACGTCGCGCTTGGCGCCGATGGGGCGTATCTTCTTCTCTTCCAGCGCGCGGAGCAGGGCAATCTGCATGCGCGTGTCCATCGTTCCGATCTCGTCGAGAAACAGGGTGCCGCCGTGTGCTTCGCGCAGACGCCCCAGTTCATCGTCCGTAGCCCCGGTGAACGCGCCCCGCTTGTGTCCGAACAGCTCGCTTGCGATGAGGTCGTTGGAAATGGCGCCGGTGTTGAAAGCCACGAAGGGCCCTCGGCGGCGATCACTTCGATCATGCAACTCGCGCGCCACCAATTCCTTGCCCGATCCCGTCTCGCCGACTATGAGCACCGGCATATCGACGGCGGCCCCTTTGCGGATCATCGTATAGACCCGCCGCATCTGACGGCTGTCCCCCACCAACCTGCCGAATCGCTTCACGTGTGTCATAGGCCGCCTGCTGCCTCCGTTCCGGACTGCTACCCGTGTAAAAAGTATACACGACGCGCCGGTCGCATGCCGAACCAGAACCCGACCACGCAGGGGGGGCGCTGCGGGCGCGGCCAGGACTCAAGAAGGCCCGTTTAGAAAGGGACGCAAGAGCTCCAGAATGCTGGCGATGCCCCGCTGTATGAAGTACTGGATTTCACCTGGCAATCCGGGGCGGAAGTATCCCGCGACCACCGCCACGATAAACAGGATGGCGAGGCCGCGAACGAAACGGGAAGTGCCCCCGCTCAAGGTGCCCACCCACCAGGCGGCGGACCAGAGCTTGCGCGCCAGCACGCGCAGGGACCACACGACATCGTTCTCGACGGGGAGGCCCCGACTCCGGCGAGCCAGACCATCGGGAGCGCATCGAAGATAGAACTCCGTTTTCCCCACGGTCAGCACGCCGCCCTCCCGGAGCACGCGCGATCGGATCACCCCGGTGGACTTCCCATTGACCGCGAGAATGCCCCCATGAATCTTGCGCACGCGGTACCCATCACCCACGGCGGTAAGCCGGGCATGGTAGCGCTGTACGGCTTCGTCGAGCCGAATATTCACCTCACAGCTCATATCGCTGCCGATGATCAGCGGTGCGCGGTTGATCGGAAACTCGGTGCCGTCTTCCGGTCCATTGATAATTTCCAGCATGTCGGGTTGGCTCATGGCGCGATCCTCGGCATGCTGTTGGCCGGTTTGCCCTTGCGGTAGATCAGTGTGTTGTCGTCCGCAATCAGGATGTCGATCATATCGCCGCTTTCGAAGCGCCCATCGATCAACCCGTCGCTGATGGGCGTGGTCACGAAACGATCCACGGCGCGGCGAAGTTCCCGCGCGCCGTATTCACGGCTGTAACCCTCGCGGGCGATGTATTCATAGGCCCGCTGGTACATTCGGATACCGATCTGCTTCTCCTGAAGTCGATTGCGGATGGCATTGACCTCCAGGCGCAGTATGTTGCGCACGTCCTCGGAAAGGAGCGGGTAGAAGGGCACCACCTGATCGAGGCGGTTCACAAACTCGGGGCGGAAGTGATCGCGCAGGGCCTGAATCAGGGCCTCCTGGGCGACCGCCGCCTCGGCCTGCAACAGCAGGTCAGAGCCGATATTGGAGGTAATGATGATGATGCAGTTCTTGAAGCTCACCTCGCGCCCCCGCGAATCGCGCAAGCGGCCCTCGTCGAACATGGGCAGAAAAAGATCGAAGATACGGGAGTGGGCTTTTTCGATTTCATCGAAGAGCAGGATGGAGAAGGGCGCATTCTTCACGGCCCCCGTCAGCACGCCCTCCTCTTCATGACCCACATAGCCGGGCGGCGCACCGATCAATTTGGCGATGGAATGCTCCTCGCTGTATTCGGACATGTCGAAGACAATGAGGTGGCTGGACGAGCCGAAAAGATGCTGGGCCAGCAACTTGGCCAACTGGGTCTTCCCCACGCCCGTTGGACCGAGAAAGAGCATGATGGAATCGGGGCGGTTCGGATCGGAGAGGCCCGTTCGGGATTTTTTTACCGCGGAGACCGCCCGATTAACCGCTTCGTCCTGGCCGATCAATTGTTTTTTCAGAACCTGATCGAGGTTATTGAGATACATCCGCTCGTCGGCCGTGAGCTGTTCGAGGGGAATCGCGGTGATCTGGCTGACCACTTTACGGATCGAGTGGGGCGTCACACTGCGCTCGCCGTCGGTATCGGGATTGTCCGATTCCCGCAGGTCTTTCTTGCGCATCATGAGACTGCGCAGCCGGTGGCGCGCGCACGCCTGATCCAGGACATCAATGGCCTTGTCGGGCAGGTTGCGGTTGGGCATGTAGCGCACGGTCAGATCGATGGCCGCCTTCAGGGTGCGTCGATGAATGTGTACGCCATGGTGTTTCTCGAGCGTGGGCCGCACGCGCTTGAGGACTTCATACGACGCCTCGGCGGACAACTCGTCCACGCGCACCATCTGGAAACGTCGCTCCACCGCCGGATCCTTTTCGACGAATTTG
This sequence comes from Candidatus Hydrogenedentales bacterium, assembly GCA_041859365.1. GTDB lineage: Bacteria > Hydrogenedentota > Hydrogenedentia > Hydrogenedentales > JAEUWI01 > JAEUWI01. Next base: position 41,962 of record JBHEKR010000387.1, read on the forward strand.
CGGTACTCCTGGAGGGTCGTGGCGCCGATGCACCGAAATTCGCCCCGGGACAATTCCGGCTTCAATAGATTGGCCAGATCCATCCCATCGCCGTCGGTGGCGCCCGCTCCCATGATGAGGTGGACTTCGTCGATAAACAGCACGGCGTGTTCCGAGCGTTTCACCTGCTCGATCAGCGCGAGCACTTTTTCCTCGAAGGCCCCCCGATACTGGGTGCCGGTCATCAAGGCCGCAATATTCAACTCGAGGATGCGGAAGGGCGGAAGGCCGCTGCTCTTTCCGTCCTTCGCGATCCGGAGCGCCAGTCCTTCCACGATCTGGGTCTTCCCCACGCCCGCTTCGCCCACCAGCATCACGTTGTTCTTCGTCTTGCGGGTGAGGATTTGAAGCACCTCGAACATCTCGTCGTCCCGACCTGTGGCCTCCTGCAAAGCGCCCCGGTGGGCGGCCTCGGTCAAATCACGGGTCAGGGGGCCCGATTGATTGGGCAGGGGCACGACTTCGTCACGGGGTATCGGCGAGGACGAAGAGGACCCCACGGCGGCGCTGGCCGAACGGGCGCTCTTGGCGGCGGGGATGTTCTGCAATTGCACTTCGGAATAGTCGGGAAGAGGCGTAACCTTGTGGTAGGCCTGGGGGGACACGAAGCCCAGTTCACCCTGAAGCTGCTGATTGCAGGCGGCCCGATCGAGGCCAAGGCGATCCATGGCGCGGGCGGGCGCGGAGAGCTCATCGCGAAGCAGCGCCAGAAGCAGATGGCCCGCCAGGGGTTTACCGTGCCCGATGCGCGTGGCCAGCTTAGAGGCCTGGGAAATGAGATGAATGCAGCGCGGGGTATAAAAGGTCTCGCCCGAGGGTGTGCTCGCATTGCCCGTCCACGCCATCCGGTTTACCTCGCGCTGCACGGAGAAGAGGTCACTCAGATAACGTTCACGGACGCCTTCCGGGAGTTGGCCCGCCGACTCCAGAAGCGCAGTCAACACGTGGTTGACGCCGACGAAGTAGCTCCCCTGATTGGCGCTGATGGCAGCGGCCTTCTCAAGTATATCGCCGATCTCCGGTGAAACATTCAGTTGCACCCCACATCTCCCTTGCGCCCAAGTTCAGACCCGGACTGTCGAATTGCTTTGCAGCATTATTACGATCTTGTCGGGATTGTGCAACAAGTTTTTGTGAGACCGTGGGGGCGGGAGAAGAAGCCGCAAGAGGGCGGGCAAGCGCTGAGCTCGGTCGAGGTTATCCGGAGCGTAATTTTGAGAGGAGGGAGAACGACTCAGCCAAGGCAATTGGTGTTGTACCAGGCCCGCCACTGCGCGGCGTATTTGAGGACCCAGTCGAGCGCGGCATCGCGACCCAGATCACGGTTGGCTTTTTCGGATTCAATCCATTTATGCCGCGCGATTTCCTCGCGCTGCATGTCGAGCATTCGAGCCTGCTCACGCTGTCGAAATGTAGCCGCGTGGTAGGTCATCCAGTCTTCGCAAGCCGCTTCGTAACCCACGTCATAGCCGCAGGCTTCCGACATAAAATACTTATGCCGTTTGACTTCCTCGAGCTCTTTCCTCGTCAACGATTCCATCACGATGCGCTACCTCATTGTGTCGAGCGAAGGACAGACCGAACAGAAGGCACATGGCGCCAACGTCTTTCCGGTCTCGCTGCCCAGCAACACTCGATTCAAACGAATATGTAACATAGATTCGCGAATAAATCAAGGAAATTGAATTATAAAATCAATTATTACTTGACAACGCCATTACCATCACTGGTATTGACGAGCCCGTCAGCTACTATATTCACGGTAGTTTGATGCGTTACAGGTCCGGGGGTTCAAGCGAGCGATCTCCATTCCCATTTTGGGACGCTACGGGTGTGCCATGCGAAAATGCGCCAGTAACTGGTGAAATTCGCGATCATTGCGGGGGTCGGAATCGGAAACGCCACACGCCACCAGACCATCAAGGAGCGGAGGGATTGCGCCGCCGCTTCCGGGATAGCGTCTCGAAAACATGGCCACGATTTTCTCCTGGTGATCGACCGAAGAGACGATGGCAAAATACTCGATGAACGTCAGTCCTGCAAGAACCGGGGACTTGTGCAGCGTCCGGAGATAGGCGAAAAGACCCAAAGCCCGCCATCCGGTCAGCAGACGGTAAACGTCTTTTTCGGACGTCCGCGCGCGACACACGACGATAATATTGCCACGATCACCCAGCTCGCGCGCCACATAGTCCCATGGAATCGGCACGTGGCGCACGGTAGCACCCAGTCGGAAATCCCGCCGCCACGAGACGGCGAGGGGAATGATCTCGATAGCGCCGCGCACTTCGAGGAGGGTCCTGCTGAACGCGGGATCGGTGTGGTAGTCCGGCATGAACCAGCGAACCTCCCCCGAATGAATGACGAACAGGACCGCCGTCCGAACGCCGCTCTTAGAGAGGGCCGCGAGCTCTTCCAGGTGGCGGCGGCCCCGGGCGGTTACGGCATCTGGAAACATGGCGACGCGATTGCCGAAGAGCGTGCAGGACTTTACCTCAAGATAGACTGGTTTCCCGTCCGCTTCCAGGAGAAAGTCGAAGCGACTGTGGCCCAATGGGACTTCGGCGCGGACGATTCGGGCATGCTCAAGACCGGGCACGAGTCCGCGCTCCAGGAGGTACCGCGCCACATCATTATTCACATGGGTGTGAAGAAAGATCGGACGATCAATTCCCGCGACGCCGACCATGGTATAGGGCGTTTTCCGCGAGGCCGTGATGGCGGCCGGCACGAGGTAAACTTCTACGCCGGGCAGCAACAATTCCTGGAGCCGCCCGGGATTGGGCAGGAAGGCACGGACGCTCTCCCCCGATGGAAGACGGCACAGAACGAGAAAGCGATTGGGTCGCGTTTCGAAAGTGGCGCGAAGGATTTCAGCGAAGGGCGGACGATAGGTGGCGGACATGGCGGAAGCATAACACAGAAATGACGGCGCGCTGGTGTACAATGGCATCATCACCGCGCCCTTCGGGTCGCATTCAACCTGCACGAGGAGACTCCAATGCCAGCGAAAAAGATCCTGATGATCGTCGGGGATTTTGTTGAGGACTATGAAGTCATGGTGCCCTTTCAGGCCCTGATGATGACCGGCCACACGGTACACGCGGTTTGTCCCGGCCGCGATGCGGGCGAAAAGGTCCGCACGGCGATTCACGACTTTGAAGGCGACCAGACTTACAGCGAGAAGCCGGGGCACAACTTCGCCCTGAACGCCGACTTTGCGAGCGTGAGTCCTGCGGACTACGACGCCCTGGTGCTGCCAGGTGGCCGCGCACCGGAATATCTCCGGCTGAATGGCCAGGTCCTCGATATCTGCCGCCATTTCTTCGAGACGAACAAGCCCGTGGCCGCGATTTGCCATGGCCTGCAGATCCTGACGGCGGCGGGTGTGCTGAAGGGGCGGGCCTGTAGTTGCTATCCGGCGGTCGGCCCCGAAGTAACGGCGGCGGGCGGCACTTTCCAGGACATCCCCGTGAACGCCGCCCACACGGAAGGCAACCTCGTTTCGGCCCCGGCCTGGCCCGCCCACCCGGCCTGGCTGGCCCAGTTCCTGGTGCTCCTGGGAACGAAAATCAGCCACGGGTAGACAGGTTTGACTACAGAAGATCGACGGGGGTGGATAGGAATCGTCTCAGGCGATTTCTGGGGGGACAGCCACCACCTGGCCAGAAGACATGACTCCAAAAAAACAGGTCGTGTACCAGGCGGATGCAGTCCCCAATAAAAGGCCCCTTCCCGTGTGGGAAGGGGCCTCGCAATTTCGGACTTTCTCAGCCTTGAAGATTCAACACGGCGGCGCCATGCTGGTTGATCCGGGGCGCCTCGGGCGGGCGCTCTTCCGCCGCCTTACGGAAGGCCTCCTGCCAGGTGTCCCGCATGTCCGTCATCAGATTGATGCACTCAACAATGGGGGCCTCGGTTTTCTTCACATTGGCCGTGATCAACAGGTGCTGGAAGTACTCATAGAGCCGGTCCAGATTCTTCGCGACCTCGCCGTGGCGCATGTCGAGGGAGCCGCGCAATTCCGCCACAATTTCCTGGGAACGAATGAGGTTATTGTGGACGCTCTCGAATTTCTTCTTTTCCAACTGACGCTTGGCTTCTTCCGCGCGCTTGATGGCGCCGTTGAACAGCATGACGACCAGCTTTCCCTGAGACGCCGTCTCAACATCCACCGTCGTATACGTGTTCAGCTTGGAAGAAGCGGGCATGGCAGTACTCCTTGAATGTTATGTCCCACATACACTGGTAATCATAGCGCCTTTCCGGTACGTCGGCAAGGCCCTAAAAAGGGGGTTAGAAGGAGCCCAGTCTGGAAAGGGCCGCCGCCTGATTCTGGTAAACGGCGGAAATCTGCTCCAGCGAGGTGAATTGCCGACGCAGCCGGTTCTCACGCTGCAGGAGCCGGTCTTCCAACCGGTCGATCTGATCGTTGGTACTCTGGATTTGCTGATCGATGGTGCCATTGTCTTTGGAGCGCTCGTTCAGGAAACCCGTGGTCTTGGTCGCGTCGTCGAGAAAGGTAAAAAGCTGGTCCGCGATGCCATTTCCGGCATTGTTGACAAATACACTGATCACCCCGGAACGATCCGCCTTAAGCGCCTCCCGAAATTTTTCTTCGTCCAGCGTAATATTCAGGGGCAGATCGCTGTTGAAATCCTCGCCGCTCGATATGCCCAGGTCGATCATGCTTTGGAAATCGCCGCTCAACCCGGACACCTGTGAAAATACGGTGCCCACGAGGTAGGTTTCAATCGACCGTATCCCGCCATCGCCCCGTAAGACTCCTTCGGGGCCGACGAGGCTCCTCACTTCATTGAGCGCGGCGTTGAACTCCTCCACAAATTTCTGGATGTCTTCAACGATCGCATCTTCGTCGCTCGAAATGGTCACCGTGCTGGTCCCGACGCTTAGCAGATCGAGGGTCACCCCGCCGATAGCATCGGAAACCGAATTGGTGTTGCGCGTCTGAACCGGGCCGCCATTGACGGTAAACTTGGAGTCCACGCCCGCCGTCTGCACCGCCGTATCCAGGTTGACCAGGTCCAGAAAGTTACTGGTGTCCCCGGCACTGCCAAAGCGGATCGTAGGGCTGCCCAGGGTATTGGACACGACGCGAATGGTGTCGGTCGCCGTGTCGTAGCTGGCCGTAACGCCCGCTTCAGATTCGTTGATGGCTCCGATGACGTCGAGGATCGTATCGGAGGAAGGATCGATCGTGATAGCGACACCGTTCACCGAAAAGGTGCCCGAGGTCACCGTGCCGTTCACATTGGCGGAATTCAACGCTTCGGTGGTGGATACCGCACCCAGATTCCGCGTGCTCGAGACGGTTGTGGAGCCGCCGACGCCCGCCGCCTGGGTGGCGCCCCGGACGTTTATCACGTCGAGGAAGTTGCTCGTATTGGAATCGGTCCCCCCGAAGTTGATGAAACTCGCGTCGCCCGGGGTCGTATTGGTGATGGACACTTTGTCGGTCAATGAATCGTAGGAGGCGGTAACACCCGCGGCGCTGCTGTTAATGTCCGCGAGGATCGAGGCCAGGGTGTCCGTGGTCGGGTCTACCGCGAAGGTCACGCCGTTGATGGTGAAGTTACCCGACGTAACATCGGTGGTGATGCCGCTGGAATTCAGGGCCGCCCCCGTGTTGATCGGCGCACCGATGGAGCCGCTGCTTACCGCCTCGGTGGCGGTGGCGAGCTGAGTCACGTTGATGGCAAAGGAACCGGTGACGGGCGCGGAACCGGTAACCGACGACGTGAGGACTTCCGGTTTGCTCGACGTGGACTGGAAAGCATTGAAGATATTGTTGAATCGGAAATCCTGCGCGGTGTTGCGCAGGGTCTGGAGGGTGGTGCGGAGGGTACGTACGGCGGTCCGCTGCGCTTCAAGTGCGCTGATCCGGTCTTCCATGCGCAGGACGGGACGGCGCTCAATCTGCATTAACTGCGCGATCAACGTCCCGCTGTCAATACCGGTGATCAAGCCACCTGAGCTGAAGGTACCACTCATCCGATTTCTCCGCACCCGGACCGGCGTTTACCCATCCCATGATGGAATTCCGGTGTATCCGTACGTTCCTATTATCGGCAGGAAAGCGCCGGGCTTTAGCGCGGGGTATGAGGGATATTGAGCATGGATTCGGGTCCGTGCAGGCAGAAGGCGAACCAACAAGAACCGACAAATAGCAACTAGCTGATGAGCCGTTTGTTGGCGTCCTTGAGGCGATGACTGAGGGTCTTGATGATGTTGAGGAGCACACGAATGGCGACTCGCTTCGACATTAACCGCTCAAAAGTGCTCTCGGTCAACACAAACAGACGACTATCGTTCACCGCCCGGACCGTCGCACTGCGCGGCTCTTTGTTCACCAGCGCCATCTCACCGAACATATCACCCGTGCGCAACTCGGCAATACACTTGTTGCCGTCGAACACGCCCAGCTTCCCGCCCAGCACCACGTACATCTGGCTGCCGACGGTCCCCTGAATAAAGATGTCCTGCCCGGCGCTGACGTGCATGGTCATGCCTTTGGCAAAGATCTTGGCCACTTCTTCGCGGTTGAGGCCGTTGAAGAGGGCAACATGCTTGATGTATTGGTCAACGGTATTCGGGTCCATCGGAATCAGCCTCCTGGTTGCTTTCGCCTGGCCGCTGCCCGCGGTAACGACTGCAATGCCCAGGCAGACGCATAGGACGTTCTATACGATGTAGATGAAACGGCTGCAGTTATTGCAGGTGTGTATGTGGTCGGTATCCTGGCGGACGCGCTGGGCGTACTGAGAGGGGAGTTTCATGAAACAGCCCTGGCAGGTATCGCCTTCAACCGGAACCAGCGCGGGGGCGCGGCCCTTGGCGAGGCGGTCATAGTGCTTCAGGATGCGGGGGTCAATCATGGCGCGGATGTTCTCGATGCGCTGCTTGATCTGCTTCTTGCCGGTGCGGGCGGCCTCATACATCTCCTGGCAGAGCTGGAGCCGGGCGAGGAGCACGAGGTCGGCGTGGGCGTCCTGCGCGGTCAAGAGGTCGGGGTCGGCCTTGACCTGGCTCTCATAGGTTTCCTCCTGGCTGATGAGGGATTCCGAGAGTTTTTCCAGCAACTGGAAGATTTCGGCTTCATCCGCCGCATCCAGAATTGCCTGCATGTGCTCACCATCGCGGAGGAGTTTGGAGATGGTGGCGATAAAATTGAGATAGGTCGTCTGCTGGGAAGGCGGATAGCAAATCAGGAAGATAAGGTGAACGGGATGTTTGTCGACGGCGAGGAATTCGAGGCCGGCCGGGATTCTCCCTACGGCGCAGATTAGACTTTTGAGTCCGGACACCCGCGCGTGAGGTACGGCGATACCGTGTCCTATACCCGTGCTCTCCGTCGCTTCGCGCGCCATGATCTGGTCTAGCGCGGGTCCGGCGTTTTTCAGCTTCTTGCTCTCGAAGAGGAGATTGGTCAACTCCTTGAGGACGTCCGCTTTGGTGCCCGCTTTGAGCTTGGTGGCGATGCAATCTTCCGTGATGTACTTGGATATCAACATGTGGTCTTGTCCTCAGAGGCTCAGGGGCGATACGGGATAGCCGCGCCGCGAGGCGATCGCCGTCCGGTACCGCAAATCCGGGCCGTATACTACCACGCATCTCCGCTTCCGCACAATGCGGTGGCGGAAATGGGCGATATCACTCGGCTTCGTTGTACCAGATCGATGTCACCACGATGGGGTCGGCGTTCTGGCCGTGGTGTCGCTCCTGGCCACAACTCTGATGAACGAAGGAGACCACCACCTTTTCCCGTTCGAGCCACGCGTTGATCTGGCCGTCGCACTGGGACAGCCCGTCCAGATTGGACTTTGCAATAAACGTTTTGACCTTCATTTTGATTCCATTTCCCGATCTAGCCGGGGTGTTCGCCCGCGGCTGTTTCACACACTAACATCTCCCAAAAACAGTCAGGATGGTTCCGCATTAAGAATATTGAGCAGAGCGCCGCGCATGACCTCCACCGGAGCGGCGACGCCCGTCCAGGTCTCGAATTGCTGCGCGGCCTGGTGAACCAGCATTTCAGAACCGAGGATCGCGGTGCAACCCGCCGCCTCGGCTTCCTGGATAAAGGTGGTCTTCAGCGGCCGGTACACCATATCAAAAACGATGTGCGACGGTCGCAACATGCCCTCGGGGATGCACATCATCCCTTCGTGGCGGGGGTACATGCCCACGGGCGTGCCTTGAATGACAATATCGTGCTCCGCCATCGCCCCTTCGATCTGGGCGGAGAGATCACCGCTCCGGACCGGGCAGCCGCCTGCGCTTTCCAGGTCATGGGCCAGCTCGGCGGCTTTGGCGCTATCGCGGGCGAGGATAGTCAGGCCCGCGACCCCGGGCTCCAGCGCGAGCGCAAAAGCCACGGCCCGCACGGCGCCGCCGGCGCCAAGAAACAAGATCCTTCTGCCCTTGAGTTCCACGCCCGCCTCGCGAAAGGCCCGAAGGGTTCCCGTGCCATCGGTCACGCTACCGAGGAGCCGCCCGTTTTCGTTGGTGACCGTGTTGATGCAGCCCACACGGCGCGCCATGGCGTCGAGATCGTCCATATGGGCCATCGCGGCCACCTTGTGTGGAATGGTTACGCTGAGCCCCCGAAAGCCATGCATGGCCCGCATGCCCGCGAGACAGGCCCCCACGTCTTCCACGCGAAAGGCGCCGTAGACAAAATTGAGTCCGGTCGCCGCAAAAGCCGCATTATGAATGGCCGGCGACAGGGAATGGCCCACGGGGTTGCCAATGACGGCGCAGAACTGGGTACTGGTATCAATCATTCGGGGCACTGGCTGGGAGACCTCCTGCGGCGGACAGCGTTGAACAACTCATGTGCGGTGGGCGCCGCGATTCATCCCGGAGGCCACGCCAGCGACCGCCCGCCGAGGATGTGGAGGTGGATATGGAAAACAGTCTGACCGCCGTCTTCGTTGCAGTTCACAACGAATCGATAGCCCGACTCCGCGATACCTTCCGCCTGGGCAATCGCGCTGGCGCGAAGCAGCATGCGGCCCAGCAGCGCCTCATCCTCGGGGCAGGCCTCATGGATGCGGGCTATATGCTGTCGGGGCACGATCAGGCAATGGATCGGAGCGCCGGGATTAATGTCGCGAAAGGCATAGAACTCGTCGTCGGAATACACGGGCGTTGAGGGAATCTCCCCCGCCGCGATCTTGCAGAACAGGCAGTCTCCCGCCATGAGCCAATTTCTCCTTCCCCATTGCAATGCTATTGTGGATATTTCGGTGAATGACGCCTCTCGACGTGGTCCGTCACCCATGCGGTCCATGGTAGCGTTGTGGAAAACGAAAAACAAGCATGTGGGCTTCAGACTTCATTACCACCCAGCGCACCCAGTTGATGCTGGATCAGGGTCACACCGGCTACCGAGGCGGCTTCCGACCGGAGAGTATAGCGACCGAGACTTAAGGAAAGGGCCCCCCGCTCGCGCAGGGCTCCCGTCTCGTCCGCGCTGAAATCGCCTTCGGGCCCCACGATGTATACGACCGGCTGGCCCCGGCCGATGGACGACACGGGTACATGGGGGCCTTCCATCGCGGCGACGGCAATAAAGGCCGAGGTGTTCAGATCCAGAACCTCGGCGAGTGTCGCGGCGACGGTTATTTCCGGGAGCCAGCGGCGACCGCATTGTTTGCAGGCGTCGATGGCGAGGCGCGTCCACTTCGGGGAATACCTGGGGGCCTTCTCGGAATGGGCGGCACGGTAGAAGCAGATGTGCGCCACGCCGAGTGCGGTGACCTCGCGGACGAGTTCATCGAGGACCTTGTCCCGGTGGAGCCAGGCCTGGGCCAGGGTGAGCGGCGACGGTTCACGGGGCGTGAAAGTCTCCCCCGTCACCTCCACGGCGACTTCAGCGCGGGACAAAACCCCGACCGAAGCGGTCCAGGCATGGCCCTGGCCGTCAAAGAGTTCGACGGTGTCACCGGTCCGAACGCGGAGCACGCGCAGTGCGTGGTGGGATTCCTCGGGAGAGAGAAGGGCCGATCCGGAGCCGGAAACGCCCTGGGGATGATAGAAACGGTGCAAGTGCGGCATGCCGCATGATACCGTAGGCGCCCGGACTATTTACAGCACCATGGACTCGAATACGATGAAGAAACTAGCGAGAATTCTGGGTTGGAGCGCCCTGGCGGCCACTATTGCCTCAGGTATAGGGGGATGCTCGAAGCAGGCGTCCGAGTCGCCCGTTCCCGCAACAGAAATCGCGGCCCCATCGTCGACGACGAATACCCAGGCCCCTGACCTCACGCTGACCCAGGAAGTCGACGGCCCTTATGTGCCGGGCGCAACACTGACGGTAAAAACGATCATAAACTACACGGGAGCGGAACCGGTGACGGCTCTGGCCCTGCGAACGACGTTGCCCCAGGCCTGGCGCTACGGGGGAACAAAGGGGGAACTCAAGCCGGCCATCGATCCTCCCAAAGGCGCCACGGGTCAAGCAACATTGATATGGATTCAGATCCCGTCTTTTCCGGCCATGATCGAGTATACGCTGGAGGTGCCCGAATGGACGGAGGGCACCCACAAACTTACCACCCAGGCCATCTACCGGACCCTGGGGGGCGAGATCCAATCCCCCATCCATGAAATCGCGGTTACGCAGAAAAAATAGGGCCCGCTCCGGGGACCCTATGAAGATCTGGCGCCTGTCGCCATACGAAAGCAGCGCTCCAGACTACGTCCACGCCGCTGATGGCCTTTCAAGCGTGGGACTGATAAAAAATCCCCGCCAGCCAGCGCCAGCGGGGAGTCGCAATTTCTATCGGGGTCGGAACGTACGATTGCCGCGACCAGCGACCGCTACTCTCCCAGGGCATCCTTCGCGAACTGGTACTCATTGCTCTCCGGGGGAAAGACTTCGACCATCTTTCGGTAGAGGAGGCGCAGGCTTCCCTGATCATCAAGGCGGCTGTAACACGTTATGAGCTGATGATAGACCCCCTTGATACCGGGCCAATCGGGATAGTCTTGGAGGATCTGTTCGTAGTAACGCGCCGCCGTCGCGAAATCCTGCTTCTTCTGCTTGTGGAGGTTCCCCAGCGCGCTGAGCAACGCTGCGGATTCGTCCGGCGGTGGATTCTCTTCGAGTTTGGCGGTATGCTCGGCGATCACGGTGTCAGTGGACTTTTCCGGGAGCGCGGACTGCTCCTTGTCTTTCGCCTTCGCCTTTGCGCGCTCAAACTCCTGTTGCAATGCACTCTGATTACCGTTCGCGGCAACCGCTTTGTCGACCGGTGCGGTCGGGTCCGGGGCTTTGGGGCTGTTCCCGAAGACCAATGCCACGACCACACCCACGAGCAGGAGCGGGATATACCAATTCGATTTCAGCCACTCCGGAGCTCTTGTAAGACTCATATGCCCAGTTCTCTCCAGGACACCTGCGAAATCGCAAGGATAGGATAGTTGCCGATCATGCCCAGAGGCAGATTGTCCGCCAACGCTGGTACCTGATAGATGTTCGGCACGTTCGTTCCCATGTCAAAGTAGTTCGAGACGAAGGTGCCCATCACGTTGGTCTGCTTGGCCGACGTGATTTTGTTCTGGGCGTAAAAGGCCCCCATGATATCCAACTGCGCCGTGGAACCCACGGTCATGTTGTTCGACGCCATGATACCTATGATGTTGTTCACGGGGAAACTGTTGGCTGTATTCGTCTTGTCGCCATTGTTGCAGGTTATGAGATTGGTGTCAATGGTAACATCGCCATAGACGAGCAAGGCCGCGCGACCACTGTAATTGACCGTTCTGTCGTTACCCTGTCCTGTGAAAGTCAGGTTACCGTTAATCCGGATCTGGCCGTTCATCTTCATGGTATCGGTGGCGCTGTCAAACCAGATGTAGTCGTCGGTACTCGCCGGCATGGTGGCCGGCAGGGAGCCATTCAGCACCTGGCCCGTTGTCGCGTTCCAGTAGAACTTGCTGGTCTTCACATTGAGCACGATGTTGCCCGTGTAGGTGCCGTCGCTCGGATTGCTGGGGCTTGCGACCAGAACCTGATTGAAGTAGTCCTGGTGGGTGTACCACGTTCCCGTGCCTGGATCCTGCACCTTTGCGCCGGAGTCGGGGTCGCGCCAGTCGTCGGTCAGCAATGGAAAGGGTACCTTGTCACCCAGATCGTACAATTCGTCCCAGCCGTTATCGCTGAACACGGCCTTGGGGTCGCCTCGGTTGCCGTCGTCCACCACGGAGTTACCGGTCCAGCCACTGGAGACGAAGGTACCGTCCATGGTTTCTTTATAGGCGTTACCTCCAATTTGAGGTTCGCCGATTTCGGAATTGCCCGACATGCCTACCAAGCCGGCCTTTGCCCGCAGCTTGGCTTCCAGGGTATAAACCGTTTCCCCCTCGAAGGAGGTCTGGGGCAGTGCGGGCACCCGCGCCTGAAGATAGGCAGGCACATCCACATAGTTGTTGTGGATCAGGCTTGTGCCGCTGAGGTCAATCGCCGCGAGGGCCATGGCCCCATTTACCAGGCTGTCTCCCAACAGGTGGACGGAGCCATGAATGCTCACGTTGCCGTTAATCAGACCGCCGGCCTGGCCGGATCCCGCAAAGATGGCGTTCTCCCACACATTAACGTTGCTCGCTTCGAAGACGGCTTCAACCCGATGGAGGTTCTCGCCGTTTTGGGCCATGGCGTATACGGCGAACATGTCCCTCTCGGTTATGTCGTCCACAACGCCGTCGCAGTTGCTATCGCGCCCGTCCGCTTCCCACTGAACTGTGTAGGCCGCGAAGGTTACGTCTTCCATGGAGGAGAACGATACGGGCGTGACCCCGTCGGCGTCAAAGTCCGGAAGCTGAATTTCTCCGTCATTGTTGTAGACTGGCGTCCAGCTTTCCATGCCTATAATGCCGTCTTCACCATTTTCCAGTTCCACTTTGGCCTGGCTCAGGGCGGCCTCAACCCCCTGAAAACTTGTGGTGTAGTCTTCGTACTGCTCCACGACTTTGCGCTGCTGGAGTGATCGGGTCATGAGAGCGCCCACGACGACCAGGCCCACGCCGATGAAGAATACCGCCATCATGAGGGCCATGCCCTCTTCGCGTGCTTTTGTTGATTTTGCCATCGCTAGTTCCTCGGATTCACAAGTTCGGTGAACTGTTGACGGATCACGTGTCCCTGCCGGGACGTACCTTGTGTTCTTATAGTTATGAGCACGCCACCAGCCTGCTCTTCGACCCAGAATCCTGCGGTATTCGCCGCCGGCTCTTCCCCGTCCGCCACCGGCGCGGGTCCCGCGTCAGGCGAAAGGGTATTGGCCAGCACGGTCATTTCCTCTCCTTGAATCATGAGCAACTGCTCGGCGCCCACACCATCGTCATTCAGATCTTCGGTGTCCCGTTGGATAGTCACCAAGGTTCCCACTTCCAGGTTTCCGCTCACGTTTACGGCGGTGCCGTTTCCATCCATATCCGTCGCCATGTTGAACGACAGCACATCCCCGGGCATTTCGTCGATGTTGACGCTGGTTCCCTGGGCCTGGCGGAGGCGAGGCACAACGGCGAGCAGGGCCCGTCGGGCCTCATCGTTGGAACGGGCTTTCATTTCCTGAATACGGGCCGTATCGCCAATACCCAGGGAAAGGGAGAAGAGGACCCCCATGACGGCCGTGAGAATGGCCATGGAGAACATCATTTCAAGCAGGGTGACGCCTGATCGTGAATTCAGCTTGCGTTTCATATCAGCGACTCACCGACGTTGTGGAATAGACCTTGAAGACATGGCCCTTTTCATTGGTCCAGAGGAGAGTCGCTTTGACCTCGAGGGGGTTGGGCAGATCGGGCAAGGCCTCCAGCAGTGCGCCTGAGTCCGGATCCACCGCGAGGTCCATGGGAAGCTCGACCGCGGTGCCGTCGTCGTCGTAGCATTCCAGCAGTACGGATCGCTCCACCCCGGGCTTTTCCGGCGTATCGGGCGTGTACAGGAGCAGGTTTTTGAGGGGCATGCCCCGGAGTTCTTCGAGCGTGCTGTTTAACGCCGTATTTGCGACGGCCTTTTCCTCATTGAGCTTTCCCACGACGCTGATACTGATCAGGGAGCCGAAGAGCAGCGAAAGTGTGGTGGCGAGGATGCCCATGGCGAACATAACCTCGACCAGACTCATGCCTGCGTTATTTGCTGGATTTCGTGTCATAAGCAGTCTCCTGTGGGAAGGCACCATGCGATCCACCAAAGACCGGAGCACTTTACGTGCCAATACCCCATACGCCGACAAGCAAAGGACCTAAGCGCTTTATTTTCAATGTATTAAAACACTCCCCCATCTCTACCTCCATGCGCAGCCCTGGTCGATGTGCGTGTTTTTCCGCACCAAGCAGATAAAAATCCCCGGTCATGTGGCGAAGAATCCGAAAAATCACGGAACCGCCGAAAGGCGGTAAGAGGTGGGAAAAGTTGACGCATCCTTGCGCCAGAGCATGCGTCCGCCCTGTCGTTGCTGCTCGAAAAAGGACGATTTGCGGGGTATCCACCCGCCGCTTGAACAGAATTCGCAATCGGCGTGCTTCTTGCACCATCATGGCATCATAACGTAGTAAGTCCATAACGTGGAGAACCAGCGGTCCGGGATGCGGGTGTTTCGACCTGCCCACCGGCCCTACGCATTGGGACAGGACTTACGCGATACGGTGGCGCCTGGGGAACAGGAAGCCGCTTACCACGGCGCCGGACGTAATCCGGGGCCTACGGTAAACCTGGCGCCATCACGGGGTCTCCCCCGCCGGCTCGGCATCCGTGCCGAACCCGGCGGGGGGGCATCATAAAACCGCGGGGGGCGATGCTCAGGGCACGGCGGCGGGTTCCACCGGGTCCATGGGTGTGGAACCTTCGGGGGCGCTCAGGGCGGTCGGATCCCATCCACCGCCCAGAGATTTGAAGAGAGAAACCAGATTGGCGAGGATGATGCTCTCGCTCTGGACCAACTGATCCTCGCTTAGAAAGAGGTCACGCTGGGCTTGGAGCGCGTTCAGGAAACCTTCAAGACCGCGCGCATAGCGCTCGTTGGCCAGAGAGACGGCACGTTGGTTGGCCGCCACGGCATCCTGCACGGAACGGCGGTACACCTGTTCTGCGTTGAAGGAGACGAGGGAGGTCTCCACGTCGGCCAGGGCCTGCATGATCGTCTGCTCATAGCGGATGAGTGCCTGCTCCTGGCGTTCATTCTGCACTTCGATGTTCGCGCGGATGCGTCCGCCCTGGAAAATGGGCCAGCTCACGCTGGGGCCAATGCTCCACAGTTGATTGGCATTGTTCAGCGCGCTTCCAACGACATTGCTCTGGCCTGAAACGCCCCCGGTCAGGAAGAACTTCGGATAGAGGTCCGCCATGGCTACGCCGATGCGCGCATTCTCCGCGGCGAGCTG